>NZ_DIIQ01000037.1:0-168301 GCF_002420785.1 Pseudomonas sp. UBA5666 | reverse complement strand
ATCAAGATCAAGATCAACAGCGTCTGTGGTGGGGATGATAATGTCTAAACTTGCCGCGATATATATCCCGTGTAGGAGCGACTTTGTGCCGCGATGGCCGCGAAGCGGCCCTAGTGTTTGAATCACAGCAAATAAACTGGGGCCGCTGCACGGCCATCGTGGCACATGGTCGCTCCTACAAGAAGTGGTGGCTCGCAAAGGTGTTCGAATGCAGCCACACCCTGATTAAAGAGACTGATCTATGGGGTGTAGAGTAATACCCATTGTCCACTCTCGCCAACACGTGACCCATCCAAGGGCACACCCCCCATCAATCCGCTAGCAACCCGCTCTGCCACAGGACGGCTGCTCCCCCGTGTCGATACTGACCACCACCGACATACCCGGCCGCAGCCGCGCAGCCTCTGGCTGGCCGGCATCCACTGTGATACGCACCGGAATGCGCTGGGCGATTTTGACGAAGTTGCCGGTCGCATTGTCCGCCTGAAGTAACGCGAACTCCGAGCCAGTGGCAGGGGAAATCTGTTCGATGTGCCCGTACAGTTTGAGATGGTTCAAGGCATCCACCGTGAAACTGGCCGGCTGGCCGATGCGCACGTCGGCCATCTGCGTTTCCTTCATATTGGCGATGATCCACAAGGTATCGGGTACCAGCGCCATCAGCTGGGCACCGGAGTTGACATAGGCGCCCAGGCGCGTCCCGATCTGCCCCAACTGCCCGTCCCTTGGCGCGGTCACGCGGGTGTTGTCCAGGTCGATGCGGGCCAGGGCCACGGCGGCCTTGGCATTCTCGACCGCAGCCAGCAGCGCCGCGCGGTTGACGATCACCGACTCGCGATCCTGCCGGGCAATCTCCAGCGCAGCCTTTGCCTGCGCAAGGCTCGCCGCCGCCGCCGCCTCGCTGGCGCGGGTGACATCCAGTTCACGTCGTGACACCGATCCATCGGTGACCAGCGCCTGGTTGCGCGACAGATCGGCCTTCGCCTTGGTCAACTGCGCGGCAGCGTCATTGATGGCAGCCTGGCGCTGGGCGATGGTCGCCTCAGCGCTCTTGCGCTGCTGCGCATTGTTGGCCAGCGCCGCCTCTTGTTGCTGCTGCTGAGCGATGGCCTGAGCAAGGCGCTGGGTGTAGATCCGGTCATCGAGCTTGACCAGCAACTGGCCCGCCTTGACGTACTGGAAGTCCTGCACTGGCACCTCGACGATATAGCCGCTCAACTGCGGTCCGATGATCGTGACCTGCCCGCGCACCATGGCGTTTTCGGTACTTTCGATGGCGCTGCTGAAAGGGGGCAGGCGCCACGCATAAAGCACCACCAGTACGCCGACCAGGGCGACACAGCCGAAGGTGATGGCTGACAGTATGCGCACCTTGCGAGTGCGTCCGGGTGAAGTTGGCTCACTTGGTGGCGTAGTGCCCTCCGGCGCTTCGGCGATGGCAGTCGTGGTGGTGGTGCGGGATTGTTCGGTCATCGTGTCGGTGCGCCAAGGGATGAGTCGGTCAGGCGAGCCTGACGTTTGCTGTACCAGAGCCAGGTGCCGCGTATGCAGATCCAGATCATGGTGAGAATAGCGATAGCGCCAATGAGCATGAACACATCGTTGTAGGCCAGCACATTGGCTTCTCGGGTGGCCGCGCTAGCCAGTTGGCGCATGCCCACTTCAGTACGCAGGGCAGGGTCGGCGATCAGGCGCCCGACGCTTGCACCCCCACTTTGAACCCGGGCGGTGACCAGCGGTTCCACGCTGCTCAGGTGGTCCATCAGGTGACTTGAGTGAAATTTTTCCCGCCAGATCTGGAACGTGCCCAGCAGCGCTGCACCGATCAGACCACCGAGGTTGTTGCAGATGCCGAACAGCACCGAGAAGCTCACCAGGTTCTGCGGGTTGGCCCGCACATGGCCAATGCCCAGGGCCATGGAGGGGCCCAGGAAGAACGTACTGCCGAAGGCCAACAAAAACTGGCTCAGGTACATTTGCGCAGGCCGGGTCAGGTTGCTCGACGTGCTGTCCATGAAGGCGCCTACTGCCATGGCCAGCAGGGAGATCAGCAGCGGTAGGATCAAGTGGTTAGGGTTGATGGTCAAGGCGCTGGTCGCCAACCCGGCGACCGCACCGAGCAGCATGATCCAGTACAGCGAACGCATCTGTTCACTGGACATGTTGAGCATCTGCAGAAAGCCGACTGCGCCGGTGGATTGCTCGGAGGTGACCATACGGATGAGGATCACGCACAGCCCCAGGCGGATGATGGCGCCGCTGCCCAGCCACCGCGTCATCAGCAGGGGGTTCTCCCGGTTGTGCTCGATCGCCAGCCCGCTCAGGATCAGGACGATCGAGCCTGCCAGCGCCATGCCGATCCACGGCGCATCCAGCCACCAGTCGATGCGCCCAAGCGACAAGGCCGCGCAGAGCAGCGCCGTGCCGCTGGCCATCAGGGCGAAGGTGAGAAAATCCAGAGGCTCGAAGGTCTTGAAGCGGTCACCGGGCGGTAGTTTGAGCAGAAGTACGCAGCCCAGGGCTGTCAGCGCCAGCCCCAGTTCGAACAAGTAAAGCCCCCGCCACTCGGCGATCAACAGCAGGTCTTCAGAAAATATCCGTGCCAGCGGCAAGGCCAGCTGGGAAGCGCCAAGGCCCAGAACCATTGCCTTGAGCCGCCACTGTGCCGGGAAGGCCTGGATCATGTAGTACAGGCCAAGCGAGGTCAACGCGGCGCCCACCATGCCGTGGGCGGCCCGCACGGCAATGGCCGAATTCAGGTCGTTGACCAGCAGGTGGGCGAAGGTCACCAGGGCATAGAGCACCAGAAACACTTCGGTAAAGGCACGCAGTCCGAATTGCTGGCGAAACTTGACCAGCAACAGGTTCATGGACACGTTGGTCATCACGTAGGCAGCCGGCAACCAGGCCATTTCCGCAGTGGTCGCGCCCAGTGCACCTTGCAGGAACACAAGGTTTGCGGTCACCAGCGCGTTGCCCAGCCCGCCGGTGATGGCGACCAGCAAACCAACCAGACCATAGGCCAGGCGCTTGGCTGGGCTGTGCAGGGGCGTGGACGGCGAACCTGGCAGGGTCGGTTTCTCGTGAGGTAACCACTGGCGGGGTGCGTACTTGTCCATGAAACAGCCTGTCTAAGGTGTTGGATGCAGCCGTTGTGTGGCCGCTTGCGCCTGCGTCGATGTTATCCAGCGCTGCTACAAGGCCCGTGCCAGGAAGGCGGCTGTGCGGCTGTGCTTGGCCTTGGCCACCTGACCGGGGTTGCCGCTGGCGACCACCTTGCCGCCGGCATCGCCAGCCCCAGGGCCGATGTCGATCACCCAATCGCACTGGGCGACTACGCGCATGTCATGTTCGACCACCACCACGCTGTGGCCGTTATCCACCAGGCGGTTGAGCTGCACCAGCAACCGGTCGACATCTTGTGGGTGCAGGCCGTTGGTGGGCTCATCGAGCACATACAAGGTGGCGCCGCGGGCCTGGCGTTGCAGTTCGGTGGCCAACTTGATCCGTTGTGCTTCGCCCCCTGACAGCTCCGTTGCCGGCTGGCCCAGCCGCAGATAGCCCAAGCCTATGTCTTGCAGCACCTGAAGCGAACGCCGCGCCGAGGGCTGATCCTCAAACACCCTCAGCGCTTGCTCCACGGTCAGTTGCAGCACCTGGGCGATATTCATGCCTTGCCAGCTCACCGAAAGGGTCTCTGGATTGTAGCGGGCCCCGTGACAGGTCGGGCAAGGAGCGAACACGCTTGGCATGAACAGCAACTCGACACTGACGAATCCTTCGCCTTCGCACGTAGGGCATCGACCTTTCGCGACGTTGAATGAGAAACGCCCGGCATCGAAGCCCTGGGCCTTGGCCTGTTCGGTACTGGCGAATAATTTGCGCACATGATCGAACAAGCCGGTGTAGGTGGCCAGGTTGGACCGAGGCGTTCGGCCGATCGGTTTCTGGTCTACCTGCACCAGCCGCTTGATGTGCTCAAGGCCTGCGCTGACGCGGCCCGTGCTCACCTGCTCTGGCTCGTCTTCCAGGTCAGGCACCTGGGCATCCTGTGAAGCCTCGGCGTGACCCAGGTGTGTGCCTACCAAGTCCAGCAGGGCCTGGCTGACCAGGCTCGACTTGCCGGAGCCCGAAATGCCGGTCACCGCCGTGAAGCAGCCCAGCGGGAACGCTGCACTGAGGTTGTCGAGGTTGTTGCGGGTTATGCCCTCCAGGCGTAGCCAGGCCTGGGGCTCGCGATGTTGGCGGTGTGTCTTGTCCTGTGCCTGGAATAGATAGCGGGCCGTACACGATTGCTCGACCTGGGCCAGGCCGGCCGGAGGGCCACTGTAGAGAACCTTGCCCCCGTGCTCTCCGGCGGCCGGCCCCACGTCCACCAGCCAGTCCGCACGGCGCATGGTGTCCAGGTCGTGTTCGACCACGTACACCGAATTGCCCGCCTGCTTGAGGCGCTGCAGGGCATCGAACAAGGCTTCGCTGTCGGCCGGGTGCAGGCCGGCGGAGGGTTCGTCCAGCACATAGACCACGCCAAACAGCTGCGAATTGAGCTGCGTAGCCAGGCGCAGGCGCTGCAGCTCGCCCGAAGACAGGGTAGGGGTGCTGCGTTCGAGTGCCAGGTAACCCAGGCCGAGCTCAAGCAGCGTGTCGATGCGCACCAGCAGCTCACTGGCAATGCGTTGCGCGGCCAGGCGTTTTTCAACTGTCAGGTCATCGTCCTGAATCAGGTACTCGGCTGCCGCCACCTTGCGCAATACCTCAGCCAAGGCCTGCAGGGGCAGTTGCGAAAGCGCTGCGATATCCAGGCCTGCGAAGGTGACACTCAATGCCTCGCGCTTGAGACGTTTGCCTTGGCACGTGGGGCAGGGGCTCGGGCGCATGTAACGGGAAACGCGCTTGCGCATCTGTGCACTTTGCGAGTGCATGAACGTATGCAGCACATAGCGCCGAGCGCCGGTGAACGTGCCTTGGTAGCTAGGTTCTGCCTTGCGTTTGAGGGCGGCACGTGCCTGGGCCGGCGTAAGGCCCGCGTAGACTGGCACGGTGGGTGTTTCTTCGGTGTAGAGAATCCAGTCACGCTGCTTCTGGGGCAGATCGCGCCAAGGCACATCCACGTCGTAGCCCAGGGTGACCAGAATGTCCCGCAGGTTTTGCCCTTGCCACGCCATGGGCCAGGCAGCCACTGCGCGCTCCCGGATGCTCAACGAGGGGTCGGGGACCATGGTCGCCTCGGTGACCTCGTAGACCCGGCCGAGCCCATGGCACGCGGGGCAGGCGCCTTGCGGCGTGTTGGCCGAGAAATCCTCGGCATACAGCATTGGCTGGTCCGCGGGGTAATGGCCTGCACGCGAGTACAGCATGCGGATGGAGCTCGATAGCGTGGTGACGCTGCCTACCGAAGACCGCGCACTGGGGCTGCCACGCTGCTGCTGCAGCGCCACCGCGGGAGGCAAGCCTTCGATGGCGTCCACGTCCGGTACACCCACTTGGTCGATCAGCCGCCGAGCGTAGGGCGCAACCGATTCGAAGTAGCGGCGCTGGGCCTCGGCGTACAGTGTCGAAAAAGCCAAGGAAGACTTGCCGGAACCCGACACTCCGGTAAACACCACCAATGCGTCGCGCGGTACCTCTACATTGACATTCTTGAGGTTGTGCTCGCGCGCACCCCGTACACGAATGAAACCGCTGAAGGCGGGTTTGTCGCTTGGCATGTTGCTGTCCTTGCTTGGCAGTCGGGTCGAGGAGACATAGCAGGCCAGCGATCACGTATGGCCTGCGGTAGAATAGGAATAGCTGTAGGACGCTCCAAGCGGCCAGGAGGTTCTACCGGGCAGCCTGCGAGCCGAGTGGAGCGTGGCCATCCACCTGGACGCACACCGTCCGGTCACCCACCGTTTTGCAGGGCCAATGATCATTGATGTAAGCATCCGGGGTAAAACACACCCGGTCATCATTGACCCAGAACATGTGCCCGCGCGATCCGGAAATGCGCAGTTTGGTGCAGGGCCGATAGTCCTTGATCAGGAGCGTGGCCGTGCTCACTGCAATCATCACGGGGGCCACGATGCATATCGCCACGAGTGTGACCTGGAAAGAGCGAAGCTGGAATCGAGCAAGCCAGGATGCCCGCGGCGGGTCGAACTTGCGGCCGGTAAAAAGGCCGATCATGGCGGCGGCGACCACAATGGGCGTCAAAGGAATCACCCCTATCACGAAAAAGGCTCCGAACGAAGTCTCGACCACCGGAGCACCGCGGTACAGGCGCCCGAAGACTGGTAGCACATCCACCCAGATGGCATACAACGCCAGGCTGCACACGGCGACCATGCCCAGCCCAATACCCAACGCTACGAAGCGAAACAGCAAGGGGCTGCGCAGGTGAAGCTCAGCGTGCTGTGTCATCGCTTCCCGCCGGTGCCCTGTCCGCGCCCAATAACGCCCACAGGCGCGCATCTTCGAAGTTGTCGATGACCAGGCGCGCACCTGCCTCGATCAAACGTTGTGGCGTCTGGGTAGTGCCAAGGCCGACCGTGAAGATCCCGGCAGCGCTGGCTGCCCGAACGCCCGGTAGCGAGTCTTCGAAAGCCAACGCCTGGTCAGCATGGGCATCCAGTCGCTGCAGGCCGGTCAGGTAGGGAAGCGGGTCGGGCTTGGGCTTGGCCAGTTCATCGGCAATCACCACGTGGTCGAACCTGTCGCTCAGCTTTAGGCCTGCGAGCATGTGTTCGGCATTGAGCCGCGGGGCGTTGGTCACTACGCACATGCCAAAGCCGTGGGTGCTGGCGTGATCGAGCAAACGGATCAGCCCAGGCAGGGGCTCGAGCTTTGGTGACATTTCACGAAAAAGCGCTTCCTTGCGTTCGGCAAGTGCCTGGCACTGCAAGGCAGTGGCACCCTCGAACAACTCGGCGAACAGTTCGCCATTGGCCCGGCCGCTGATCTGAGCATCGAACTGGTCCTGGCTCAATGCTCGGCCGTCGTATTCACGCAAGAGCTGGCGAAACGCCTGTAAATGGAGGGTATCGGTGTCGGTGAGGGTGCCATCTAGGTCGAACAGCAATGCATTGAGCATGGGGATTTCCAAAGCAGGTACAGGGTGGCCATAGGATCATAACCAATGACGACGACGAAGGGGGCTGGTCAGCGTGCTCCGGAAAGAGTACAAATGTGCTCCATGGATAATCTAACCCCCAAGCGCCGCGCCATTTTCGATTTCATTCGCGAGCGCATCACCGAACAAGGCCAGCCTCCCAGCCTGGCCGATATCGCCACGCGCTTTGGCTTTGCCTCACGCAGCGTGGCCCGCAAGCACATCACCGCGCTGTGCCAGGCAGGCTACATCGACGTCACCCCCAATCAGGCCCGCAGTATTCGCCTGGCAAGGCCGCTACGCCGGCCTGAAATGCTCGAACTGCCGGTGCTCGGACAGGTGGCCGCGGGTGCGCCGATCGGGCCGGACCTCGACATCCACGAGCAATTGATGCTCGACCCCAGCCTGTTTCGTCGTACCCCCGATTACCTGCTCAAGGTGCGCGGGGACTCGATGATAGGTGACGGCATCCTCGACGGTGACCTGGTCGGCATCCGCCAGCAGGGCGATGTACGGGAAGGGCAGATCGTGGTCGCTCGGCTGGACGGCGAGGTGACCATCAAGCGCCTCCAGCGCCACGGCGAGGGCTATCGGCTGGTGCCGCGCAATCCGGCGTACGCACCAATTGACGTAGGGCCGGATCAGGAGCTGTTCATCGAAGGCATCTTCTGTGGCCTGGTGCGGCGCGACTGATGGGCGCGGTCATCGATCTGGACAGGCTGCTCGACCAGCGTCGGGTATGGCGTGGCCGTCAAGCCCAGGCCCGGCCACAGGGTCTGCAACCGACCGGGCATGCCAGCCTGGACGAACGCCTGCCCGAAGGCGGCTGGCCGGCGGCGGCGCTCAGCGAATTGTTGCTCGTGCGCCCTGGTAGCGGCGAACTGCAATTGCTTTGGCCCACGCTGGCGCGCCTGAGCGGCGAGGGCGGACGCGTGGTGTTGGTATCACCTCCCTTCATTCCTTTTGCGCCAGCCTGGCAGGCGGCGGGTATCGACCTGCGCTGGCTGTTCCAGGTCGACGCGGGCACTACCGACACCCTGTGGGCCGCCGAACAGTGCCTGCGTTCGGGCAGTTGTGCCGCGGTGGTGTGTTGGCCAGAACGCGCCGACGACCGCGCCTTGCGCCGCTTGCAGGTCGCGGCGGAAACCGGGCAGGCCCTGGCGTTCGCCTGCCGTGGGCAAGCGGCCATGCATAACCCGTCGCCTGCGGCATTGCGCATCGCCATCGACGCACGCCCACCCCAGTGGCGGGTACTCAAATGCCGTGGCGGCATGCCGCCGGCCTTACCGATCGCGTGTTCAAGGCAGGGATGATGGAACATGTTGTGGGCCTGCATTCTATTTCCCCAGTTGGCGCTGGACAGCCTGCTGCGCGAGCGCGACGACCGTGACGCACCGCTGGTGCTGCTGGGTGGTCCCAGCCAGCGCCGGGTCCTGCAATCGGTCAACCCTGCGGCAGCCGCTCTGGGGCTTAGCGCCGGCCAAACCCTGACGGCCGCCCGTGCGCTGGCCGATGGCTTCTCCTGCCTCGAAGTCGATCCCAAGCGCATCGATGCCTTGCAGCAGTTGCTGGCCGCCTGGGCATATCGCTTCAGTGCCCAGGTCAGCTTGCACTACCCGCGAACCTTGTTGCTGGAAGTAGGGTCGAGCCTGCAGCTGTTCGGGCCATGGCCGGTACTGGAGGCGCGCTTGCGCCAGGAACTGTCTGCGCTGGGCTTGCGTCAACGCATCGTCCTGGCCAGCAATCCGGTGGCTGCGCGCATGCTGGCCAATACTCACGACGGGTTGGCGTTGGAGGATGCCGCTTCGACCCGTGCGGCACTGGCCGAAATGCCCATCGATCGGATCGGCCTGCGCCCGGAAGATGCCCAGGCCTTCGGCCGCATGGGGTTGCGCCAGCTGAAACAGGTACTGGCGCTACCGCGCGACGCATTGGCAAGGCGCTTTGCTGCCCAGGTGCAGTTGCACCTGGACCAGTTACTGGGCATGCGCAACCTGGGCCTTGCATTCTTCGAACCGCCGGACCGTTTCGAGGCGCGGTTGGAGCTGAACTTCGATGTGGAGTCGCACCAGGCGCTATTGTTCCCATTACGTCGCATGCTGACAGACCTGGCCGCTTTCCTGGCTGGGCGCGACTGTGGCGTCCAGCGATTCAAGGTGTACATGGAGCACGCGCAGGGCCATGACACCCAGCTTGACGTTGGATTGCTGGCCGCAGAACGCGACCCGGCCATGTTGCTTGAACTGGCCCGTGGCAGGCTGGAATTGGTGCGTCTGAAGGCGCCGGTGCGCAACCTGCGCCTGGTGGCCGAGGACTTGCCGCCATTCGTGCCTCAGCACAAGGCGTTGTTCGATCCACGCGCCCAGCAGGCCCAACCGTGGGAACAACTGCGCGAACGCTTGCGTGCACGTCTGGGTGACCAGGCCGTGACGGGGCTCAGCGCCGTGGCCGATCACCGTCCTGAACAGGCATGGCAGGCCAATGAAGTCGGCCAGTGGTCCAGCCTGTGCGTCACACCGGGCAGCCGTCCTGGCTGGCTGCTGGCCACCCCCACGGTGCTCGACGAACAGGCCTATCAGGTTCACGGGCAGGCCGAGCGCATCGAGTCCGGTTGGTGGGACGGCGCGGACGTACGCCGTGATTACTACCGCATCGAAACCCGTGAGGGCCTGCGTGGGTGGGCCTACCGTGACCTCGGCCAAGGCGGGCCGCTATGGTTGCAGGGCTGGTTTTCATGAGCGGCTTTGGCTACGCGGAGTTGCATTGCCTGAGCAATTTCAGCTTCCAGCGCGGAGCGTCAAGCGCGGATGAGTTGTTCCGCCGGGCTCGCGAGCAAGGCTACCAAGCCCTGGCCATTACCGACGAATGCACCTTGGCTGGCATTGTGCGCGCCTGGCAAGCGGCGAAAGAGCAGGGTGTACGGCTGATCGTCGGCAGCGAAGTGCAACTGCAGGATGGGCCCAAGCTGGTGCTGCTGGTGCAAGACCTGCAGGGCTACCAGAACCTTTGCGCCCTGATCACCCGTGCGCGGCGTCGGGCGCCCAAAGGGGACTACCAGCTGTTGCGCGAGGACCTGCCTGCGCACAGCAAGGGCCTGTTGGCATTATGGGTGCCTGATGATGTTGCCGATCAAGCTGTGGGCGACTGGTTGAGGGAGGTCTTCGCGGCCCGCCTCTGGCTGGCCGTGCATTTGCACCGCGGTGTCGATGACGACCAGCGTCTGGCGCGTCTGCGCGCATTGGCGGCAACCTTGGGTGTGAATGCGGTGGCGTGCGGGGATGTTCACATGCACGTGCGCGGTCGGCGTGCCCTGCAAGACTGCATGACGGCAATTGGCCGGCGCTGCCAAGTGGCTGAGGCAGGGCGCTTTCTGTACGCCAACGGCGAGCGTCATTTGCGTACCCCTGCCCAATTGGCCGAGTTGTATCCCGCCGACCTGCTGGCCCAGACCTTGGTGATTGCCGAGCATTGCCGTTTCGACCTTGGTGAGCTGCGCTATCGCTACCCCGAAGAACTGGTACCCGCTGGGCATACCGCTGCCAGTTGGTTGCGTGAGCTGTGCGAACAAGGGTTGCCGCTGCGCTGGCCCCAAGGCCCGAGCGATCAAGTTCGCCAAGCCCTTGATCGGGAGCTGGCGCTGATCAGCGAGCTGAGCTACGAGAGTTACTTCCTCACCGTTCACGACATCGTGGCCTTTGCCCGCGAGCAGCACATCCTGTGCCAGGGGCGCGGCTCTGCCGCCAACTCGGTGGTGTGCTTCGTGCTGGGGATCACCGAGCTGGACCCCATGAAACATCGGTTGCTGTTCGAGCGCTTTCTGTCACGCGAGCGCAACGAGCCGCCGGATATCGATGTGGACTTCGAGCACGACCGGCGCGAGGAAGTCATCCAGTACGTGTTCAGGCGCTATGGTCGACACCGCGCGGCGTTGACGGCGGTCGTCAACACCTATCACGCCAGCGGGGCGGTACGCGATGTCGCTCGCGCATTGGGCCTGCCGGCCGACCAGGTGGACGCCCTGGCCAAATGCTGCGGCCGTTGGAGCGACCGCATCCCCGATGCACAGCGTTTGGCCGAGGCGGGGTTTGATGCAGGCAACCTGATGTTGCGGCGTATCCTGGTGCTGGCCGGTGAGCTGATCGGTTTTCCCCGGCACCTGTCACAACACCCAGGTGGCTTCGTCATCTCGCAACAACCCCTCGACCAGCTGGTGCCCGTGGAAAACGCGGCCATGGCCGAACGCACCGTGATCCAATGGGACAAGGATGACCTG
This sequence comes from Pseudomonas sp. UBA5666, assembly GCF_002420785.1. Taxonomy (NCBI): domain Bacteria; kingdom Pseudomonadati; phylum Pseudomonadota; class Gammaproteobacteria; order Pseudomonadales; family Pseudomonadaceae; genus Pseudomonas; species Pseudomonas sp. UBA5666. The sequence goes on along the minus strand of NZ_DIIQ01000037.1, from coordinate 156,941 downwards.
GACATGGTCGGCCTGCTCAAGGTCGATGTGCTGGCGCTGGGCATGCTTAGTGCACTGCGTCGCTGCTTCGCGCTGGTGCAGCAGCACCGTGGGCGACATTTGACGCTGGCCACCGTCCCTGCCGAAGACCCGGCCACCTATGCCATGATCAGCCGCGCCGAGACCATGGGCGTATTCCAGATCGAGTCCAGGGCGCAAATGGCCATGTTGCCGCGCCTGCAGCCCAGAACCTTCTACGACCTGGTCATCGAGGTCGCCATCGTGCGCCCTGGCCCCATCCAGGGCGACATGGTCCATCCCTATTTGCGCAGGCGGCTCAAGCAGGAACCGGTGACCTACCCATCGCCCAAGCTGAAAGCGGTGTTCGAGCGTACCCTTGGCGTTCCGCTGTTCCAGGAGCAGGTGATGGAGTTGGCCATGGTAGCGGCTGACTACAGCCCCGGTGAGGCCGACCAACTGCGTCGCAGCATGGCCGCCTGGAAACGCCACGGCGGGCTGGAGCCGCACCGCAAGCGCTTGCTCGAAGGGATGCAGCGCAATGGCTACGAACTGGCGTTCGCCGAACGCATCTTCGAACAGATCAAGGGCTTTGGCAGCTACGGATTCCCCGAGTCCCACGCCGCCAGTTTCGCACTGCTGTGTTATGCCAGCAGTTGGTTGAAATGCCACGAGCCGGCCATCTTCACCTGCGCGCTGGTCAATAGCTGGCCGATGGGGTTCTACAGCCCCGACCAACTGCTCCAGGAGGCCCGCCGCCAGGGTATCGAGGTAAGGCCGGTGGACGTGTGTCACAGCCAGTGGGACTGCACGCTCGAGCCTGGGCCCGGGGGAGAACTGGCCATTCGCATGGGCTTGCGCTTGGTCCGCGGCCTGGCCGAAGCCGATGTGCGCCGGCTCGAACAGGCAAGGGCGGTGCAGCCGTGGCGGGACGTCGAGGACCTGTGCCTGCGCTCGGCCCTGGATGAGCGCGCCCGGGCTCGTCTGGCGGACGCAGGGGCCCTGGTCGCGCTGGCCAGGCACCGGCACCAGGCGCGCTGGGAGGTGGCGGCGGTGCAGGCGCAATTGCCTTTGTTCGCCGACGTGCAGGCGCCCCCGGAGGAACGCGTCGACCTGCCGGCACCCACCGTCGGCGAAGACTTGGTGGCCGACTATCATGCCATGGGCACGACCTTGGGGCCCCACCCATTGACCTTGCTCCGATCCCGTCTGCGTGCCCTGGGCTGTCGCAGTTCCGGTGAACTGCACGGCGTCGAACATGGCGACGCCATTGCCATGGCAGGGCTGGTGGTGGGCAGGCAGCGGCCACAGACCGCCAGTGGCGTGACCTTCGTAACGCTCGAGGACGAGTTCGGCATGGTCAACGTGGTCGTATGGCGGGACCTCGCCGAACGGCAGCGGCGCGCGTTGGTCGGCGCTCGGCTGATGAAGGTCAGTGGCCGCCTGGAACAGGAAAATGGCGTACGCCATTTGGTGGCCAGGCGGCTGGAGGATGTCAGCGTGCTGCTGCAGGGGCTGGACGTACGCAGCCGGGATTTCCACTGAACCCCTGCAGCACGGCTTTGCTTACACCATCGCTAGGCGCTGCTTGCGGGTGGGTACTTCGAATGCCTGGTCGATGGCGTTCAGGTCATCGGCGGTCAAGTTCAAACGCGCTGCCTCGGCATTGAGCCTGACATGCTCGGGTGTCACGGCTTTTGGAATCGCGATCATGCCATTGTGCCGCGTGACCCAAGCCAGGCAGACCTGGGCCGGGGTAGCACCATGGTCGTGGGCGATCTGCTTGAGCACTGGGTGTTGCAGCAAACGCCCTGCCTGAGCAAGGGGGCAGTAGGCCATGATGGGCAGTCCCTGCTGTATCGACCAGGGCAGCAGGTCGAATTCGATACCTCGTTGCGCAGGGTTGTAGAGCACCTGGTTGGTTGCACAATCGGGGTTGTCCAGTTCTTGAAGGTCATCCACGTCGAAGTTGGACACGCCCCAACGCTTGATCTTGCCTGCCTCGCGCAGGCGCTCGAAAGCGTCCACGGTTTCCTGCAATGGGTACTGACCGCGCCAGTGCAGCAGGTACAGATCAATGCAGTCGGTACCCAGGCGCTTGAGGCTGCGCTCGCAGGCGGCCTGCGTGCCGCGCTGGCTGGCGTTGTGCGGGTAGACCTTGCTCACCAAAAATACCTCGTCCCGACGCCCGGCGATGGCCTGGCCCACCACCTGTTCCGCACCGCCCTCGGCATACATCTCGGCGGTGTCGATCAGGCGCATGCCCAGGTCGATGCCTTGTTGCAAGGCGGCGACTTCGGCCGCCCGACGGCTCGGGTCTTCGCCCATGTACCATGTGCCCTGGCCGATGATCGGCACGTTGGCGCCTGCCAATTTCACGTCACGCATGTCACCTCCGGTGGATGGGTATTATTCAGTAGAACATCCAGCAGCGCCTGGGCTGCCGTTGACAACGTATGCTCGCGCAGGGCCATTACGCCAATGCGCCGCTCGACGGCAGGTTCGACCAGGGGGATGCAGCGGGCCCCCAGCTCCTGCATTTGCGTGATACACAGCGCCGGCACCGCGCTGACGCCCAGACCACTGGCGACCATGCGGCCTACGGTTGCAAGCTGATGGCTTTCGAAAGCCACCGCCAGCTTGCCGTGCTGCACCGCCACGTTCTGCTCGAGCAACAGGCGCACGGCAGAAGGACGCTGCAGTGCCACGAAATCCTCGGCCAGAAGCTGCGCCCAACTGATTTGCGCGAGCTGGGCCAAGGGCGAGTCAACCGGCACGACCGCAACGAACCGGTCAAGGTACAGCGGGTGAAAGTGCAAGCCCTCGACATTGTCTGGCTCAAAGCCGATGCCCAGTTCGACGCGCCTGTGCCTGACCAGTTCCTGCACCTGTTCATTGATGACGTCGTGCACGGTCACGTTGACCTTGGGGTAGCACTGGCGAAAAAGCTTGAGAGCCCCTGGCAACAGGTTGCCAGCAAAAGAGGGCATGGCCGCAATGGCCACCCGGCCCAGTTGCAGGGTGAAGCGCTGGCGCAGCATTTCTTCGGTGTCGTCCCAGTCAGCCAACAGGCGACGTGCCAAGGGCAGCAGTACCTCACCTTCGGCAGTCAGGCTGACGCTGCGCGTGGTACGGCTGAGCAGTGCGCCGCCCAAGTTCTCCTCCAGCGCCTTGATGGTCAGGCTCAGGGCGGGCTGCGAGATGTGCAGGTGCTCACCGGCCTGGGCAAAGCTCTGAAACTTGGCCACGGCGACGAAGGCGCGCAGTTGCTTCACATTCATGGGACTCGCCTATGCTTTGATTTGGAGTGCTTATCAATCGATCATAAAAACAAAATTAACAAATCAGTGAGCAAGCGAGAAGATACCCCCACACGCTCACCGACGCCCCGTCGGCTCAACAACTACAAAAGGCGAACCAGCATGGCCGGATTGGACAAACGCGTAGCTACGTACGAACAGGCCCTGGAAGGGCTGACCGACGGCATGACCGTACTGGCCGGAGGGTTCGGCCTGTGCGGCATACCTGAAAACCTGATCGCCGAGATCAAGCGTCGCGGCGTCAAGGGCCTGACCGTGGTCTCCAATAACTGCGGCGTCGATGGCTTCGGCCTTGGCGTACTGCTCGAGGACCATCAGATTCGCAAGATGGTCGCGTCCTACGTGGGGGAAAACGCTGAATTCGAACGCCAGCTGCTCAGCGGTGAGCTTGAGGTCGAACTCACGCCCCAGGGTACCCTGGCCGAAAAGATGCGCGCTGGCGGAGCGGGCATTCCCGCCTTCTTCACTGCCACCGGCTATGGCACCCCGGTGGCCGAGGGAAAGGAAGTGCGTGAATTCAAGGGTCGCAAGTACATCCTCGAAGAGGCCATTACCGGCGACTTTGCCATCGTCAAGGGCTGGAAGGCTGATCATTACGGCAATGTGATCTACCGCAACACTGCCCAGAACTTCAATCCGCTGGCCGCCACCGCCGGCAAGATCACCGTGGTCGAAGTCGAGGAAATCGTCGAACCTGGCGTGCTGCTGCCCAGCGAAATCCATACCCCTGGCATCTTCGTGGACCGCGTCATCGTCGGCACCTTCGAAAAGCGCATCGAAAAACGCACCGTCAAGGCCTGAGCGCCCCCACAGAACAACAAAGAGACTCTCACCATGGCACTGACCCGCGAACAGATGGCCCAACGCGTTGCACGTGAACTCAAGGACGGCTACTACGTCAACTTGGGTATCGGTATTCCCACCCTGGTGGCCAACTATGTGCCGGCCGACATGGACGTGATGCTCCAGTCGGAAAACGGCCTGTTGGGCATGGGGGAATTCCCCACCGAAGCGACCCTTGACGCTGACATGATCAACGCAGGCAAACAGACCGTTACCGCCCGCATCGGCGCATCGATCTTCGACTCGGCACAGTCGTTCGCCATGATCCGTGGCGGTCACGTCGACCTGACCGTGCTCGGTGCCTTCGAAGTGGACGTGCAGGGCAACATCGCCTCCTGGATGATCCCTGGCAAGCTGGTCAAGGGCATGGGGGGCGCCATGGACCTGGTGGCCGGTGCGGAAAACATCATCGTCACCATGACCCACGCCTCCAAGGACGGGGAGTCCAAGCTGCTGCCCCAGTGCAGCCTTCCTTTGACCGGCGCGGGCTGCATCCGCAAGGTACTAACCGACCTGGCTTATCTTGAGATCGAGGATGGCGCGTTCATCCTGCGCGAAACCGCCCCCGGTGTGAGCGTCGAAGAAATCATCGCCAAGACAGCCGGCAAGCTCATCGTGGCCGACGATGTGAAGGAAATGACCTTCTAACCCACATGCACTTTCGCCCTGCTGCGGCGAACCCGCCCGTTCAGGTAGCCGTTTTCACCACGGCATCTGGGCGGGCGGGTTCGTTGGCGCAGGGTTCGCGCATTTCTGCGCAGCCTTTCATCTACCTATAAAACCAATAAAAGGACGCTTCCGTGGCCGCTGAACTACAAGACAGCCGCTCTGCACGCTTTGCCCTGCGCTGCTCCAACTGGGCAGAGCGCTGGTTCCCCGATTCCTGGGTATTCGCCGCCTTGGCGGTGCTGCTGGTGTGCTTGGGCGCGTTGGCCATGGGCGCCAAGCCCCTGGACACCGCAAAGGCCTTCGGGGATGGATTCTGGAGCTTGATCCCCTTCACCATGCAGATGGCGTTCGTGGTCATCGGCGGCTATGTGGTCGCCAGTTCGCCGCCTGCCGCGCGGCTGATCGATCGCCTGGCCCGCATTCCCCGCAACGGTCGCTCGGCCGTTGCATGGGTAGCCCTGATCTCGATGCTGGCGTCATTGCTCAACTGGGGCTTGTCCCTGGTCTTTGGTGGCCTGCTGGTGCGTGCATTGGCGCGTCGTACCGACCTCAAGATGGACTACAGGGCTGCCGGTGCGGCGGCCTACCTGGGCCTGGGCGCAGTGTGGGCGCTGGGGCTGTCCTCATCGGCGGCTCAGTTGCAGGCCAATCCGGCCAGCCTTCCACCCTCGATTCTGTCGATCACTGGCGTGATTCCTTTCACCGAAACCATCTTTCTCTGGCAGTCAGGCGTGATGTTGGCAGCCTTGGTCGTGGTATCGCTGGTCATCGCCTATGCTACAGCCCCCGGCCCCAACAGTGCGCGCAGCGCTCAAGCGTGTGGCGTGGACCCAAGCTTCAGCGCTCCGCCGGCACCTGCGCGTACACGCCCGGGGGAGTGGCTCGAGCACAGCCCTGTGCTGATCCTGCTGCTCGTTGCGCTGGCCGCAGGCTGGCTGTATCAGGAGTTCGCGAGTAAACCCGCCATCACGGCCATCTCTGGCCTGAACACCTACAACCTGCTGTTCATCATGCTCGGCGCGCTGCTGCACTGGCGGCCGCGCAGCTTCCTCGACGCTGTGGCCCGGGCCGTGCCCACTACCACTGGCGTGCTGATCCAGTTCCCGTTGTACGGCTCCATCGCCGCAATCCTCACCCAGGTCAAAGGGGTCGACGAACAGACGCTTGCCCATCACATCTCGCTGTTCTTCACCCAAATTGCCACCCACGATACCTATGCCCTGTTGATGGGTGTGTATTCGGCGGTACTGGGCTTCTTCATTCCGTCAGGTGGCGGCAAGTGGATCATCGAGGCGCCCTATGTGATGCTGGTGGCCAATGACCTGCAATACCACCTCGGCTGGGCTGTGCAGATCTACAACGCAGCCGAAGCGTTGCCCAACCTGATCAACCCGTTCTACATGTTGCCGCTGCTGGGCGTGCTGGGCCTGAAGGCGCGGGACCTGATCGGGTTTTCCTTCGTGCAGTTGCTCGTGCACGTTCCTCTGGTGCTGTTCCTGTTGTGGGCCTTGGGCACCACGTTGCAATACACGCCACCGGTCATGCCGTAGCGGCTGCTCCTGGCTACAGAACTGTGCCTTGCCTTGGGGTGAGGTGCAGGTCTGTGAGTCAGTGTGCTTTCTGCGCCAATCTCAGGGTGAAGAAGGCAACTTGCTCGTGACATCCAGACTCGCCCAGCCACGTAAATTTCCCTTCCGCATAATTTATGCGACGGTATTTTGACTTATTACGGCTAAGCCCATTGAGATTTATTATGGTGTCGGTTCATTGACGTAGTGTCAGAGTGCCCATAAGCTCAAGTCAATACCGCAACACACCCCGCATCATCGCGCCACTTACTCATTGATTATCCTGGTTGAAAGGACGGCGTATGCGCTCGACTCTGATTGTGAAATCGATCTTTTTGTTGGTGCTGTTGAGCGGTGCTGCCCGTGCGGCTGACTCGTATATCAATCAGACCAGTATCATTCCCGTTGCAACCGCGGGTTGGTTCTTCGCATTTGCGGTCGTGGGTTTTGTCGCCGTGGCCAATCGCAGAAAGATTTGAAATACCGCAGTTACAGTCACTCAGGCTAGACCGCTTGAGTTGGCTTGTGAATTCGTCAACCGTTGCTATATTGCCATTACCCTCTCGAAGCCTGGTCAGCAGGGTTCGACGTGCCGCTCAGGCGGCCGGCAGAGCATGGCGCTCGCGGTGGTGACAGCGAAGTGGAGCGAGAGTTGGTGTGTTGTTCTCTTCAGTGCTCTAGTCGGGCCATTTGGCCGGAGGGACCCTCATGGTGCGTTCATTGTTCGCCGTCGTTGGCCTGGTTGCAATGTGGTCGGGTCATTGCGCTGCCGCGCCCTCGGAACCGGCCTACCGCCTCAATCCCGGCGATGTGGTGATGGTCTCGGTGTGGCAGGAAGACAGCCTCAAGCAGGAGGCCACCGTGCTCCCCGATGGCAGCATCACGTTCCCTCTGGCCGGTCGCATAGACGTGGCAGGGCTGGATGTTGCCTCGGTTGAAAAACAAGTGGCCAGCAAACTGGAAAAGTTTCTGCCTGACCCGAACGTCAGCGTGGTAGTCAAGAGTAACGCGGGCAACTTGGTGTATGTCCAAGGCAAGGTCATAAAGCCCGGCCCCGTACAAATGTCAGGCCCTACGGCGGTGCTGCAGGCGTTGAGCATGTCGGGTGGCCTGGACAAGTTTGCCGATGAAAGCGAAATAATGGTCGTGCGTGGCACCGGCACGTCCCAGAGAATCCTGCCCGTGCGATACAAGGACTTGGTGACGGGCCGCGACATGTCGACCAATATTCAACTTCAGGCCGGTGACACGCTGGTCGTTCCTTGATCATGCCTTTTAATAAGTAGACTTGATGCCTCTTCCAAGAACAACTCGCATTGCCGCGGCAATTGTGGCCTTGCCGCTTGCGCACTCAACCCAGGCCGCTACCTGGCAGTCGACGGTGGTGGTACCGACGTCGGTCGAACACGACAGCAACCCGCTGTTGCTATCGTCGGGCGAAAAAGGCGTGACACGTACCCTGATTGCACCTGACTACACCCTGATCGGCAGTTTCGGCCGAGATGAACTGCGGTTAGGTCTGGGCCTGGATATTCTGCGCTCCTCCGACACCAACGTCGTCGATGACCGCGAAGACCCAGACATCAGCCTGGGCTGGCAACGCACCACCGAACGCGGGCAGTTCGGGCTGCTGGCCCGCTACAACGAAACCTCGACGCTGTCGGGTACCGTGCTCGATACCGGCGTTGTTACTACCGATGGGACGCAGAAGCTGTACACCTTGACGGGTAACTGGCGCCAGGCGATCACCGAACGCAGCACCCTGAGCAACGAAACCACCTACAACCGCGCCCGTTACGATATCAACAGCCTGACTGGCTACGACGAGCTGGCCAATACCCTGACCTGGACCTACGCCTTGAGCGAGCGCGCCGATGCCTATACCCGTTTCGGTGCCCGGCGTTATGAACCCGAGGACGACCTGACCGCCACGGCCTCCAACAGCTACAGCCCGGCGGTGGGGATCAAGTACCAGTTCTCAGAGTCATTCAGCGCCGATGCGCACCTGGGCGTCAACAAGGTATCGGGCAGTCAGGGGGGCCGGCGCGGGGAGGGCGGCGTGGCGCTGCTGTACACCGGCGCACGCAGCGATGCCAGCCTGACGGTCGAGCGCAGTACGGTAGCCAGTGCCCAAGGCGGGTTTGCCCAGCTCGATCAGGTGCGTGGGGTCTGGAGTTATGCGCTCGACCCCTTGACCCGGGTCGGCGCCGACGCCGCCTGGCAGGACAGCAAGGGCCAGATACCCAATACCTTGCAGATCTACAGCCTCTGGGCCAGCCGCCAATTGTCCCCCTACTGGGACCTGCGCCTGGCGCTGACGTACAAGGAGCGCAAGCAGGACCTCGACGGCGATGCGACCGCCACGATCGTTGGCTTGACCCTGACATACCGCTATCCCGACATCTGAACCGCTTGCAGGTGGCCCCATGAAGTCCGATTACGAGCTCTCTCTCAGAGATTACATCGCCATTATCAAGGACCGGGCCGTGGTGTTGGGGGTCAGCGCAGCCGTTATCCTGGCTGCCACCGTCGCCGTGGCGCTGACGGTGCCACCGATCTATCAGTCCACCGGCACGATCCTGGTGGAGTCGCAGCAGATATCTCCCGAGCTGGTGTCGACCAACACCACCAGCTTTGCCGACGAGCGCATCGAGGTCATTCGCCAGCGGGTGATGACGCGCGAGAACCTGCTGCGCATCATCGACAAGTACGGACTGTTTGCCGACAAGCGCTTGAGCGAAAGCGACAAGATCGACCAAATGCGCAACGCCATCGCGGTCCAGACGCTGACCACCTTCGTGCGCGGGCGCGGCGAGGCGACGGTGGCCTTCAACGTGTCTTTCGAGCATCGTCAGGCAGAGGTGGCCAAAGAAGTCGCCGATGAACTGGTCACGCTGTTTCTCAACGAAAACCTCAAGCAGCGCACCGAACGGGCCAACGAGACCACCGAGTTTCTGACCCAGGAGGCGAACAAGCTGGGGGCAGAACTGGCCAGCCTGGAGAACCAGCTGGCCGACTTCAAGCAGGCCCACGCCAATGCGTTACCTGAGCATCAGACGCTGCGCATGAACATGCTTTCGCGGGCTGAGCTCGAGTTCCGGGAGGTCGACCGCGATTACAAGGCGGCCCAGGAGGAACTGCGCTACCTGGAGCTTGAACTGTCCGCCGCCAATGCCGGCCTAGGTACCAAAACCGGCGAGGGCGTGCGCCCAGCGGGCGCCGACCAGCCCCAGGACCTGGCGAGCCTGAAGGCCGAATATGCCCGCTTGCTGACCCGCTACAAAGAAGCGCACCCCGACGTGGCGGCGGTCAAACGCAAGATTCAAGCGCTGGAGGCCAGTGGCCAGACCGGTAGCGTGGCCTCGACGGTGAGCCTGGATGCGGCACGCGTACGGGCCAAGATGAGCGCGGCACAGGTACGCATTGCCTCGCTGGCCGAGCAGAAGCGCGAGCTGACCCGCAAGATGGAAGGTTACGAAGCCGAGATTCTCGAAGCGCCGCAGGTCGAGCGCGGCCTGGTTACGCTGATGCGCGACCATGACAACGCGCGCAAGAAGTACGAGGAAATCCGGGCCAAGGAAATGGGCGCCAAGATTACCGAGAGCCTTGAGCAGGAAAACAAGGCCGAGCGTTTCGTGCTGCTCGAACCGCCCTTGATGCCCGAGAAGCCGATCAAGCCCAACCGCAAGAAAATCGCGGCACTGGGCCTGGTGCTGGCGCCGGCAGGTGGTGGGGCGCTGGTCATGTTGCTGGAGATGCTCAACCAGCGCGTGCGTGGCGTTGGCGCCCTGGAGAACCTGCTTGGCAGGCGCGTGCTGGTGGCGCTGCCTTATATCGACACCCGCGCCGACGTGGCCAGGCGCAAGCGCTGGCGCAACGGGCTGATCCTGGCAGCGTTGTGCCTGGTGGCTATCCTGGTAGGGCTGGTACACCTCTTCTACATGCCGCTGGATGTGCTGTTGCTCAAGCTCACCTCCAGGTTTGCATAGGAAAGCAGTGATGGACAGGAATACACCGGCTCATGGCAATACCCTTCACCCGGTCACTCCAGGTACGCCCCAGGCCGTGAACCCGGCACCGGGTACCGCGCTTGCGGAGGTCCCGGGGCAGTTCGACTACGTCAATACCAAGGTGGTGGCGCTCAAGGCCGATCACCTGGAACGTCACCGCATTGTCGCCTACAACAAGAACTCCAGCATGAACGGGCCCATTGACCTGTTGCGCACCCAGGTGCTCAGGACCATGGAGGAAAACGGCTGGCGTACCCTGGCCATTACCTCCCCCACGCCCGAAGCGGGCAAGACGGTACTGGCCATCAACCTGGCCATGAGCATTGCCCACTACACCACCCGCACCGCCTTGCTGGTGGATTTCGACCTGCGCCGTCCTCGCGTCGGCAGGAGCCTGGGGCTGCCCATGGACTGCTCGCTGAACGAGTTTCTCGATGATCAGGCGCCGCTGCAGGAATGCCTGGTGAACCCCACATTGCCTCGTTTCGTCGTACTGCCGACGCGGGTGCCGGTACCCATGTCGACCGAAGTGTTGTGCTCACCCAAGGTCACTCACCTGGTCAGCGACCTGCGTAATCGCTATGCCTCGCGCATCTGCATCTTCGACCTGCCACCGCTGCTCAGCTCCGACGATGCGATCACCGTACTACCCACGTTCGACTGCGTGCTGTTGGTGGTGGCCAACGGCATGAACACCAAGAAAGAGATCGAGGACTGCCTGCACCACCTGGGCACGGCGAACCTGATTGGCACCGTCCTGAATAAGGCCGACGAAAAACCGCAGCCCTATTATTGAGCGTTTTCAAGGGGCGCCGTCGGGCAGCCCCGATGGACGCTCAACGCCATGTCATTGCCGGCCATGGGTACTGCCGCTCCCATTGCCAGGCGTGCGCCACGATCACTTCCAGGTCTGCGTGCACAGGCCGCCAGCCCAGCACCTGCATGGCCTTGCTGGCATCGGCCACCAATCGGGGCGGGTCGCCTGCGCGGCGCGGTGCGTCCAGCACGGTGATGGGTTGGCCCGTCACGGACCTGGCCGCATCGATGACCTCCTGCACCGAGAAGCCCAGGCCATTGCCCAGGTTGAACACTGCACGCTCGCCGCCGTCGAGCAGGTAGTCCACGGCCAGCGCATGGGCGCAGGCCAGATCGGTCACATGTACGTAATCGCGGATGCACGTGCCGTCGGGGGTGGGGTAGTCCCGGCCGAATACCGTCACTGCCTCGCGCCGGCCAGAGGCGGCCTGGAGAATAAGGGGGATCAGATGTGTCTCCGGCTCATGACGCTCGCCGAGCAACCCCGCCGGGTCTGCGCCTGCGGCATTGAAATAACGCAGGCATACCGACTTGAGCCCGTAAGCCCGATCGAAATCCTCAAGGATCTGTTCCACCATCCACTTGCTCAGCCCATACGGGTTGATCGGCGCCTTGGGATGGGCCTCGTCGATAGGCACGTACTGCGGATCCCCATACACAGCCGCCGTGGAGGAGAAAATCAGGCACTTGATTCCTGCGCTGACCATCGCCTGGAGCAGCGACAGGGTAGCGGCGACGTTGTTCTGGTAATACTTGCCCGGAGCGCTGACCGATTCGCCCACCTGGATGAACGAGGCAAAATGAAAGACCGCGTCGAACGTGCACATGCCGAACAGCACGTTGAGCGCGGCTTCATCGGCGATGTCCAACCTGGCCCACTGAATGCCCGGCCCTGGTGATACCAGGTCCGCTACCACCACTTCATGCCCGCCAGCCAACAGATAGCCGACCATGTGCGAGCCAATATAGCCCGAGCCCCCCACCACCAGGTACCTCATCCACACCTCCACGAAGCCGCTGTCGACAGACACCGTGAACCGTCCCTGGGACATGCAGGCGGGATGCTCGGCTAACAGGTGCCATGAGCGTAGATGGCCATCTGCCCTATTTCAAGAACAGCCAATTGGACATGTAGGTGCCATCCAGGGTGATGTGATAACGCCCATCACGGTAGCTGGCGGGCAGGGGCTTGAGCTGCGCCTGGGCATCGCGGGCGAACAGCTTCAACCCGGCAGGCGCCTTGATGCTCAGCTGGGCCTTGAGCGGTTCGACATGAAAGCGCGTGTTTTCCTCAGGCTGGGGCACCGCTCGCGTGCCCAGGGAGACCAGCAGGCTGCGCGATTGGCCCAGCACCACACCGTCGAGACTCTGCACGGCGATACTGGCGTAGGGCGTGCTCGCCTGAACCTGGACATCACCCAGGGTAATCGTACGCCCGCCCAGCCAGCCCGTTGCCGCTTGGGTGAGGGGCGTGTCGATGGTGTAGAGGCCTGACTGCCAGTTGCGCTTGAGCTCGCCGGTATCGCTCACCGACTCGGTCGCGTCTGCCGGCAGCAACGCCTGGGCAGGGTCGTGCAGCACGGTAGCTCCGTCAGCGGTGGCAGCAGGTTTGAGCCATGGCAGCTGGGGCGTGACAGGCAAGGCGATCTGCAGTTGGCCCAGGCCTACGGCCGTGCGCAGCAGCGCCGAGGTACGTGGGGTGATGTCCTGGTTGTACAGGGTTTCGGGGCTCGGCGCGAACACGTAGCGGGTACTGGCGGGTTGAACGTCCCCACGCCTGTACATCAGTGCGGCAGCCGGCATCGTGGCAAGCAATGCCGGATCATTGTAGGCATGCCAGTTGTCTGCCGTGCGCCAGCCGGGGTTGAACGCCTGTTGACTGTAGGCGTACTGCAGCATGGCGTCCCAACCTTGGTGGCTGGCGGTTCCGGCGATGTACAGCGGCAGGGAATGCCGGTCAGGCAACGGGAAAGGCTCGGCGTTCCATTCGCTGACCGTCAACGGTTTGCCCACGACCTGAGCGGCGGCCAGCCAGTCGATCAAGCCGTCGCTGGTCAACGGGTTCTTCTCCAGCTGGCCACTGGCGCCGTAGCTGTGGGCATCGATGACATCACCCACCGTGAGGGCGGGCAGGGCATTCAGGCCGTTGCCGCCCCAGGTGCTGGTGGTGGCGATCGGCACCCGTACCCCCAGGGCGCGCAGGTGCGCGATCATGTCGGCATTGAAGCGCTGCTCCAGGTCGTTGAGAAACAGCTTGGAGGGCCCAGGTTGCCAGGCCCGCCAGGTCAGGTCCGCTGGCAGGTCGTGCTGGCTGGCGAACGCCTTGGCAGCGGCCATGTAACGCTGACTGTGACGGGGGACGTCCTTGTCCGGCAGCAGGGCGTTGCCGTAGTGCTGGGTGATGTCGTTCTCGTTGGTGAGCAGGATGGTCGCGATGGCGGGGTCATCTTTGTAGGCCAGGCCTGTCAGAGGGTTTACATGGCCCAGGTACTGAGCGGCGAAGTTTTTCATCGCCTGCTGGATGCTGGCGTTGACGTAGGCGTAGCCCTTGAGGTCGACCCGCGCTTGGCCCTTGGCCAGTTCGCCAAAGTCATCGATACCGTCCTGGGCGGTCAGAGCGCGCTGCACATGCAAGTCCAGCCAGATGTAGATGCCCTCGTCCTTGAGCGCCTTGATCCAGAGGTCAAGCTTGCGCATGGACTCGGCGTCCAACTGCTGGGTGCCGCGAACCTGCGTGCCGTCACCAAACACATTGGGGCTCACCCAGGGGGAGTCGTGATGGTGCAGCCGTACAAGGTTGAAGCCCAGCGCCGACAGGCGTTTTGCCTGCTGGGCAATCTCCTCGTCAGGGCTCTTGAACAGGGCGTAAGCCGACAGGTTGGTACCCCAGAAACGCACGGGGGTATTGTCCTCGAACACCAGTTGTTCCCCGCGCGCCTGCACAAAGCCGTGCTTGCCGGCGGGCTTTTGCCGCGCATTGAGAAACGAAAGGTCAACGGGGGATGTGCGCCAGTCCAACTGGTCCTCTGGCCAGGCAGTAGGGTCCACCAGACCGAAGCGCTCGGTAGGGGTGGGCGCGAGTGCGATGTCCCCGGTTACGTTCAGCACCGCCTTGACCTGTTGCTTGCCGGCAGCGATGGCGTCCTTGTAGAAGAAGGCGCGCAGCTCCGAAGGATTGCCGCGCTCGAAGTAGACCTTGGCCAAGGGTGGGTCGAAACGCATTTCTACACGCCTGCCCTGCTCGGTACCGCCCCAGGACCACCCGCGGTTGTCGGCCAACAGTTGCGGGGCACCCATGGCCCCCGCGATCTGCGCAGGATCGAACTGGAACACCATGCCGCCGCCAATCACATCGCGCTGGCGGCTATGGGCGTCAAGGTCGAAGTCCCACGCCAGGGTTTGCGGTTGCACCTGGGTGATCGCCGCCTTCAGCTCGAAATCCAGGGCCTTGTTCAGCCCCTGCAAGGTGTAGCGCCCGGGGCCATCGACGCTCAGGGCGGTCTGGAAACCCGTCCAGCTCCAGTCCTGCGCCCAGAAGTCGAACTTGGCGCTCATCACCGGCCCGCCGCCCTGCGTCACCACCGGCAGGCCGTTTTGCTCATCGATGCTGACCTGCCACGCCTCGGACCGAACGCTCGTGGGTAAGCCCAGGGAGCAAAGGGCGGTCAGGCACAGCACGGCACGCAAGGCAGACAGGGTCATGAAAGGCTCCTGGGTTGCGCAGAGGGGATGTCGTAAGAGGGCGTAGCGAGCGAGTGCTGCCGGCGGACCATGTGGGTATAGGCCACGCCTAACCCTGCGATGGACCAGTACACCACCGGGATGAACGTGATGCTGCTGACGGTGAAGATGATCACCAGGATGCCGATCAATGTCGCCAGCAGCACCCGGCCAAGCTGACGACGTTCGTCGTCCTTGTCGTCGAAGCTGCGCATGGCCTTGTAGATGCCGCGCAGTACCATGGCGAAGAAGGCCACGAACAGCCCGAGCCCGACCAAGCCGACGTGCAGGGCCAGGTTGATGTAGGAGTTGACGATATCGATGATGCCTTCGCCCTGGATCATCGACTGCATTTCGGGCGTGTTGCGAAAATCGAACGAGCCGAACAGCGGATTGCGCTGGATGACGATCCACGCATTGTCCATGAGCCGCTCGCGGTAAGTGATGTTCTCTTTTTCAAGGTTGCCAATGAACGGCAGCAGGTCCAGCACCTTATCGCCACCCGGTATCACACCGAGCAGCGGCAGGGCGAGCACCCCCGCCGTTGCCAGCAGGGCCAGGCGCCGCACGGCCCCCCTGCCCAGCGCCACGAACACCACCACGATCACCGCAGCGCCAATCCAGGGCCCGCGTGAGAGCGGCGCGAACAGACCGGCAGCCAGCAAAAGCGCGCCCATCCAGCGATGCAACGGCCGGCGCAGATAGCCTTGCACGAACAGGAACAGGCCGATGGCGACACTCATGACATAACCCAGCACGATGGCCTGGCCCGTGGTGACACTGGCCCGCAGGGCGCCGCCCCGGCTCAGGTAGCCCGACAAGCTCCACGGCACACCCATGGCGTCGATCAGGGCGCTGTACAGCAACCAGTGGCGTACATACTCGGCGACCCCGATCAACGCCAGCAGGAAGCCGACCAGGACGAAGGCCAGCATGGCGTCCTTGAAGTCGCTGACCTGGCGCAACCCACGGCTGGCCACGTAGTAGGGCAGAAATACATCGACATACAGGTACAGGGCCTGGCGCAGGGTATCGGTGGGCGTGGTTTCGCGCAGATAGAGCACACTCATCAGCACCAGGCTTGCCGCCAGCAGGCGATCTGGCCAGGTGCGGCCAAAGCGCAGCGTGTCCGGCTGCCGACGCAAGGCCAGGGCGGCTGGTAGCAGCACGCACAGTGTCAACAGGCGGATGTGGTTGAGGTCGACCAGGTAGTTGACCACACCGAACCCCGGAACCTGCGCCGCCGCCGGTGGGATCAGAAACAACAGCAGGTAGAACAGCGCCATGGGGTTGTGTTCACGACGCCCGGCCAGGTACAGGATGAGCCCGCCTGCCGCCAGGTACAGCCAGAAACTGTGGGAGACGAATGCCAGCACCGTCAGCAGGAACCAGAGGTTGCGCCGGCGCTTGAAATCGCGCAGCGGGATCAGGTCGGTGGCAGGACGCCGAGCCAGCACGAATACCACGCTGGCCAGGAACAGGATGACGATCAACGCGCGAAAATGTTCAGGCATCAGCTATTTACACCTTCCTTTCGGTGGGCCACGGCTAGCATCATGGCTGATTGAAACTATAGTGACTTTTAGCCATCTAGTCAGAGATAGAACCCATGCCGTCGATTGAGGTGTCAGCCACCGCAAGCTTGCGCTCGCGGGCCTTGCGGGCGGGGTCATGGAACCTGGTCTCGCAAGTGGCTTCCCAACTGATGCGCCTGGGCGGCAACCTGATCATGGCGCGTATCCTGGTCCCCGAGATGTTCGGGGTCATGGTCATCGCCACCACGGTTTCGGTACTGCTTCACTTGCTCTCCGATGTTGGCTTGCGCCAGAACATCATCCAGAGCCATCGAGGTGACGACCCCGTTTTCCTCAACACGGCCTGGACTGTCCAGATCATTCGCGGCTTTATCCTGTTCGCCTTGACCTTGCTGCTTGCCCTGGGCGCATGGCTGGCGCAGGTGGCTGAGCTGTGGCCTGCGGACGCGACCTACGCGGCCCCGGTTTTGCCGGCGGTACTGGCCATCACCGGCCTGTCTGCCGTGATCTGGGGTTTTCAGTCCACCAAGATAGACGTGGCAGTGCGAACCTTCCAACAAAAGCGCGTGGTGCTGGTCGACCTGGCGTCGCAAGTCGCGGGCCTGCTGGTGATGCTCGTGGTGGGCTACCTGACCCATTCCATCTGGGCGCTGGTCAGCGCTGGCCTGGTGTCTGCCCTGGCCTGGACGGTACTGGGCCACACTGCGCTAGAGGGCCCTGGCAATCGTCTGCACTGGGACCGCGCCGCCCTGAACGAGCTGATCGTGTTCGGGCGCTGGATCCTGCTGTCTTCGATGGTCGGGGTCCTGGCCATGTATGGCGACCGCATCTGGTTCGGTGCCAGCATGACGGCGGCGCAGCTGGGCGTGTACTCCATCGCCGTGCTGATTCTGGGGGCAGTGCAGATGGCCATCATGAAGGTGGTCGGCGCCGTTGCGCTGCCGGCGTTCAGCGAAGCGGCTCGTGCTGACGATCGCGAGCGTCTGGTAGCCCTGTATCACCGTTTTCGGCTATTGGTGGAC
The DNA here is from genome assembly GCF_002420785.1 of Pseudomonas sp. UBA5666. NCBI lineage: Bacteria > Pseudomonadati > Pseudomonadota > Gammaproteobacteria > Pseudomonadales > Pseudomonadaceae > Pseudomonas > Pseudomonas sp. UBA5666. Next base: position 139,441 of record NZ_DIIQ01000037.1, on the reverse strand, counting down.
CTGCTGGTGCTGTTCATCTGCGGAGGGTTTCTGACCGCCAGCCCGCTGCTCATTGGCTGGATGTACGACGAGCGGTACCGTGAAGCAGGGCCGATGCTCGCAATTCTCTCGCTGTCATTCCTTACATTGCGCTATACATTGGCCCATCAGGTCTGGATCGCCTTGGGGCTGACCAAGTACCAGGCCATGGACAACATCATTCGCCTGGTCTCGTTGTGGGGGTTGCTGCCGGTACTGCTGTATTTCGGTGGGGTGGACTGGGCGATCTGGGGCGTTGCCCTGCACACGCTGCCCACACTGGTGTTGATCGTTTACGTGAACAGCAAATTGGGAATGTTCAGCCTCAAGCGCGAGCTTGTAGTGCTGCCGGCCCTGTTGGCCGGGGCGCTGTGCGGGGCTGGATTGACCGCTTTATTCGAGTGGATCTGAGCGCGACCTGTAGGAATTTCGTGAGGATGGCCAGGTAATCATGGGCAAGCAGAGCGTGTGTGCGTCACAGGTAGGTCGTAGGGGCTTTCTGAAGGGTTGCGCGGTGGTGGGGGCGGCAGGCGCTGTGCTGGGCCCGGTGACAGCGGTCGCCGGGCAAACGCTGCGCCGGCACACCGCCGAGGCCAATGAGGCGTTCGTGGTCATCAATGGCTGGGTATTGCCGTCCCAGTATTTCAAGAGCCCGTCGGCATGATCACCGATTTTCAGGAACACAAGACGCTGCGCGACAGTTACGACGTGTGCATCATCGGCGCCGGCCCCGCCGGCATCACGCTGGGGCTGCGCCTGGCGGCCGCAGGCTGGAGCGTGCTGCTGGCCGAGGGGGGCGGCCATGACTACGCACCTCGCTCTCAGGAGCTGTATGCCTGCACCTCCAGCGGGCTGCAGCTGTATGCCGAGCAGACCCGGCTACGTTATTTAGGCGGCACTTCAAACCATTGGGCAGGCCGGTGCCGACCCTTCAGCCCGTCCGACTTTTCCATCGCACCGCCAGGTGACCTGCCGGGCTGGCCCATTGAGTACGCCGAAATCGCGCGCTACCTGCCCGCCGCCATGGACATCGTCGACCTGCCCGCCGGTGCCGACTTTCATGCCATCAACACGGGCCTGGACGGCGACGAGTTCGAACCGGACCGCTTCCTGCTCAGCACCCCAACCCGATTTGCCCAGAAGTACGCCACCGCCTTGGAACAAACCCCAGGGCTGGACGTGTTCATCAACTGCAACTGCGTAGACCTCGAATTCGACCCCGCCTCTGGCCGGCTGGCGGCAGTGCTGTTGTCGGACTACGCTGGCAACCGCCAGCGTCAGGTCGCACGGCATTTCATCCTCGCCGCAGGCGCCATCGAGAACGCCCGGCAACTGCTCAACAGCAGCTCCCTGGCAGCGGCCGGTGTGATCAGCCAGGACGGCTTGGTGGGCCGTTGTTTCATGGAGCACCTGAACATCGACATGGGCACGTTCATCCTCAAGTCAGGGCTGGATCCCGACCCGCGCGAGTACTACACCACCGATGCCTTCATCGAGCATTTCAAGATCGGCAAGGGCAATGTGCGCGCGGCCCTGCTGGCCGACGTGCAAACCTACGGCCGTACCGCCGAGGTCAAGTACTTCCTGGAAACCCTGGCCTGTGACATGGGCGTGGCCAGCAAGGTGGCCTTCGTCGCCAGCTTCAGTTGCCCGGGCGATGGCATCATCAGCACCATGATCGAACAATTCCCAAGCCTGCACAGCCGGATCTCGTTGCTCGACGAGAAGGATGCGCTGGGCGTGGCCAAGGTCAACGTCAACTGGGTACTCGACGAGCAGGACCGGCATACGATCAAGTGCATCGGCACCGAACTTGCGACCCAGTGGGCCAAGGAGAACCTTGGGTTCGTCAAACTCAACGACTTCGTCTACGACACCTCGATACCGCTCAGGCTGTCGCCGCACGCCCACCACATGGGCACCACGCGCATGGCCGCCGACGCCCGTCATGGGGTGGTGGACCGCGACTGCAAAGTGTTCGGCACCGACAACCTGTATGCAGCCGGCAGCAGCATCTTCGCCACCGGCGGTGCCTCCAACCCGACCATGCCACTGTTGCAATTCGCCGTGCGCCTGGCTGAACACCTCGATGCCCGCATGAGCGCCCAGAGGAGCGCCGCGGCGTGATTCACCGGCTTTAGGACAAGGGGTGCGGCGGTCAGCACACACAAGAATGAGACCGGCGCCGCCCAGGGATAACTCAGGTTGCATCGATTGCGAGGCCAGGCAGCATGATGGGATGGATACGCAGAGCCGTAATGCAGTATGCCCACCGCACGGGACGGGCACGCGGTTTGTACAAGAAAATGTGCAACCCAGCGGGGCTGGAATGGGGCACCTACCTGGCCCGTTGGGGCGGTTTTCACTCGGTGGGCACCAACGTCTACATCAACCAGGGTTGCAACGTGACCGACCCATCGCTGGTGCGCATTGGCAACAGCGTGGGCCTGTCCGATTGCACCCTCATCGGCCATGACGGCGTCGTGCTGCTGATCGAGCACCGCTTCGGCAAGCACCTGGACTCGGTCGGCTTCATCGACATCAAGGACAACTGCTTCATCGGTCACGGCGCAATCGTCATGCCGCGCGTGACCATCGGGCCGGACTCCGTCGTGGCCGCCGGGGCCGTGGTGACCAAGGACGTGCCGCCCGGCACCGTCTATGGCGGTAACCCGGCGGCCTTCATCTGCACCACCGATGCGCTGATCAAACGGGTGGAAGCCCGCTGCGAAGCCTATCCCTGGATCGACATCGTCAAGCAGCGCAAGGGCGCTTTTGACCCCCAGGTGGAGCCCATGCTGATGGCCCAGCGGCGCCAGTACTTCTTCGGGGACAGCGACAATGGCTAAGCCGGTGGACGTGATGGTGGTCAATTTCAATACGGCCGGTTTGCTGCAGCCCATGTTCGATGCCTTGCGCAGCGCCGACAGCGAGCACTTGGCGCGCTACCTGGTGGTGGACAACGCTTCGGCCGACGACTCACTTGCCCGCTTGACCCAGGTCTGCCCTCAGGCGCTGGTGCTGAGCAATCGGCAGAACGTAGGGTTTGGCCGTGCCAACAATCAGTTGCTGACCCACCTGCAAGGTCAATACGCCCTGCTGCTCAACACCGACGCTTTCGTGGCCCAGGACGCGTTGCACAAGACCCTGGACTACATGCAGGCGCACCCGGAGTGTGGCGTGCTGGGTGTTCGGCTCGAAGGTCGCGATGGCAGCCTGCAACCGAGCTGCCGGTATTTTCCGACACCGCTCAACGTGTTTCTTGCCCGCACCGGCCTGGAACGCTTCGTCCCCGGCGTACAGCGCGTTGATGACATGAGCTGGGACCATGGGTCGGTGCGCGAATGCGATTGGCTGCCTGGGTGTTTCTACCTGGTGCGCCGTGAGGTCCTCGATCAGGTCGGACTGTTCGACCCCCGTTTCTTTCTGTATTACGAAGAAGTCGACCACTGCAAGCGCGTCAAGGCAGCGGGCTGGAAGGTGGTGTTCTACCCGCACACCACGGTGGTGCACATCGGCGGCGAGAGCTCCAAGTCGGTGGCCCAGCTCGAAGCCGCGAGCCGGCAGATATCCGCTTACCAGATAGAAAGCGAGCTGCTGTACTTTCGCAAGCACCACGGTCGGGCCGGCCTTGCCCTGCATATGCTGCTGGTGAGCCTGGGTGACCTGATACTGGCGCTCAAGGCCTTGATCAAGCGGCGCGGGCGGGCGGCCTTGCGGGCCTGCTGGCTACACAGCCGCACCACGTGGGCATTGCTGTTCAAAACCCGCTATGCCACCCAGCCGACAAGGTAGTGCGCACCATGTTCGAGAATATTCGTGCCGATTTGCGGGCCCATGGGGGCGATTGGGGAGCCCAGGGGTTCTGGGTGATGCTGGTCTACCGATTTGGCCGCTGGCGGTATGGCGTGAGGCCCGCGCCGCTGCGCAAGCTCTGTTCGCTGGTCTACAAGGTGTTGTTCAAGCTGGTACAGATCCTGACCGGGGTCGAACTGCCCTGCGAGGCGGTAGTGGGCCGGCATTTCGTCATCGATCATTTCGGCGGCATCATCGTCAGCGGCTATGCCCGGTTCGGTGACGACTGCCGCATTCGCAACGGTGTGGTGGTGGGGCTCAAGCAGGTCGATCGGCCTGTGGCGCCCGTGTTCGGCAACAATGTCGACATTGGCACCGGCGCCAAGATCCTGGGCGATATACGCATTGGTAACAATGTGGTGATCGGCGCCAATGCGGTCGTGCTGGTGGATGTGCCGGACAACTGCATTGCGGTCGGCGTGCCGGCCGTGATCAAGCCCAGGCACAGCCCCGCGACGCAGGTGATGCCGTGAGCACACAACTGGAGGCGGTCGGCGTCGTGGTGATCGGTCGCAACGAGGGCCAGCGCCTGGAGCGCTGCCTGCGTGCGCTGGTGGCCCGTGTCGATACGGTGGTGTACGTGGATTCCGGTTCGACCGATGGCTCGGTTCAGCTCGCGCATCAGTTGGGTGTGCACGTCCTGGCCTTGGACTTGAGCATTCCATTCACCGCCGCCCGCGCGCGCAACGAAGGTTTCGCCCGGCTGCACCAGCTGCAGCCTGGCCTGAACATGGTGCAGTTCGTTGATGGCGACTGCGAGATCGACCCCCAGTGGTTGCCCACTGCCCACGCCTTCCTGCAACGGCACGCGCAGGTGGCGGTGGTCTGTGGGCGGCGGCGCGAGCGGTTTGCCCAGCAAAGCGTGTACAACCAGTTGTGCGACCTGGAGTGGGACACCCCGGTTGGACAAGCCAAGGCCTGTGGCGGTGACGCGTTGATGCGCGCCCAGGCGTTCGCCAGCGTAGGGGGCTTCCGGACGGGGCTGATTGCCGGCGAAGAGCCGGAACTGTGCGTGCGTTTGCGAGCCGCGGGCTGGAAAGTCTGGCGCCTGGACGCCGAAATGACCCTGCACGATGCGGCCATGACGCGCTTCAGCCAATGGTGGCGACGCAGCATGCGCGCCGGCTACGCCTATGCCGAAGGCGCTTGGTTGCACGGTGCTGCACCCGAGCGGCACTGGGTGCGTGAGTCCCGCCGTGCCTGGGTCTGGGGGCTGGGGATTCCGCTGCTGACACTGTTGGCTTGTCTGATGTTCGGGGCAGGGGGGCTGGCGCTCTTGCTGCTGTACCCACTGCAAATCCTGCGGTTGGCCAGGCGTGGCGCCCTGGCGCCCCGGCAACGCAGGTTGCAGGCCTTGTTTCTGGTGCTGGGCAAGTTCCCAGAGGCAGTGGGCCAACTCAAATTCTGGCGCCAGCGGCTGTTGCCCGGCAAATCAGCGCTGATCGAGTACAAGTGAGATGACCCCATGATGCTTGTCCGCCTCGTGACCCGCGTATCGACGTTGCAACCCGGTTTCACCCCGCGCGCCGTGAAGAGCAAGTGCGCGCTGGCCCTGCTGATGATGAGCCATCGCCACGCGCTTGTGCGCTTCATGGGACGCATGACGACTGCACTGGGCCCACAATGGCGCCAGCGCATGGGCGACGACGCGCTGGGCATGGTGCAATGGCCCTACATCAGTAGTGCCTGGAGCGTGGCCCAACGGTTAGATGCCGTGGCCTCGCATTTCGAAGTGGTGACTGCACAAGCGCCGGGGCTTCTGGTCACAGGCCGCGATGAACGCCGTGTGTTGTGCGACCTGGGGGATCATTCACCCGCTTGCAGCCTGGTACTGGACCGGCCGATCTGGTTCAAACGCGAAGGCGAGTTGGTCCTGAACCTGTTTCAGGGCGACCTGCGGGTCGCGTCACTCGCCTTCACCCTGTGCAGGGACGCAAACACGTTGACGCTGTTCATTGGCGCGGTGCAAGGCATCCACAAAGGCATCGACAGCGAAACATCCCTGTCCATCTATCGCGACCTGACCAAGCATTTCGAAGGCCTGCGCCCGCGCAGCCTGGTGCTCGAAGCGCTCAAATGCCTGGCGCGCTCGCTTTCGGTCGATCGCATACTGGCCGTCAGCGACCGTTGCAGGCACCACCGTCATCCTTATTTTGGCGCCGACACCGCCCGGGAACTGGCGGCCGACTACGATGCTATCTGGCAGGAGCACGGCGGCCAACCGACGCCCTGCAACGGTTTCTTCGAGCTGCCCCTGGTGGCTGCACAGCGCGCCGATTCGGATATTCCCGCCAAGAAACGGGCCATGTACCGCCGCCGGCAGGCGTTGCTCGACGATGTTTTCACGCGCATGCACGAGGCTTTGGCAGGCGCTGCCGGGAACCATGAACTACAAGAACTACAAGGGGATGCATGCGCTGGGCATGCATCGGCAGTGGACGCTCCGCCCCTGACAGAAGGCCGTTCATAAGGCTTGTCGGGCGCGGGGGGTCATCAAGCGGGTTTGGATCTGGATTTGTATGCGTATTGCTTACTTCGTCAATCAGTACCCGAAAGTGAGTCACAGTTTCATACGGCGCGAAATCCTGGCGCTTGAACGTCTGGGCATTACGGTACAGCGCATTGCCCTGCGCGGATGGGACGCCGAGGTGCAGGATCCCGAGGACGCTTGCGAGAAAGCCAAAACGGTTTATGTGCTGCAGCAAGGGCTGTCGGGTTTGCTCAAACCCCTCTGGCACGTGCTGCGGGCACAGCCACGGCGGTTCCTGCACACCCTGAACCTGGCCTTGCGCATGGGATACAGGGCGGACCGCACCTGGCCGTATCATTTGGTGTACCTGGCCGAAGCCTGTCAGGTACTGCTCTGGCTGCAGCAAAGCGGGGCCTCCCACGTCCATGCCCACTTTGGCACCAACTCCGCTGAGGTCGTCATGCTCGTCCATGCACTGGGTGGGCCGCCTTTCAGCTTCACTGTTCACGGACCGGAGGAGTTCGACAAACCGCAGTTCCTGCACCTGGGCGAAAAGGTCGACCGAGCCGCTTTCGTGGCAGCGGTCAGTGCCTACGGACGCAGTCAGCTGTATCGCTGGGTGGCGCACGCCCACTGGCCAAAGGTCAAGGTAGTGCATTGCGGTCTGGAGCGTGCGTTTCATGAAGTGCCTAGCGTGGCGATACCCCAGGCGCCGAGACTGGTTTGCGTGGGTCGCCTGTGCGAGCAGAAAGGCCAGTTGCTGTTGCTCGAAGCTGCCTCCCGGTTGGCGGCGCGTGCCATCGCCTTCGAACTGGTGCTGGCCGGTGATGGCGAGCTGCGTGGGGAGATAGAACGGTTGATCGCCCATCATGGCTTGCAGCACCAGGTGCGCATCACTGGCTGGATTGGCAGTGCGCAAGTGCGCGAGCACATCCTGGCGGCGCGTGCCCTGGTGCTGCCCAGTTTTGCCGAAGGGCTACCCGTGGTCTTGATGGAAGCCATGGCGCTGCGCCGTCCAGTGCTGAGCACCTACGTGGCAGGTATCCCCGAGCTGGTGCGCCCCGGCGAGAACGGCTGGCTGGTGCCGGCGGGCGACGTCGAACAATTGACCGAAGCCATCGCCGAGTGCCTCCAGCAGCCCGTCGAGGCGCTGCAGCGCATGGGCGCAGCCGGCCATGCTCGGGTATTGGAACGGCATGATGTCGACACTGAGGCGGCCCGGCTGGCCGAGTATTTCAAGGCAACGGCATGATCACTGTATTGACGTTCTTGCTGGGGGCACTGGCGTTCCTGGTATCGGTTCCGGTGCTGGTACTGCTGGGGCAGGTGTTGCTGGCGTACCTGCCCGCTCGTGCACAACCTGCCGCTGCCTGGACGCGCCCGCAGGTGGCCGTGCTGGTGCCGGCCCATGACGAGGCGAGCATCATCGGCGCAACGCTCGCGAGCCTCGTGCCGCAACTGCAAGCCGGTGACCGCCTGCTGGTTGTGGCCGACAACTGCAGCGACGACACGGCGCGGCGGGCCGAGGAGGGCGGCGCCGAGGTGGTCGTGCGTCAGGATGCCTTGCGCCGGGGCAAAGGCTATGCGCTGGACTTCGGCATGCGTCACCTGGCCGCCGACCCACGCCAGGTGGTGATCATCGTCGATGCCGATTGCCGTGCAGAGAAAGGTGCGCTCGAGCAGTTGGCCCGTCGCTGCGCACAGAGCGGCCGACCCGTGCAGGCGCTGTACCTCATGAGGGCGCCGGCAGGTGCCGGTCTCAAGGTGCAGGTGGCCGAGTTCGCCTGGCGGGTCAAGAACCTGGTCCGGCCCCGTGGCTGGGCACGGGTGGGCCTGCCGTGCCAGTTGATGGGCTCGGGCATGGCGTTCCCTTGGCAGGACTTGGCCGCCGTGGACTTGGCCAACGGGCATCTGGTCGAAGATGTGAAGTTGGGCCTGGACCTCTGCCAGCGGGGCACGCCGCCATTGTTTTGCCCGCAGGCGCTGGTCACCAGTCAGTTCCCCACTAGCGAGCAGGGCCTGAACAGCCAACGCACGCGTTGGGAGCACGGGCACCTGGGGCTGATGCTGGCCGATGCGCCCCGTCGCGCCTGGGCTGCCGTGCGCCAGCGCAACCTGGCCTTGGCCGGTTTGACGCTGGACGTGCTGGTGCCTCCGCTGGCCTTGCTGGTCCTGATGCTGTTGGGGCTCAACGCCCTTACCTGGTTGGCCTACGCCGTGGCAGGCATTGCGATACCTGCCTGGATGGCGCTAAGTGCGTTGCTGTTACTGGCGCTTGCGGTGCTGCTGGCCTGGGCGCGGTTCTGCCGCGACGTGATTCCGTTCTCGGTGCTGCTTTACGCGCCGTTCTACGCCTTGCGCAAGGTCCCGGTGTACGTGGGTTTTCTGATCAAACGCCAGGTGGAGTGGGTGCGCTCCCGCCGGGAGGAGGATTGATGGCCGGTGAGCAGTGGCGAGCACGATGGCACGCGGTCATCGACCAGTTGCAGGTGATCCAGGACGACGAGGCTGCCGAGCGCCTGCTGCAAGGCTTGGCTGCCCCTGTAGCCCCGACCGTGCTGGGCTTCGTCAATGCCCATGCCATGAACCTGATCGTTAGCGATGACGCCTATGGTGAGGCGCTGCTGGGGGCCGATGTGCTGCTGCGCGATGGCTCGGGCATGGCGATGCTGTACCGGCAGCTTGGGTTGGCGCCAGGGTTGAACATGAATGGGACCGATTTCATTCCTCGGTTGGTGCACGCCTATGGTGGGCGCCGCGTGGCCTTCTGGGGCACCCGCCAGCCCTTCCTGGAGCAGGCTGTTCAGTGCTGCGTTGCCACCTATGGCGTCACGCCGGTTTCGGTGCATGACGGCTTCGCCGACGTGCCGACCTACCTGCGCCTGGCGACCAAGCACCGGCCGGATCTCATCGTGCTGGGCATGGGCATGCCCAAGCAGGAGGCGGTGGCGGCTGCGCTCAAACGCACCGGCCTGGCGTGCACGATCGTTTGCGGCGGCGCCGTGCTGGATTTCATGGGCGGCAAGGTCCATCGCGCACCGGCCTGGATCAGGCGCCTGGGTGCGGAATGGTTGTACCGCCTGTTGTGCGAGCCACGGCGGCTGTTCATGCGCTACGTGGTTGGCAATCCGCTATTTCTGTTACGCGCGCGGCGGTTCGCCCAGGCAGAGCGAGCGCCGCACCCTGGCGACTGACGACATGGCGCGGTTGCCCAAAGGCACCGCGCACCCAAGGACGGGCTGCTACAGTGATATCACGGCTACACACACCCGAGCGCGCCTGCTGCTTTACCGGCTTCGCCAACGCTGTTCTTCAGTATCAAGGGGCGATCACAGGCCCTGGCCATGCACCCATCGATGAGGTCTGAAATGGTGTTCGAACCCCGAAGCAGCCGGTCTTTGCTTCAGCGCAGAAGCAGTGTCAGCAACGCCGTGCAAGCCGGTCTGGATGGCGTAGCGGTGACCGGCATCGCCTGGTACCTGATCTACGACCAGTTCGGCTACATCACATCCGACTACGTCATCATGCTGTTGCTGCTGATCGGGGCGCTGGCGGTCATTTACGATCACTACGCCATCTATCGCACCAACGTCGGGCTGTCGATCAAGGCGTTCCGGCTGTTCAAGGCGTGGTCAGCGACGTTCTGCTTCCTGGTGGTCATGGCCTTTCTGACCAAGCAGAGCGAAACCTACTCACGGTTGCTGGTGGTGGAACTGTTCGTCATCGGCTACATCGCCCAGCTGTTCCTGCATTTTGCCGTGCGTGAACTGCAAAAACGCTTTACCGCCCACGCTCGCCTGGAGAACGCCCTGATCATCGGCGACGGGGACCTGGCCAATTTTCTCTATCAGAAAATCAGCAGCAACCCCTGGTTCGGGGAACGGGTGGTGGGCTGCGTGTTGACTGCAGAGGCCGCGCCGCATGGCGACGACGTTGAGCAAGGCAAGCAGCGCCTGCCGGTGCTCGGGCATATCGGTGATCTGGACGGCATCGTCGCCCAGCATGGCATTCGCACGGTCTACCTGGTAACGCCCCTTGGAGGCTCGCAAGTCATCAGCGACGTCTATTTCAAATTGCTCGACAAGTGCATCGCGGTCAACTGGGTGCCCGACATTTTCTCCCTGCGCCTGATCAATCACAGCGTGCGCGAAATCGCCGGCATTCCCGTTCTGACCTTGTCCGAAACCCCTTTGACTGGCATGAGCCTGTTCCTGAAGAACCTCGAGGATCGCATCCTGGCGGCACTGATTCTGCTGTGTGCATCGCCCGTGTTACTGGCCGTGGCCCTGGCAATCAAGCTCGACAGCCCAGGCCCGGTGTTCTTCCGGCAGGAACGCACGGGCTGGACCGGGGAGTCGTTTCGGATCTGGAAGTTTCGCAGCATGCATGTTCACCAGCCCGAAGCCGGGCAGATCAAGCAGGCGCAGAAGAACGACCCGCGCTTGACCCGGGTCGGCGCGTTCATCAGGCGCACCAGCCTTGATGAGCTGCCACAGTTGTTCAACGTGCTGACGGGCGAGATGTCACTGGTTGGCCCCAGGCCCCATGCGTTGCAGCATGACACGCTGTACTCCCAGGACATCGTCGACTATTTTGCGCGCCACAACATCAAGCCGGGCATGACCGGCCTTGCCCAGGTGCGAGGATTCAGGGGTGAAACCAAGGACATCGAGCAGATGATCCAGCGCGTCGATTCGGACATCGAGTACATCAACAACTGGTCCCTGTGGCTGGATTTCGTGATCCTGGTGCGCACCCTCAACGCTTTTACCGGCAAGCAGGCGTATTAGCGACCCTAACCGCTTCCAAGCATGCCCGGTGCTCTGCGCTAGAGGTCTTGCGGTGCGCCAGACAGAGGATGCAATTCACGAAATGCTTGCGCTTCTGCCACCAGCCAGTCGTGTACCGCACGCGCGCCGGGCTGGTTCAACCCGCCGGGTGGGTAGTGCACCACGTAGCGCTTGTGGTTGGGGATGGCGACCCCGAATGGCACGATCAGCGCGCCGCGCTCCAGTTCGTCGTTGAGCAGAGTACGCCGGGCAATGGCCACGCCAAGGCCCGCAATGGCCGCCTCGATGGTCAAGTGGTTGCGGTTGAAGGTGTGGCCACGCCGAACGGGTTGCGCCGACGCGCCGATGCCCTCCAGGTAGAATTCCCATTCGGCATATTCCGAGCTGCCTCGCCACGCCGTGATGTCGTGCAGCAACGGGTAATGCACCAGGTCCGCTGGCCCGTGCAGCGGGGGGCGCCCACGCAGCAGGGCCGGGGAGCAGACCGGGAAGATCTGCTCGGCCAGCAGCGGCGTCGACAGCATGCCCGGGTAGCTGCCGTCATTCAGGTCGATCGCAAGGTCGAAATCCCCAGGCGTCAGTGCCTGTGCGCTGTCCTCGGCCACCAGCCGCAGCTCGATGTCGGGATAGCGCTGCTGGAAACGTGACAGCCGCGGCGTCAGCCATTTGGCCAGAAACGATGGGATCGAGCGCACCCGTACGGTGCCGCGAATTTCACCTGCATCCAGGCGCAGCAGTTCGGCCTCGATGCTGCCATAGGCATCGGCCACCGTCTGTGCCAGGCGCTGGCCTTCGGCACTCAGTTCCACGCCACGGGCGCGGCGCAGGAACAGCCGATAACCCAGCCGTTCCTCCAGCTGGCGCATCTGCTGGCTCACGGCCCCCGGGGTGATATGCAGCTCTTCGGCGCAGCGGGTGAACGACAGGTGGCGGGCAGCACAGGCGAACACGTGCAGCCAGACGAAGGATTGCCCTGTCAGTTGACGTCTCATGGTTTAGTCCTGCTAAAGGCTGGCTTAGGAAGTTTCGTTGGTCATTTGTAGCACAGGCGCGCAGTATCTCGCGAAACGGGCCTGTGCGCCCTAGGTTTCCAAGCGTTGGGTGTTTTGGCAGCAGCAACCGCCCGTCAGGTATTAGCATGGCTATCAGTGTTTTCGACCTTTTCAAGATAGGTATCGGCCCCTCCAGTTCGCACACGGTTGGACCGATGCGCGCCGCCGCCACATTTGCCCAAGCGCTGCGCGAGCAGGGCCTGCTCCGAAGCACCCAGCGTGTCGAAGTACGCCTGTACGGCTCGCTCTCGGCCACTGGCGTGGGCCATGCGACCGACCGGGCCTGCCTTCTGGGCCTGATGGGACAGTGGCCGGACGGCATCGATCCTGCCAGCATCGACTCGCGCATCGGCCAGGTACTGCAGGAGCACTGCCTGATGGTCGACGGCAGCCATCCCGTGGCGTTCGACTACGCCCGCGACCTGCTGTTGCTCGATGAAAACCTGCCTTATCACCCCAACGCCATGCGCCTGGAGGCGTTCGACGCGCAGACCAGCCTGCTGCACCAGACCTACTATTCGGTGGGCGGCGGCTTCATTGTCGAGGAGGCCGAGCTGACCGCGCCCGTGGGGCTGGCGCCAACCGTCACGCTGCCCTACGAGTTCGACAGCGCAGCCGAGCTGCTGGCGCTGTGCGGCCAGCATGGCCTGAGCGTGGCCCAGTTGATGATGGCCAACGAATGCGCCTGGCGACCCGAAGCGCAGGTGCGGGACGGGCTGCTGCGCATCTGGGCTGCCATGCGCGAGTGCGTCGACAATGGGCTGCGCAACGAGGGCGTATTGCCAGGCGGCTTGCAGGTCAAGCGCCGGGCGGCCAAGTTGCACCGCAGCTTGCAAGAGCTGGGCAAGCCCAATGTCATCGGTTCTACCTTGAGCGCCATGGAGTGGGTCAACCTGTTCGCCCTGGCTGTCAATGAAGAGAATGCCGCCGGGGGTCGCATGGTCACCGCACCCACCAATGGCGCAGCCGGCATCATCCCGGCCGTGTTGCACTACTTCATGAAATTCAACCCCGGCGCCTGCGATGACGACGTGGTGGATTTCCTCCTGGCGGCTGCGGCGGTGGGCATCCTGTGCAAGAAGAACGCGTCGATTTCCGGCGCCGAGGTGGGCTGCCAGGGCGAGGTGGGCTCGGCGTGCTCGATGGCAGCCGCAGGCCTGGCGCAGCTGCTGGGCGCGACACCGGCGCAACTGGAAAACGCCGCTGAAATCGCCCTGGAGCACAACCTGGGCCTGACCTGTGACCCGGTCGGCGGCCTGGTACAGGTACCTTGCATCGAGCGCAATGCCATCGCCGCGGTCAAGGCGATCAATGCCGTGCAGATGGCGCTGCGCGGTAATGGAGAGCACTTCATTTCCCTGGACCGCGTCATCCGCACCATGCGCGACACCGGGGCGGACATGCACGCCAACTACAAGGAAACCTCTCGCGGCGGCTTGGCCGTTGCGTTCGTCGAGTGTTGAGCACCCTGCGCTTCAGCGCACGGCAGTCGAACCCGTGTTGCTGTGCAGGGCCTGCTTGAATAGGCCCTTGAGTTGTTCGTTGCCCGCGTCGATCAAGTGGTTGTCATCGAAATACAGCGGCCTCCCGTCCTTGGAACCCATGCACCTGCCGTCCGGACACAGGTAGGGCACCGGGTCGACGATACCTGCGTGGCAGCGTTCGGCCGCCGTCTCGATGGCTTCCAGGGCCAGGCGGTTGCGGGCCTGGTACTCGCTGACAGGCGTAACGATGTCGCTGTTCATGCCCAGTAGCCGATGCTGCAGGGTCAGGCCCTTGTACACACTGAACGGCATTTCCGGCACTGGCTTGACGATATACACCGGGCGATTGCGTGCCAGCATGCAGACCGTTTGGGTGTAGGTCTGGATGAACTGCCGTTCGAATGCCGGGCCGCTTTGGTGCTTGTCGCCGTTGAAATAGACGCTGTAGCCACTGTGCCGACGCTCGTCGGTATACAGCGCTGCCCGGCTGAACAGGAACAGGGGGACGCCAGGGTAGTCCGTAGCCAGTTTGGCGAACTTGTCGGCGTTGAAAGCTTTGCAGTGCTGCTCGACGTCCTTGTCGCCCATTTCGAAGTCGATCAGGGTAGGGCAGCCGGCCCGGGCCCAGCCCATGGCCGCGCCGGGGTTTTCCAGCATCAAGGCCGCAGCGGTTGACTGGGCATGACTGTCGCCCAGCAAAAGGGCCGAGATGTCGCCGGTGCCCAACACGCACTGCGAGGCCCCGTACGCGTTGGTGTCGCAGTGCTGTGCGTACAGCTTGCTTTCGTATTCTGGCTTGCCGTCATCCTGGGTCCAGCGCAGTTGCGGGTTGTGCTTGATCGCCGAGGCCACGGCGCCGGCCGTTGCCACCCACACCAGGCCCATGCCCGCGTAGCGGACAAGGCCCAGTACCGGGCGCTTCAGGGCGCGTGTCCTGCTTTCGATCAACCCATAGGATGCCGCGCCCAGCGCAACCGACAACAGCACCGCACAGGTCACCGCGCGCCAGTCGTGTAGTAGCCCGCAGGTATAGAGCAACACCACCAAAGGCCAGTGCCACAGGTAGATCGAATACGACGTCTTGCCCAGAAATGCCAGCGCCCGGTTGCGTGCGAACAGGCTGTTGGCATTGGCGTGGATCACCAGCACGGTGCCGATCACCGGCACCAGCGCCAGGTAACCCGGCCAAGTAGCATCGTGGGGCAGCAGTGCCAGGGCGCCTGCAATCAGCGCAAGGCCCAGGCCTTCGCACAGTGCCGCAGCCCTGGGCGAAAGCGCGAGCGGATACAAAAACACCAGCCCCCCAGCGAGCATTTCCCAGGCCCGGGTGGGCAGCAGGAAGAACGATGCGACCGGATGGCCTGGGGTGTAGAGCGCCGAGAACACCAGGGAACCGACACCAAGCGCCAACACAAGGCGCTTGAAGGTTGGCAGTGCAAACACCTTGTGCAGGCCCATCATGATCACTGGGTAAATCAGGTAGAACTGCCACTCCACCGACAGCGACCAGGTGTGCAGCAGCCAGTTTTCCTGAAGCGGTGCGTCGAAATAACTGCCGTCACGGGCGAAATAATGGTTGGACGTGAACAGCAGGCTTTGCTTGCTGGTGCGCAGCAATTCCCGGTAGTCGTCCGTTGCCAGGAAAAAATACCCGAACACTGCCAGGGCGATGCACAACCCCAGCAGGGCCGGAATGATTCGCCTGGCCCTGGCCGCGTAGAAGCCGATCAGCGAGAACTGCTGTTTGTGCAGGCCGCTCACGATGATCCGCGTCATCAGGTAGCCCGAAATCACGAAGAACACATCCACGCCGAGAAACCCGGCCGAGAACCCCGGGATCTTGAAGTGGTACAGCACGACCGATACGACAGCCAACGCACGCAAGGCGTTGATGTTCTTGTGGAACAGCATGGGAGGGGTCCTGATCTGGCCTGGGCCTGGTGGCCCGCTTCCTTTTGGCAGGGTCGGCGTGACCGTGCATTTCAAGGGGCGCAGACTACCACATGGCCCTTGGCCTATACCTGAACGTCTTCACCCCAAGGCCTCGCGCAGCCGGTACCACAACATGCCAAGGGCCAGCAGAGGTGAGCGCAACGCTCTGCCGCCGGGGAACGTGAGGTGCGGCACGGCGCTGAACACATCCAGCCCCTTGCTTTGCCCCAGCGCGATGCTTTGGGCGAGCAGCCTGGCCGTCCAGTGTGTGACGTTCAGCCCATGGCCCGAATAACCTTGGGCATAGTAGACGTTGGGGTGATCACGTAGTCGTCCGACCTGCGGGAAGCGGTTGGCAGTGATGCCGATCATGCCGCCCCATTGGTAGTCGATGCGCACTTCGCCCAACTGCGGGAACACCCGCTGTACCTTGGGCCGCATGTACGCGGCGATGTCGCGAGGATCGCGCCCGGAGTAGTGGCAGGCACCGCCGCACAGCAAGCGCCTGTCGGCGGTCAGCCGATAGTAGTCCAGGCCCACTTTTTGATCACACAAGGCCATGTTCTGGGGGATGAGCGACTTCGCGACCGCTTCCTCCAGTGGTTCGGTTGCGACCACGTAGCTGCCCGCCGGCAGCACCTTGCCGCTGAGTCTGGGTTCCAGGCCCTCAAGGTGGGCATTGCAACCGAGTACCAGGCTGGCAGCGCGCACTTTGCCGTGTGCGGTGTGCACCGTTACCGTGGAGCCGTGGTCGATGCGAAGCACGGGGCTCTGTTCAAAGATCTGCACCCCCAGGGACTGCGCCGCTCGAGCTTCGCCCTGCACCAGATCCAGGGGATGTAGGTGCCCTGAGCCCATGTCCACCATGCCGCCTGCGTAGCGGTCGCTGCCGACCACCTCGCGCAGCCGCTCTGCCGGCACCCGGTAGGTGTGCGGCTGGTATCCCAGCGCCGCCAGCTCCTGCTGTTCGGCGCCAAAGGCAGCGAACTGGGCGGGGGTATTGGCCAGCTCGCAGAAGCCCCAGCGCAGGTCGCATTCTATGCCATGGCGGGCGATCCGCTCAGCCACCAGGGTGACCGAGTCGATGCCTGCCTGCTTCAGATACCGCACGCCGTCCTCGCCCACGTACCGGGCGAAGCCGTTGACGTCGTGGCCGATACCACGGATCAGCTGGCCGCCGTTGCGCCCGCTGGCACCCCAGCCCACGCGCCGGCCTTCGAGCAGCACCACCGACAGGCCGCGCTCGGCGAGTTCCAGCGCAGTGTTGACCCCTGTCAGGCCACCGCCGACGACGCACACATCGGCATCGATGTCGCCCTCCAGGTGCGGGTAGCGGTTGGTATCACGGGCAGTGGCCGCATAGTAGGACGCGGCATGTTCGGCAGGTAAAGTCATGGGGCGTGCTCACTCAGCGATTGGACTTGATCTTGGTCCAGGAGCGCGTCATCAGGCGCATGATCTTCGGACTCTGTGTCGTGGAGATGTACAGCTTGTCCAGCACCTCCTGAGGGGGGTAGACCTCGGGGTTGTTCACCAGCGCCGGGTCCATGAATGCCTTGGCATCGGGGTTGGCATTGGCATAACCGACCGTCGCGCTCACCTTGGCGATGACCTGTGGGTCGAGCAGGTAGTTGATGAAGGCCAGGGCCTGCTCGGGGTTGTTGGCATCCTTGGGGATGGCCAGCAGGTCGAACCACAGGTTGCTGCCCTCCTTGGGGATGCTGTAGGCGATCTTCACGCCATTTTTGGCGTCCGCCGCGCGGTTGGCCGCCTGGAACACATCGCCCGAATAGCCAAACGCGATGCAGATGTTGCCGTTGGCCAGGTCCGATACGTATTTGGAGGAGTGGAAGTACGTGATATAGGGCCGCAGGGCCAGCAGGCGCGCCTCGGCTTTGGGATAGTCCGCTGCGTTTTCGCTGCGCGGGTCCATGCCCAGGTAGTTGAGCATGGCTGGGAACAATTCGTCGGGAGAATCCATGAAGGCCACGCCGCACTGCTTGAGTTTCTTGAGGTTTTCGGGCTCGAACAGCACCGCCCAGGAGTCCACTCGATCGATACCCAATGCTGCCTTGACCTTGTCCACGTTGTAGCCGATGCCGTTGGTCCCCCACAGGTAGGGCACTGCATAGCGGTTACCGGGATCGTTCTGCTCCAGCAATTTGAGCAATTTGGGGTCCAGGTGCTGCCAGTTGGTCAGCTTGCTGCGATCAAGCGGCAGGAAAGCGCCCGCCTGGGCCTGACGGGCCAGGAAGTGGTTGGACGGGACCACCACGTCATAGCCGGTGCGACCGGCCAGCAGCTTGCCTTCGAGGGTCTCGTTGGAGTCGAACACGTCGTACACCACCTTGATACCGGAGCTGGCCTGGAAGTCCGCCAGCGTCGTGTCACCGATATAGTCGGTCCAGTTGTACACGCTCACCGTCGGCGCCGCCTGGCTGGTGGCCGCGAACAACAGGGTGAATGCAGAAGGGATCAGGGCTTTCAGGTAATGCATGACGACACCTCGTTGGCATTGTTGTGGGTGTGCGGTATGGAAGGGCCGCGCTGCGGCCCCTGCAGGGTCAGACGCTCAGCATCAGGAACTCACGCTCCCATGAGCTGATGACGCGCTTGTAGTTCTCATGCTCGGCGCGCTTGACCGCCACGTAGCCTTGCACGAAGGACTTGCCCAGGTACCGTTGGACGGTCTGGCAATCTTCCATGTGTTGCAGCGCATCCTCGATGGTGATCGGCAGGCGCAGGTTGCGCCGTTCGTAGGCCCGGCCCTGGACCGGGGCGCTGGGGTCGATCTGCTCGACCATGCCCAGGTAGCCGCACAGCAGGCTGGCGGCGATGGCCAAGTAAGGGTTGGCGTCTGCGCCCGGCAAGCGGTTTTCCACGCGCATCGACTCGGGTGTGGAGGTGGGTACGCGCAGGCCTGCGGTGCGGTTTTCCTCGCCCCACTCGACGTTGACCGGGGCGGAGGTGTCCGGCAGGAACCGGCGGAACGAGTTGACGTTGGGGGCGAACATCGGCAGCAACTTGGGTATGTACCGTTGCAGGCCGCCGATGTGGTGCAGGAACAACTGGCTCATGCTCCCGTCATCGTTGGCGAACACCGGCTTGCCCGTGGCCACGTCGAGCACGCTTTGGTGCAGGTGCATGGCGCTACCCGGTTCATCGGTGATGGGCTTGGCCATGAACGTGGCCGCCACGTTGTGCTTGAGGGCCGCTTCGCGCATGGTGCGCTTGAATACGGTGATCTGGTCGGCCAGGTCAAGCGCGTCACCGTGACGGAAATTGATTTCCATCTGCGCCGGGCCGTCTTCGTGGATCAGGGTGTCCAGGTCCAGCCCCTGCAGCTCGCACCAGTCATAGACATCCTCGAACAACGGGTCGAACTCGTTGGCAGCGTCGATGGAGAACGATTGGCGCCCACTCTCGGCACGCCCGGAGCGTCCCAGCGGCACCTGCAATGGCAGATCGGGGTCTTCGCAGCGCTGGGTCAAGTAGAACTCCATCTCCGGAGCCACGATGGGTTGCCAGCCTTTATCGGCATACAGTTGCAGCACTTTCTTGAGAACGTTTCTAGGTGACAGCTCGATCGGGTTGCCCTGTTTGTCGAAGGTGTCATGGATCACGATTGCGGTCGGCTCGATAGCCCAGGGGATTTGATACACCGCGCTGGGGTCAGGCCGGCAGATCATGTCGATGTCGGCCGCATCGAGCAGGCTGTAGTAGATATCGTCGTCGACGTAGTCGCCGGTGACGGTCTGTAACAGCACGCTCTCGGGCAGGCGCATGCCGCGTTCGTGCAGAAACTTGGCAGTAGGGGCGATCTTGCCGCGGGCGATGCCGGTCAAGTCGCTGATGACGCATTCGACCTCGGTGATGCGGTGCTCTTTCAGCCAGGCGGACAACTGATCGAAGGGGGCGTTCATACGGACCTCTTGAGGTTATCGGTGAGTGCGCGGCATTACAGGTGAACAGCCATTGGCTTCCCAGTCGACGCGCTGGCGACTATCTTGGTCGCAGTCCCGGCTACGATCTATCCACTTTCTACGCTGTCGAATGCACCATTAGAGTGCACAAAGGATGTCGCGTGAATACCGCAGATGCCTTGCAAGTCCAGGCTTACCACACTCACGATGTGACCGAGCAGGTCCGCATCACACCTGGGTGGCAGCAGCACTATCGGCAGATGTCGCCGGGTCATTTCAGCGGCGAGCTCCGCTGCCTGGGCCTGGACGGGCTGCAGGTGTACGAAGAACGTCTCAACACCCGCGTGGAACAATTCTTTCGGCCTCCGCAGGGCTCGTTGACCTTCTGCTTCGACCGAAGCGAGAACAACCTGTACCTGCTCAATGAGCATACCCGCAACATCTGGATCACCCCCGAGCACTATCAGGAAGTGGCCGTGGTGTTCGAGCAGGCCTTCCTGCTCAGCCATGGGCTGGACCTGGAACGCCTTCAGGGCTTGTTCATGGTGCCGCTGGGCAGCGGGCAAACGGCGTTGTTCGGCAGTTGGCTGAGCGCCACCCTGACCCACTTGGGGCAATCCCAGGGCCGTGTGCAGGGGCAAGCCCTGGCCGAGCAGCTGCTGCACGATTGCCTGTTCATTCTGGACACTGCCTGCCAGCGCTTGCAAGGCGTGGCACTGTGGCAACAGGTTGAGGCGCGGGCCATTATGCGCCGTGTCAGTGAATGGGCCGCCGATTGTCCCGAACAGACGCTTAACCTGGTCGAACTGGCGAGCGTTGCGGGCGTTTCGCTACGTCAGTTGCAGCAGGCGTTCAAAGCCTTCACAGGGATGCCCCCTGCGCAGTGGTTGCGGTTAAGACGCCTGAACGGCGCCCGGCGCGATTTGTTGAATGGGGCCGGCGGCACGGTGGCCGAGGTGGCGATGCAATGGTCGTTCTGGCATTTAGGAAGATTTTCAAACAGTTACAGGCATTTGTTCAAGGAACTTCCCAGTGACACGTTACGGCGTGCCAAGGGTTGAGCAGCCCTCAAGTTGCGGCATGACAACCCCCAGGTGTTTGGTGCCTGCATCAGGGCGATAAAGTTGCTATCGTGCCGCCCTGATAAACGCCTGAGGTGCCGATGTTCTACCTGCCTTTGCCCAGTGACCAGGCCGACAGCCTTGCCGGCGGCACGTGCGCCGATCCACTGGCCGCTGCCGATGTGCTGCAAGCGGCTGCCGTGCTGTTCGTCCAGCACCTGGCCCGTCAACCCAGGCCGCTCACAGCCGACGCCCAGGAGCGGCGCTTCGCCGAGGTGCTGCGCATTGCCCAGCAGGTCGAGCAGGCAGCGCCCGGGCGCTTTCAGGCGCAGGTACAGCAGCAGTTCGACCGCGAAGCGTTCGCCATGGGCCTGGGCATGCTGGGCGAGAATGGCGTCGCGTTGCTATCGCCTGAGGTCGCCTATTCGCCGGATGAATTGCTGGACGATCAGGGGCAGTGGAACTACCAGTTCGCCGACCTGTATCGCCAGCGCGTCACGCCCCTGCATGCCGTGCACCTGCCGTCCCTTGCCAGTGACCTCAAGCTCAGTGACCAGCAGAACCGCCTGTTGCGTGAGTTTCTCAGCGGGGTGGACGAGTCAGTGGCGGTGCAGGGCTTTGCGGGCACCGGCAAGACCTTTCTGATCCATCAGTTCGCCAGGTTGCTCGATCCGCAGCGCACCTTGCTGCTGGCCTTGACCGAAGGGCAACTGCGCGCGCTGCAGGCGCGGGTAAAGGATGCCGCGGCCTACACGGCCATGACGTTCGGGCAACTGGCCGATGAGCTCTTGAACCGCGACCTGACCCGTACCGGCTGGCGACTGCGTGACCCGTATCGCACCCGGCAGTCCTGGCGCCCGCAGGAGTCGCAGATCGTGCGCTGGCTCGGCTTGCCCGATGTCGGACCGCTGTCGGCAGTCGACGTGGTGGGTGTGTGCGTACGCGCGGTGCGCGCCTTTTGCCACACTGGCGACGCCCAGATTGGCTTGCACCACTTGCCGTCGTCCGTGCCCGGTAGCACGTCGCTGGACCAGCAAGTGCTGCTCGAAACGGCGCGCCTTTACTGGCAGGCGCTGATCCGCCCCCCGGCCAGGGAAATTCAGTTGCCGCTGCGTGATTACCACCGGGTGAAATTGCTCGCCCTGACCGGCTATCTGATCGATGCGCGTTATACCCACGTCATCGTGGACGAAGCCCACGAATTGTCAGCGCCCATGCTCGAGGTGCTCGACCGCAGCCCGCAGTCGGTGATTGCGCTGGGTGACGAGTTGCAGAACCTCAATGGCCTGAGCGCCCACCACGGCGGGTTCATTCGTCAACGCTACATCGACCATTCGTTGCGGGTCGGGCCGGCCATGGACAATGTGCTCAACCCGTTGATTCAGGCGCACCCGGCGGCCATCCAGGCCGCGTTCAGCGGCAGTGCCGAGCATTACACGCGCGTCAGTTTCTTCGACGGCGTGACCGTGCCCGAGCAGCCAACGGCCTTGATCGTCGAGGACGAGTGGGGCCTGTTCGGTTGGTTCCAGCGCCTGACGCACCTTGGGGTTGCGTTCGTGATGCTGCACGGGGCACGCAAGGACTTCGAGCTGTTCGTCGAAGACTGCATCGAGCTGTACCGCCACGGCACCCGGCCCCGGCACCCGATGCTGTTCCGGTACGCCAGCTGGCAGGCGCTGGCCGAGCACAAAGGGGACGACAAGGCGTTCATCGCGGTGGCTTCGATGCTGGGCAAGGGGTATACCGCGCAGCACTTTGCCAAGGCCAAGAGCCGCTATCGCTGGGACAAGGCGCCCAAGCTGTTCCTGGGGCGGGTTCGGGATGTGAGAAACATGGAGTTCGCGCGGGTGATGGTGTCGCCAGAGCTGATGGTGCCGCAACAGGTGACAGGCAATCGCAACGAGCGCGCTCGGTTGCTGGCAGGGTTGTACACGGCGTGTTCCAGGGCTCGACATGAGCTGATCGTACCGGGTGGGATGCTCGATTGGGTGAAAGATCAGGGGCGGGGGTGATGGAGAGTGAGGGTCAGCCGGGTGGGTAACAATTGCACCTCGGCTGAACGCTGCTCGTTCTTTCAGGCAGGGGCCCCCCTGCCTGAAAGGTGCTGCAGCGCCAGGCCCCCGCATTCAGCTTTGACTCTAGATCGGGGGGCCGCGCAGCGGCTTCGCGCGATGTAACACGCGAAGCTAAAACGCCATGACCACAACCCGGCTCTCATGCCAGACAGCGCCTTAGTTGCGATCCAACCACACGGTCTGCACATTGGTGAACTCCCGCACGCCAAAGTGCGACAGTTCACGCCCGAACCCGCTTTTCTTCACCCCGCCGAAGGCGACACGGGGGTCGGAGGCGCAGTAGCCATTGATGAATACCGCACCGGTCTCCAGCGCCGACGTCATCCGTTCGGCCAAAGCATAGTCGGCCGTGTAGATGGTCGAAGCCAGGCCAAACTCGCTGTCGTTGGCCAATGCCACGGCATGGTCGGCATCCCGCGCGGTCGTGATCGCCGCAACCGGGCCGAACAATTCCTGCCTGAAGGCTGTCATCCGAGGCGTCACATCACCCAGCACGGTGGGTGCATAGACATTGGCCACACCTTCGACTTTGTGGCCACCGAGCAACAAAGTAGCCCCTTCGGCAAGGCTGGCCTGCACCTGGCCATCGAGCTCGTCACGCAAATCGTAGCGGGCCATGGGGCCAATATAGGTCGCATCTTCAAGCGGGTTGCCCACTTTCAAGGCCTGCGTGGCTTCCACGAATTTGCGTGTGAAGGCCTCGGCGATGCTCTGTTCGACGATAAAGCGCTTGGCGGCCGCGCACACCTGCCCGGTATTCTGATAACGGCCGATCACTGCCGCCTGCACCGCCGCATCCAGATCGGCATCGGCCAGCACAATGAAAGGGTCCGAACCGCCCAGCTCCAGGACGCACTTCTTCAGCGCAGCACCGGCCTGTGCACCGATCGCCATGCCGGCGCGCACGCTGCCGGTCAAGGTCACCGCCGCAATGCGCGGATCGTTGATGGCGCGTGTCACACCCTCCGGTGTTACGTTGAGCACCTCGAACACACCCTCTGGTACGCCCGCATCCTTGAACAGCTTATCCAGCAGGTAGGCGCTGCCCATCACGTTAGGGGCATGCTTGAGCACGTACGTATTGCCCGCCAGAATCGCAGGTACCGCGCCGCGCAGCACCTGCCAGATGGGGAAATTCCAGGGCATCACAGCCAGGATCGGGCCCAACGGGCGGTACTCGATACGGGCTTTTTCAACCTGGGTCGCTTCAGGCGCGAGCATCGCGGGGCCGTGCTCGGCGTACCAGCGGCATAGGCCTACGCACTTGCTGACTTCACCCCGTGCCTGCGTAATCGGCTTGCCGATTTCGCGGCTGATCATCTGAGCAAAGGTCTCTGCCTGCGCCTCCAGGACAGTGGCCAGGGCCAGGAGGTGTTCGCTGCGCTGATCGGCCGACAGCCGGCTCCACTGGCCATAGCCGCACTTGGCCCGCGTTAGCGCCGCCTCGAGCGCGGCATCGGTGTCGAACGGGTAAGCGCCGATCTGTTCGCCGGTGAACGGGTCGAGTGAGATGGCGTGGGTCTGGCTGCTGATCGCATTCATGGCGGAGCACTCTCGCTGTAGTTATGCAGTGGGCTCAGACTAATGGGCTAGGGCTTTAATGAAAACTGAATAATAATGAGTCACTCATTCACGTTTGGAGAAAGCCGTGGACCTGATACAACTTGAGATGTTCAAGGCAGTCGCCGAGCAAGGCAGCATCAGTGCAGCCGCGCAGCATATCCACCGGGTGCCCTCCAACCTGACCACGCGCATCAAGCAACTGGAAGAGGACCTGGGCGTGGACCTGTTCATACGTGAGAAAAGCCGCCTGCGCTTGTCCCCGGCCGGCTGGAACTTCCTGGAGTACACCCGGCGCATCCTCGACCTGGTTCAGGAAGCGCGTAGCACCGTGGCAGGGGAGGACCCACAGGGCACGTTCGCTCTGGGCTCCCTGGAGAGCACTGCGGCGGTGCGCATCCCGGCTGTATTGGCAGCCTACAACCAGCGCTATCCCAAAGTGGACCTGGACCTGTCCACGGGCCCCTCCGGGACCATGCTCGAGGGCGTTCTGTCGGGTCGGCTGGTGGCCGCGTTCATCGACGGGCCGGTCTTGCACCCTACCTTGGAGGGCATGCCGGTTTTCGAAGAAGAGATGGTCATCATCGCGCCCCTCAACCATGCGCCTGTGAACCGGGCGCAAGACGTCAACGGCGAGAATATCTACGCGTTTCGCGCCAACTGCTCCTACCGGCACCATTTTGAAAACTGGTTCGTCAACGATCAGGCCGTCCCACGCAAGATTCACGAAATGGAGTCCTACCACGGCATGCTGGCGTGCGTCAGTGCCGGTGCGGGCTTGGCCATGATGCCGCGCACCATGCTGGAGAACATGCCAGGGTGCAGCACGGTCAGTGCCTGGCCGATGTCTGAAGACTTCCGTTACCTGAAGACCTGGCTGGTCTGGCGCCGTGGGACGGTCTCGCGCAGCCTTTCGACGTTCGTGAATCTACTTGAAGAAAGCATCTCATCATCCTGATTTGAAAAGATTTGAACGATGCTGAGGGCGTTCGGTCTAGGCATCGGACGCCGGGCTCGATGCATCAGACTGTCACGCTAGAGCCTTGGATATATCAAGCGGTCTAGCACGCTTATCTGCCTAACCCAAGCAGTAAACGGCTAAAAGGATCACGGGAAGTGATAGCAATCTACTTCCAAGTTCCTATACAACTGACCATAATCCGGCAATTATTACATCGTGTGACCGAAACACGAGATTCGGTTACCAAAAATTTCGAGAGGTTAAACCCTGCGCCGTTCGGTCAGCGTTCAGCAAGCTGACGCAACCAACTGACACAGGGTCCATGCCTCCAGTTGTCGCACTTACCATCAGGAGATGTCATAGATGAAATCCCGTATCGCTGCTTCGTTGGCTGCCGCCGTGCTGGCCTTCGCCGGGGCGAACCTGGCCCAGGCTGCCCAGGTTACCGGCGCCGTCGGTGTCACCAGCCAAGGCGACATGACCTACCGTGCAGGCTTGTCCTTCGACTGGGACAAGCAGTGGTTCGAGACCAGTGTCGGCCACCTGACCGGCTACTGGGACGCGGGCTACACCTATTGGGAGGGCGGTGACGCCAGCGGTGCCCACTCGCTGTCCTTCAGCCCGGTGTTCACCTATGAATTCAGCGGCTTCACCTACACCCCCTACATCGAAGCAGGCATCGGTATCGCAGCATTTTCCAAGACCCGGGTCGGCGACCAGCGCATGGGCTCGTCCTTCAACTTCGAAGACCGCATCGGCCTGGGCCTGAAGTTGCCGTCGGAGCAGAAGGTCGGCATCCGCGCCATCCATTACTCCAACGCGGGCATCCGCCAGCCTAACGATGGCATCGAGTCGTACTCGCTGTTCTACAGCAAAGGCTTCTGATGACCAGCCCGGCTCGGCGGCTGCCTGGCCGCCGAGCCGGTCGAGTGCCTGTCAGAAGGTGTAGGCCACGCCGGCCTGCACCGTACGAGGCGCGCCCGGATAGGCGTAGGTGTTGAACGAGCCTTCGTCATAGCCCTTATTGAACAGGTTCTTCACGTCCAGGTTCAGGCGTACGTGCTCGTTGACCTTGTAGAAGCTCAGCAGGTCCACCACGCTGTAGCGCTCCATGGTGTAGGTGCTGGTTGCGGTCTGGCCGGCACGGTCATCCACGTACTTCACCCCAACGCCCAACCCGAGCCCCTTGGCCAAACCGTCCTGGAACTCGTAGGTGTTCAGCAGGCTGAAGGTGTTGCGCGGGATATTGGCAAGGCGCGTACCGCTGGGCAGGCTGGTGTCCTTGGTGACTTGGGCATCAACATAGGAATAGCCACCGATGACGCGCCATTCTGGGGTCAGGTTGCCTGCCACGTTGATATCAAGCCCGCGGCTGCGCACCTCACCTGCAGCCACCTTGAAGGTGTTGGTAGGGTCGCTGGGGTCGTTGGCCAGGACGTTTTCCTTGACGATGTGATAGACCGCAGCATCCGCGCTCAGCTGGCCATCGAGCGACGCCCACTTCAACCCCAGCTCATAAGACTTGCCCTTTTCCGGATCGAAGCCGCCTCCGCTGGCGGGCGTGCCGGTGTTGGGCTTGAACGAGCGCGCGGTATTGGCGTACACCGCCAGGGTATCGGTCAGGTCGTAGATCAGGCCAAAGCGCGGCGTCACGCCATTTTCGCCTTTGCTGAAGTCGCGGTTGGTCGGCATCTTGTCGTCGTAGTCATGCTCGAAGCGCTCCAGGCGTACCCCGGCCAGCGCCTTGAGGCGCTCGGTCAGGGCCACTTGGTCCTGAATGAAGAACGCCCAGGTTTGCAGGTTTTCCTTGTCCCAGGTGGTCGTGCGGGTCAGGGCAGGGCGAGGCTGGCCCAGTACCGGGTGATAGATATCGATGGGGTAGGTGCCATCGCGCGCCGAGGAGCGCTGGATGATGGAGTTGTAATCGTAGTTCTCGTATTCGACGCCGGTCAGCAAAGTATGGCTGAACGCGCCTGTATCGAAGTGCCCTGTCAGGTTCAGCTGCCAGTCCCGGTCGGTCCACTGCAGCTTGCGCCAGTTGAAGTTGCGCTCCAGGGTGCGACCATTCACCGGGGCCTTGTTGGCTTCCACGGCATTGCCCTGCAGGCTGCCATCGAGGAACTGGAACCCGCCGGCCAGCGTCCAGTCTTCGTTGAGCAGATGCTCGAAGCGTATCTGGGCCATGTTGTTGTCGTTGTGCAGCAGGTTGTCACTGCCCTTTTCCCAGATGTAGGTGTCCCGCGAGGCGCTGCGCGGTTGGGTAGGGTAGCGGGTCAGGCCGCGATCAAGGGGGTGGTTGTTGCGCATGAAGTCGCCTTCGAACACCACCTTGGTGCTGTCGTTGACCTGCCAACTCAGTACTGGGGCCACGTCGTAGCGCTCGCCCTGCACATCGTCACGGAAACTGTCGCCGCCTTCGCCCAGCACATTGAGCCGGTAGGCCACAGAGCCGTCCTCGTTTAGCGGCCCGGTGGCATCGAGGGTGGCGCGGTGCATGCCTTGGTCGTCGAACTGACTGCCCAGTGTCACGCTCGGGTCCGACAGGGGTTGCTTGCTGACCACGTTGAAGGTGCCACCCGGATCGCCACGGCCATACAGGCTGCTGGCCGGGCCACGGATGACTTCCAGGCGCTCGACCGTATTGGCGTCTGGCGCATTGGGGTACCCCCGGTTGATCGGGAACCCGTTGCGGTAGAACTCGCCGGTGGTGAAGCCGCGCACCGTGAAAGTGGTAAGGCCTTGGCCGCCGAAGTTGTTGGCGCGGCCGACGCCGCCGGCATAATCGAGCCCGTCCTGCAGACGGGTGGCGCCGGTATCCTGGAGGACATCCTTGGGTACCACGCTGACGGACTGAGGCGTCTCGTGCAGTGCCGTGTCAGTGCGCGTGGCACTGACCGAGCGGCTGGCCTTGTACCCCTGGACCGGGCCGTCGGCCCGTTCGGCATCGGCACTGCCGGTGATGCTCAAGGCTTGAAGTTCGATTTGCGCGGCGTCGGGCGGGGAGGCCGGATCGGCAAACGCCAGGGGGGAAACGGCATGAAGTACACAAAGCGAGACGAACGTGCGACGCATCGACAGTACGATCCTGAGTAGGGCGCTGGAGTTGGAGGTGTAACCGCGCCGGGAAAATACTACGAATCATTATCAAATGCATCTATTTCGGTTTACACCTGTGCTCTGTTTGCGCAGAGGGGTAGGCGCAGGTCGCTACCCGCCTGTCATCCATTTTGTCAGGCCATTACGGCCGCTTACGCCTAACTTGGCAGCAGCGCGTTTGAGATAGGTTTCCACCGAGCTGTTCTTCACATCCAACCGCCGGGCGAGCTCAGGGACCGTGCAGCCGCTCAGCAGGCCCACGCACACCTCTTGTTCGCGCACCGAAAGCTTGACTGAAGCCTGCATCAGACGTCTGCCGAACGTCTGTTGCAGTCTGCCGACCTCTGCGTCATCCAGCGCCTGGCCAATCACTTCGGCGCCGTCATGATCGAGCAATTGACCGTGATGTTCGACGAGCGGCAGTAACGTACTCGAGAGGCTCTTGAGTTGCGACAGCTCTGCCAGCGAAAAGCGTCGCTCGCAGGGCAAGCGGTAGGCACTGATCACCCACCGTTTGGTACCGCTGCAGGACACCAGGTGGCATTGATGGGCCGGGCGCAGATTACGCGGATTGCTGCCTTCGGGCGCCTTGAACTCGATGAGCAATGGGTCGTGCATCTGCTCGATCGATTGCAGCAGGGGATGAGGCAAGCGTGAACCCACCTGCCTTGCATGCACACCGGCGCGGCCGAGCACCTCCACGCGGCTGTCCGTCAACTGCGGTGCATTGAGGGTCCATTCACTGATTTCCAACCCGTCGATGCTGACTTGATCCTGTACCAGTCGAAGCATCTGCTCGGCGAAACAGGCGCCTCCGGTCTGCGCGATCAATTCACCCAGTTGCAGATAGAGATGAGGGTCTGGTCGGTAGTCGGAGCGAGCGTTCAACATCATGTCGATGGGTTCCTGAGGGCCTGCTGTAACTGCGTCTCCCCGCGCAATCCCATTGCAATCGGGCAGGGTGTATGGGCGTATTCAAGCCCGCTGATTGGAAGACGTCTGTAGCGGGATTCAGGGACAGAACATGCCAGCAAAAGGTGGTAGGCGCAGATCATCGGATGCGTGGGGAACGCTGGAAAAAGGGCCAAATGCCAGCAAATTGGCGTCAGAAGGGTGGCTCCGCAGGGATAAGCGACGCCAATACAGTATGCCGTGAGCCATCGTCGCCAGCCCCGTGTAGGTAATCTCCTACAAGGATTTCAGCAGCCCACGTTGCTTGCGAGGGTGTCCGGGTTTAATGGGCCATACAGGGCAGGCGCCCGGTGTTTGAATCGCACGCTGACCCCTCAGAAGGACCTGACCGATCATGCCTGCCGCCGACCTTTTCGACCTCACCGTTGCCCAGCGGGATATCTGGCTGGAGCAACTCAGCCAAGGCACATCCCCGCTGTACAACATTGGCGCCTATGTCGCGCTGGAGGGGCAGGTGGACAGGACCAGGCTGACGCTGGCACTGCATCACCTGGCCAGCCTCCACGATGCCTTGCGTACCGTGTGGGTACAGGAGGGTGGCTCGGCGCGGCAGCGTTTCGCCCCCCAGCTGCCCGTGACCTTGATGTGGGACGACCTTCAAGCTGACGCCCACCCGACCGATGCAGCCCTGAACCTCCTCGATGCCTGGATGCGCATGCCCATTGCACTGGAGCAAGGGCCGCTTTGGGAGGCCAGGCTGATCAGGATGGGCCCCCGCGACCACTTGCTGGCCTTGCGCGCCCACCATCTGGTGCTCGATGGGTGGGGCGTTGACCAGTGGTTCAAGCAACTGGCCGACCTCTACCTCACGCTCGAACATCAACAGGCGCTGCCCGGCAACGCGCCCTCGTACTGCGCCTTTATCGAAGAGGATGCGCGCTACCGGGCCTCGGCGCGTTATCAGCGTGACCGTGAGTACTGGCTGACCAGGCTTGCCCAACTGCCCGACCCCCTGCTGCGGCCTACCCAACCGGCCTTGTCGCCGGAGCATTCACCGAGCCATGCGCTTGATCTGGCGGTTACGCCTGGCTTGATGCGCAAGCTGCGGGCGCTGGCCGACACCCTGGGCGTGTCGCCGTTGCCGGTGTTGCTGGGGGCACTGCACGTCTGTGTCTGCCGCACTTGGCAGCGCGATCAATGGATGGTCGGCTTGCCGGTACGCAACCGCGCCAACGCACAGTTCAAGGCAACCCTGGGATTGTTCACCCAGGTCAGCCCACTGCGCATGGACTTTGGCAGGAACCTGTCCTTCGCGGACCTGATTCAAGCCATCGTCGCTACGCTCAAGCAGGATTTTCGCCATCAGCGCTACCCGTTGAGCGCGCTCAAACGCGACGTCGCCGCGCAGCAGGAGGGGCGCACGCAGTTGTTCGAGCTGCTGGTGTCCTTCGAAGAAGACAGCAACGCGCTGCAAATCGGCGACGTGGCCGGTGCGACGGTCATGATCTGCAATGGCCATGAACCCTCACCCTTGAGCATCCATTTGCGCTGCAACACCCACGCAGGCACCGCGCGCCTGCACTTGGTGCACAGCCGCGCCTGGTTCAGCGACGAACAGGCCAAAGCCCTCGGCGCACGACTGCTGCATGTGCTGGAGCAGGGCCTGGCCCAACCCCAGGCCCTGGTATCGGCCTTCGACATGCTGACCGCACCCGAGCACCAACGCCTCAGGGCATGGAACATGACGGCCATGTCAGCGGCGCACACGGCGCCCTGCCTGATTCAGCAACGCATCGAGCTGCAAGCCCGCACGCAGCCGGGAGCCCTGGCAGCCTGTTTCGGCGACCAAACCTTGAGTTACGGCGAGCTCGATCACCGCGCAAGCGCCTTGGCCCAGCACCTCGCAAGTCTCGGGGTAGGCCCTGAACGGCGCGTGGCAGTGGTCGCCCAGCGAGGGCTGGACACCCTGGTTGGCCTGCTGGCGGTACTCAAGGCAGGCGGTGCTTACGTGCCGGTCGATCCGGCCCATCCGGCAGAGCGCATCGCCTACCTGCTGCAGGACAGCGCTCCGCACGTGGTCCTGACCCTTTCGCGCTTCGCACCGCGCCTGCCCAAGCATGGCAGGCCACAGATCGAACTGGACGACCCGTCGTGGCCGACCGAGCCCGCAGCCACCTTCTCGTTCTCACCGCAAACGCGTACGGATTTGGTCTACATCATCTATACCTCTGGCTCCACCGGCCAACCCAAGGGAGTGATGGTCGAGCAACGCATGCTGGCCAACCTAGTGGACTGGCACTGCACCCAATTCGCGCTTGGCCCAGGCCGCCATCAGTCCAGCGTGGCGGGCTTTGGCTTCGATGCCATGGCCTGGGAGATCTGGCCGGCGCTGTGCAGTGGCGCCACCTTGCACCTGGCACCGGTACGCGAAGGGGCCGAGGATGTACACGCCTTGCTCGCCTGGTGGCGGGCCCAAACGCTTCACGTCAGCTTCTTGCCCACGCCGATTGCGGAACTCGCCTTCGCCCAGGGGATGCCCCATCCAACGTTGGAAACCCTGCTGGTGGGCGGTGACCGCCTGCGACGACTGGGCCGGGAGCTGACGTGCAAGGTGATCAACAACTATGGCCCGACCGAAGCCACGGTAGTGGCCACGTCGGGGCAGGTGCAGCCGGGCGGGCCACTGCACATCGGCGTTCCGGTCGCCAACACCCAGGTGTATGTGCTGGACGGGCAGGGCCAGTTGCTGCCGCCCGGCGCGGCCGGTGAGCTGTATATCGGTGGCCAAGGGGTGGCCAGGGGCTACTTCAACCAGCCGCAACTGAGCGCCGAGCGCTTCGTTCAAGACCCGTTCAGTAGCGCGCCTGGCGCCCGGCTTTACCGGACCGGTGACTGGGTGCGCTGGCTGTCCGACGGCACGCTTGAGTACCTGGGCCGCAACGACGACCAAGTGAAGATCCGCGGTATGCGGGTCGAGCTTGCGGAGATCGAAGCCGCCTTGAGCCGTCACCCGGCGGTGAACGAAGGCGTGGTCATGCTCCGCGAGGGTCAGTTGCATGCCTGGTTCACGGCGACCCATCCGGTCACGCCCCGGGCCCTGCACGATCACCTGCGCGATAGCCTGCCAGTCGCCCTGTTGCCGGTCGCCTACATGCAGGTCGCCCACTGGCCCTTGACCGCCAATGGCAAGCTCGACCGACGCGCGCTGCCCCCAGCGGATGACACGACCATGGTGCGGCACGAGCATGAGCCGCCAGAAGGGGAGATGGAGCAACGCCTGGCCGCGCTCTGGGCCCAGTTGCTGCACATCGAGCGCATCGGCCGGCACGACCATTTCTTCGAACTGGGCGGGCATTCGCTGCTGGCTGTCCAACTGATCGAGGGCATGCGCCAACAAGGCCTCCAGGTCGATGTGCAGGTGCTGTTCGGGCAGTCGACCCTGGCAGCGGTCGCCGCCAGCACCAGGGCCACCGAGTGCGTGCACACCCCACCGCCTCGCATCCCTTTGGAGTGCCAGCGCATCGAGCCGGGCATGCTGCCCTTGGCCACGCTCGGTCAAGCAGCGCTCGACCGCATCGTAGCGAGGGTGCCGGGTGGCGCGGCCAACGTGCAGGAAATCTACCCCTTGGCGCCCTTGCAGCAGGGGCTGCTGTACCACCACCTGACGGACACGGTCGACCCGTACCAGCAACAGGCCGTGTTCTCGTTCGCCACCGAGCAACAGGTGCGCGACTTCGCCGCAGCGTTGCAGCATGTGATGCAGCGCCACGACATCCTGCGCACCAGCCTGGCCTGGGAAGGGCTGGAGACGCCGCACCAGGTGGTCTGGCGCCATGCCCGCCTGCCGGTCGAACGCTGGCAGGGGCCTGAAGGTCAATGGCGTGACCACTACCATCCCGGCCGGCGCCCACTCAGCCTGGACAAGGCGCCGATGCTGGCACTGGTGTGCATGGATGCACCTGAACAGGGCCGTTGGCTGGCCTTGCTGCGTTTTCACCATCTGGTCAACGACGCGGTGTCCTTGCAGGTGCTACTGGGCGAGCTGGAGGCCTGTATGGCGGGGCGGGGCGCGCAATTGCCAGCGCCAGTGCCGTATCGGGATTACGTGGCGCTCACTAACCGCGCCGAGCGCCAGGCCGCCCACCGGGCATTTTTCACCGAGCAACTGGCGGGGTTGGCGCCGCAGCAGCCGCTGTCGGGCTGGGGCGCAGTGGCGCTCGATCCGGCCGACCTCGAGAACGCCAGCCGTGACCTGCCCGCCGCCACGGTCGCCAGCCTGCGCGCCCTGGCAAGGGCGCATGGCGCCAGCCTTGCGAGCCTGCTGCACCTGGCATGGGCCCATGCACTGGGTAGCCTGAGTGGGCGCGACCAAGTCGTGGTGGGCACGGTATTGCTGGGGCGCAGCATGGCCGGCCCTGGCGCCGACCGGGCGCTGGGGATGTTCATCAACAGCTTGCCGCTGCGCATCAACCTCAATGACTGCACCCCAGCGCAGGCGTTGGTGGATACCCATGCTCGCCTGGCGGCGCTACTGGCCCATGAAGATGCGCCGCTGATCCTGGCCCAGCAATGCAGCGGTCTGCCGGCCGGCAGCGCACTGTTCGACAGCCTGGTGAACTACCGTCAGGGTGCGCTGCCGTTGGGCGAGGTCATGCCGGGTGTCGCGCTGGTCGAAGCCAGTGAAGTGACGAGCCATGGCCTGGTATTGACGGTGGATGCCCCGGGAGATCGCCTGCAACTGTCTGTGCGTGCCCCGCGTGCGCTGGGGGCGCAGCGCATGCTGGACTACCTGGGCACGGCGCTCGAACAGATCGGCCAGGCACTATCGGACCCGACATCCGGCATGCTCCAGCAGCTATGCCCGGTGCCTGCACGGGAGCTTGCGTTGATGCTCGAAGGCTTCAACGCCACCGAAGACCCCACCAGCCCTGTTCACCAGACACTGCCGACGCTGTTCGAGGCCCAG
The DNA here is from genome assembly GCF_002420785.1 of Pseudomonas sp. UBA5666. Taxonomy (NCBI): domain Bacteria; kingdom Pseudomonadati; phylum Pseudomonadota; class Gammaproteobacteria; order Pseudomonadales; family Pseudomonadaceae; genus Pseudomonas; species Pseudomonas sp. UBA5666. The sequence continues at coordinate 105,286 of NZ_DIIQ01000037.1, read as the reverse complement.
GTGCAACGTACCCCCTGCGCCATCGCCCTGCAGGCCGACGGCCAGAGCCTGGACTACCAGACGCTCAACGAACAGGCCAACCGCCTGGCGCACTACCTGATCGGCCTGGGCGTGACACCTGACAGCCGAGTGGCGGTGTGCATCGAGCGAGGTGTCAGCCTGATGATCGCCTTGCTCGGGGTGCTCAAGGCAGGTGGTGCCTACGTGCCGCTGGACCCTGAATACCCGCAAGAGCGGCTGCGCTTCATGTTGCAGGACTGCAACCCGGTCACGGTGCTGGTGCACGGGGCCACGGCAGGGCTCTTCGCGCCGTTGCAACAGCCCACCCTGAACCTGGACCGCTGTGATCTGACCGAGCGTTCTTGCACCGACCCTCAGGTGCCTGGCCTTGGCCCGCAGCACTTGGCTTACGTGATGTACACCTCAGGTTCGACCGGCACGCCCAAGGGCGTGATGATCGAGCATCGCGGCCTGTGCAACCTGATGCACTGGGGCTCGCTGATCCGGGCACCACGTGCCGGTGACGCCTTGCTGCAACGCGCCCCGTGCACCTTCGACGGTTCGGTCTGGGAGTTGTTCTGGCCGTTGACGGCGGGGGTGCGCCTGGTCCTGGCTCGCCCCGGTGGGCACCGCGACCCTGGCTACCTGGTGGAGCTGATCAAGGCGCAGCAGGTCAGCATCGTCAAGTTCGTCCCGGCGCTGTTGCAGCAGTTCCTCGATCAGCCAGGGGTGCAGGGGTGCACCCGGCTCACCGACATTTTCTGCGGAGGCGGCGATCTTACCCCCGCGTTGCTGCAAAGCCTTCGCGAGCGCTTGCCCTGGGTGTGCGTGCATAACGTGTATGGCCCCACCGAGGCCACTGTCGACAGTACCGCCTGGTCGTTGCCGGCCCATACGCCACTGCCGGTGCAGACACCGCCGATCGGCCGTCCGATCCCCAACACCCGCGTGTATGTACTCGATGAACACGACCGCCCGGTACCGCTGGGCGGCGTAGGCCAGTTGCACATCGGTGGAGTAGGCGTGGCGCGCGGCTATCTGGGCTTGCCTGAGCTTCAGGCCGAACGCTTCATCGCCAGCCCCTTCGTCGACGGCGACCGGCTCTACCGCACAGGCGATCTGGTGCGCTATCGAGAAGACGGCAACCTCGAATTCATGGGCCGCAACGACTTCCAGGTCAAGCTGCGCGGCCTGCGCGTGGAACTTGGAGAGATCGAGGCCTCGCTCACCGCCCACCCGGCCGTTGCGCAGGCGGTGGTGCTGATGCGCGAAGAGCGCCTTGTGGCCTACTTCACCCTGTGCGACGGCCAGCCTGCGCCGGCCCTCGAAGCCCTGCGCGGTCACCTGCTGGCCTGCATGCCGGAGTACATGGTGCCCCAGGCCTTCGTGCGCCTGGCACAGTTGCCCTTGAGCGCCAACGGCAAGCTGGATCGGCGCGCCTTGCCCGCGCCCGGCGCCGATGCGGTCATCAGCCGCGCCTACCGTGCACCCGAAGGCGAGCTGGAAGCGGCCATGGCGGCCATCTGGGCCGAGTTGCTCAAGATCGAGCAGGTGGGCCGTGACGACAACTTCTTCGAGCTGGGCGGGCATTCATTGCTGGCCGTGAGCCTGGTGGCGCGCCTGCGCCAGGCCGGGCTGCACGTCGATGCCAGGGCGCTGTTCACCCAGCCCACCCTCTCGGGGCTCGCCGCCAGCACCCAGGCCCAGCCTGAACAGGCCGTCATCCCGCCTACCACCATCCCAAGCCTGGGCAAACGCAGGCGCCTTTGAGGCCAAGCCCGGGGCCCGCCGGCCCCGGCAATCGTTTGCGCGGTTGTCCCCACTTCCCATGTCAGACCGGCCGGTCGCGTTGCTTTAGCGTGTCGGCCATCAACCCTTCCAGGCAAAGCAGGATGCTTACCGATGCACTTCAGCGAACTGATCAACGCACTTTCCACCCGTCCCATCCGTCTGCAGCGTGAAGACCAGGACCTGATCGTCCTGGGTGATGACCAGACGCTGGACGACCCCCTGTGGGAGGCGTTGTCCCGGCACAAGCCGGCCTTGCTGGAGATGCTTGCAAGTCAGGATGACGATTGGCTCAGCCCGGCATTTCGCGTCACCCCCGACATGCTGCCGTTGGTCAGCCTCGACCAGGCGGCCATTGACCGTATCGTCGACAGCGTGCCGGGCGGGGCGGCCAACGTACAGGACATCTACCCGCTGGCACCCCTGCAGCGGGGCATGCTGTACCACCACCTGTCGGCGCAGGACGGCGACCCCTACCTGTCGCAGGTGCAACTGCGTTTCGCCAGCAAGACGCACCTCGATGCCTTCGCCGACGCCCTGCAAGCGGTCATCCAGCGCCACGACATCCTGCGCACTGCCGTACATTGGGAATGCCTGGACGAGCCCGTGCAGGTGGTATGGCGCGAAGCGGCCCTGGTGCGTGAAGCGTTGCCGTTCAAAGGCCACGGTGCACTGACCGAGCTGTGCGACCACCTCGCCCCACGCCATTATCGACTGGACCTGCGCCAGGCACCCCTGATGCAACTGGCCCAAGCCCAGGGTGAGGGGCAGGCGTGGGTGGCAGTGCTGACCTTCCATCACATGATCATGGATCACACGGCGCTCGATATCGTGCGCCGGGAAATCCAGGCGCATTTGGCCGGTACGGCCGCGCAGTTGCCCGCGCCGACGCCGTTTCGCAACTTCCTGGCGGCGGCCCGCCAGGCCCTGGACGAACAAGCCCACACCCAGTTCTTCGAGCACATGCTGGCCGATATCGACGAGCCGACCCTGGCCTTCGGTGCCCAGGCAAAGCCCGAGCAGCTTCTGCAGCAAGCCCGCCTGACCTTGCCGACCCCTCTGGCCCGTCGCCTGCGTCAACAGGCCCGGCTGCTCGGGGTCAGCCCAGCCAGCGTCCTGCACCTGGGCTTCGCCCGGTGGGTAGGGCAGCTGGCCGGGCGTCAGACGGTGGTGTTCGGCAGCGTATTGCTGGGCCGCATGACCGCCGGGGAGGGCGGCGAGCAGGCATTGGGCATGTTCATCAACACGCTGCCGCTGCGTATCGACGTGACAGAGGTGGGGGTCAAGGACGGCCTGTTGCACACCCACCGTCGTCTGACCGGCTTGCTGGCCCACGAACAAGCGTCCCTGGCCCTGGCTCAGCGCTGCAGCGGGGTGGCTGCGCCCACGGCCTTGTTCAACAGCATGCTCAATTACCGTCACAGCGACGCCGGCGACGCCGCCGAGATCATTCCTGTCGCGCCGGGTATCGACATTGTCGGCGCCGAGGAGCGTACCGATTACCCATTGACGGTGAGCGTGGACGATTTGGGCGACGACCTGCGCCTGACCGTGCAAAGCCTGCCTGAATGGGATGCCGCACGCCTGAGCCAGCAGTTCGAGCAGGTGCTCGCCAATCTCGTGCACGCCCTGGAACACGAGCCCGACACGCCTTTGCAGCACGTGGCCGTACTGCCGCCGCAGGAATTCGATCAGGTGGTGCGTCGCTTCAACGACACCGCCTGCACCTATCGGCAGGGCGACACTGTGCACGCACGGATCCAAGCCCGTGCGCGCGTGGCGCCAGAGGCCATCGCACTGCGTCAGGACGGCCAGGTGCTGAGCTACGCGGCGCTCAACCAGCAGGCCAATCAGCTGGCCCACTGGCTGCTGGCTGAGGGTGTGGAGCCAGGCCAACGCATCGCCCTGTGCCTGCCGCGCAATGCCAACAGGCTGGTCGGCATGCTCGCGGTGCTCAAGGCCGGTGCGGCCTACGTGCCCGTCGATCCCGCTTACCCCGCCGACCGCATCGCCTACTTGCTGACCGACAGCGCACCCGCCTGGGTGCTGGCCGAGTCCGGCATCGAAGGCCTGCCCACTGGCGTGCCGCGTCTGGATCTGGACCATCCCCCTGCCGACGCCCCGACACACGACCCTGTGGTCACGGGGCTGGATGATCGGCAACTGGCCTACCTCGTCTACACCTCAGGCTCGACCGGCCAGCCCAAGGGCGTAATGGTCGAACACCGTGCCCTGGTCAACCTGGTGGACTGGCACTGCCAGGCCTTCGAGCTGGACGAGCACGGCCACGCCTCGAGCGTGGCCGGGTTCGGTTTCGATGCCCTGGCCTGGGAGGTATGGCCCTGCCTGTGCGCCGGGGCTACGCTGCACCTGCCGCCGGCGGATGTTGGCAATGAGCATGTCGAGGCGCTGCTCGACTGGTGGCTGGAGCAGCCGCTGACGGTGAGTTTCCTGCCAACGCCCGTGGCCGAGCACGCGCTGCGCCGCGAGCGCCAGCACCCGACCTTGCGCACCCTGCTGGTAGGCGGCGATCGCCTGCGCCACTTCGAGCGCGACCCAGGCTTTGCGTTGGTCAACAACTACGGCCCGACCGAAACCACCGTGGTCGCCACTTCTGGACAACTGCGCCCAGGCGGTGCCCTCCATATCGGTACGCCGATCGCCAATACCCAGGTCTACGTGCTGGACGCAGGCCTGCAACCGGTGCCCGTGGGCGTCGTAGGCGAGCTGTACATCGGGGGCGCTCAGGTGGCGCGGGGCTACTTCAACCGCCCCGAACTGACGCACTCGCATTTCATCAATGATCCGTTCAGCGATGACCCTCAGGCACGCCTGTACCGCAGCGGTGACCTCGTACGCTGGAACACCGACGGCACGCTGGATTACCTCGGGCGCAACGACGACCAGGTGAAGATTCGCGGCGTGCGCGTTGAGCTGGGTGAAATCGAGGCGGCGCTCAAGTGCCAGCCTGGTGTCGAAGACGCCGTGGTGCTGGTGCGCGACGGCCGACTGCTGGGTTGGTATACCCAAACTCGGCCTCTTGAAGCGCTGGCGCTGCGCGAGGCGTTGCAGGCCTGTCTACCTGCGCAACTGGTGCCCGCGGCACTGACCTGCCTCGATGCATTGCCGCTGACCCGCCATGGCAAGCTTGACCGCCGGGCGTTGCCAACCCCGGACACCTCAAGCCTTGCTGCCAGCGCCTTCGAAGCCCCGCACACCCCGACTGAAACAGCCGTGGCCGCGATCTGGGCCGACGTGCTGCAGGTCGACCGGGTAGGGCGCCACGACAACTTCTTCGAGCTGGGTGGGCACTCGTTGTTGGCGGTCACGCTGGTCGAGCGTCTGCGCCGGGCGTCGCTGGTGGTGGACGTGCGCATGCTGTTCGCTCAGCCCACCGTCGCCGCCCTGGCTGCTGTGGTCGGCGATAGCCCGGCCTTGCAGGTGCCGGCCAATGGCGTGCCGACGGGCGCGCAGCGCATTACGCCCGACATGCTCAGCCTGATCACGCTGGAGCAGCACCTGATCGACCGCATCACTGCTCAGGTACCAGGCGGCGCTGCCAACGTGCAGGAAATCTATCCGCTGGCACCCCTGCAGCAGGGCGTGCTCTACCATCACCTGAGCGCAGAGCAGGGCGACCCCTACCTCTTGCAGACACGCCTGGCATTCGACAGCATCGAGCGTCTGTTGGCCTGGGCCGGCGCCCTGCAACAGGTCATCGACCGACATGACATTCTGCGCACCGCTGTCCTGAGTCACGGCTTGGCGCAGCCGCTGCAGGTGGTGTGGCGCAAAGCCGAGCTGGGCGTCTTCGAGGTGACCGACCTGCACGAGGATTCGGGCACCTCGCGCATCGACCAGTTGCAGGCGCGCTTCGATGCCCGCCATCACCGCATGGACCTGAGCCAGGCACCTCTGGCGCAGTTGCACTATAGCCTGGACCCTGACAATCACCGGGTGGTGGCCGTGTTGCTGTTCCATCACCTGGCACTGGACCACACGGCCCTGGACGTGGTGCTGTACGAGATGCGCGCCTTGCTGTTCGGGCAAGGGCATACCCTGCCGCCGGCCGTGCCATACCGTAATTACGTTGCCCAGGCTTGCCTGGGCAACGAAGCCGCCCACGAGGCCTTCTTCAAGACCCTGTTGGCCGATGTCGATGAGCCCACCCTGCCGCTCGGTCATGCCGACGTGCAAGGCGACGGTGCTGGCATCGAGCACGCCTTGCTGGCGCTCGACCACGGCCTGGCCCAGGGCCTACGTGCCCAGGCCAGACGCCTGGGTGTCAGTGCTGCGAGCCTGATGCACGTGGCCTGGGCCCGTGTACTTGGGGTGTTGGCCAACCGCAGCGATGTGGTGTTCGGCACGGTGCTGATGGGGCGCTCGCAAGCCGGCGAGGGCGCCGACCGCGCACTGGGCATGTTCATCAACACCCTGCCTCTGCGTGTCGATACCGCCGCCGGGGTAGAACAAGGCGTGTTGGCCACGCACCGCCACTTGTCGGCCCTGCTGGCCCACGAGCATGCGTCGTTGGCACTGGCCCAGCGTTGCAGCGGCGTGGCCGCCGGGACGCCGTTGTTCAGCGCGCTGCTCAACTACCGCCACAGCGCCGACCCGGCCGCCCAGGCAGGTGACGGCCTCTGGGAGGGCGTACAGCTGCTGGGGGCAGAGGAGCGCAGCAACTACCCGCTCACCCTCAGCGTCAACGACCTGGGTGATGGTTTTACCTTCAATGTGCTGGCGTTGATCGACATCGGCGCGGCGCGGGTCGCCGAGTGGATGGCAATGGCCGTGGCGCAGATGGTTCGGGCGTTGGAGCACAACCCGCAAACCAGCGTTCAGCGCCTGTCCATACTGGACGATGCGGCGCGCGAGCAGGTGCTGGGCGGCTTCAACTTGACCGCGCAAGCGTACCCACAGGGCCAGACCGTACATGGGCTGATCGAGGCCCAGGCTGCCGCGGTGCCCGATGCCACAGCGGTGTGCCAGGGCTCCCTGACCCTGACCTTCGCCCAGCTTAACCGACGCGCCAATCAGTTGGCCCATCGGCTGATCGCAGAGGGTGTAGGCAGGGCTGACCGCGTCGCCTTGTGCCTTGATCGCACACTGGACCGTATCGTCGCCTTGCTGGCCGTGCTCAAGGCCGGGGCCGCCTACGTGCCCGTGGACCCGGCCTATCCGGCCAGCCGTATCGCCTACCTGCTCGAAGACAGCGCGCCGGCCCTGTTGCTGGCCCAGGCCGACATTGGCGGCCTGCCGCCGCACGTGCGCCGCATCGACCTCGACCAGCCGGATGCTTACCTGAGCCTTACCGACAACCCGCACGTGGCGGGGCTGACTGCCAATGACCTGGCGTACCTGGTGTACACCTCAGGGTCCACCGGCCAGCCCAAGGGCGTCATGGTCGAGCACCACACCGTGACCAACCTCGTCCACTGGCACTGCCAGGCGTTTGCCGTGCAGGCGGGCACACGCACCTCCAGCGTTGCCGGTTTCGGTTTCGACGCCATGGCTTGGGAAGTCTGGCCCGCCCTGTGCGCGGGGGCCACGCTGCACCTGCCGCCGGCCTACCTGGGCAACGAGCAGGTCGAGGCGTTGCTGGACTGGTGGCTCGAACAACCCCTGACGGTCAGTTTCCTGCCGACCCCTGTGGCTGAACAGGCGCTGCGCCGCCCACACCAGCACGCCACGTTGCGCACCCTGCTGGTGGGCGGCGATCGCCTGCGTCAGTTCGAGCAGGACCCAGGGTTCACCGTGGTCAACAACTATGGCCCCACCGAGTGCACCGTGGTTGCCACCTCGGGTGCGTTGGCACCCGGCGCAGCCCTGCACATTGGCACACCCATCGCCAATACTCGTGTCTACGTGCTCGATGACCTGGGCCAGCCTGTGCCGGTCGGGGTCACCGGCGAGCTCTACATTGGTGGCGCGCAAGTGGCGCGAGGCTATTTCAACCGGCCGGACCTGACCGCAGAGCGCTTCCTGCGTGACCCGTTCAGCCGCCTTCCCAACGCCCGCCTATACCGCAGCGGCGACCTGGTGCGCTGGAACAGCGACGGCACGCTTGATTACCTGGGCCGCAACGACGACCAGGTCAAGGTGCGTGGCGTCAGGGTGGAGCTGGGTGAAATCGAGGCCGCGCTCCGGGCGCAGCCCGGCGTCGGCGATGCCGTGGTGCTAGTGCGCGGCGAACGCTTGCTGGCCTGGTTCACCGAGACCTCTGCTGTCGAGGTGAGTGACGTGCGCCAGGGCTTGCAGGCAAGCCTGCCTGGTCAGCTGTTGCCCCAGGCCTTCATCCGCATCCAGGCGCTGCCCCTGACCAGCCATGGCAAGCTCGACCGTCGCGCGCTGCCCGAGCCACAGCCCCAAGACCTGGTCCAGCAGGGGTATGAGGCCCCGCTGGGTGAAACCGAGGCGATCATCGCTCAGGTGTGGGCCGACGTGCTGGGCCTGGAGCAGGTCGGCCGGCACGACAACTTCTTCGAACTGGGCGGGCATTCGCTGTTGGCCGTGAGCCTGATCGAGCGGCTGCGCGAACAAGGCTTGGCCCTGGATGTGCGCGTGTTGTTCGGGCAACCGACGGTGGCGGCACTGGCCGGGGCGCTGGGCTCAGCCCGCGAGGTCCAAATCCCTGCCAACGGCATCCCGGCCCACTGCACCCGCATCATCCCGACCATGCTGCCCTTGCTGATGCTGGATCAGACTGCGCTGGACCGCATCGTTGCTGCGATCCCCGGCGGTGCGGCCAACGTCCAGGACATCTACCCACTGGCGCCGCTGCAGGAGGGCATTCTCTATCACCACCTCAGTGCAGACGATGCCGACCCGTACCTGCTGCAATGGCGGGTCGCCTTCGATTCGCGGCAAAGGCTGCATGCCTTTGCCCAGGCCCTCGACCAGGTGGTGGCTCGCCACGACGTGCTGCGCACGGCGGTGCTCTGGGATGGCCTGCCCCAGCCGGTGCAGGTGGTGCAGCGTTCGGCGAGCCTGGCGTTGATCGAGGTGACCTCGAACGACGCGATGCTTGCCGGTCAACGTATCGAGCTTGCCTCGGCGCCGCTGATTCGGCTGTTGCCTATCCATGACGCGGCAGGCGTGCAGGCCGTGCTGCAGTTCCACCACATCGTGCTCGACCACACCGCCATGAAGGTGGTGTTGGCAGAGATTCGCGATCACTTGCACGGCCAGACGCCGGCAGGGGCGCCGGTGCCTTACCGCAACTACGTGGCCCAGGCCCGGCTGGGTATCAGCGAGGCCGAGCACGAAGCGTTCTTCAGGACCGAACTGGGCGATGTCGAAGAGCCGACGCTGCCCTATGGGCTTGCCGATCTGCAGCATGAAGGCGGTGATTTCGAGCTGGCCAGTACCGATTTGGCCACTGAGCAGTATCAACGGCTGCGGGCGCTGGCCCGCCAGTGCGGGGTGAGCGCCGCAAGCCTGGTGCACCTGGCCTGGGCGCGGTTGGTCGCGGCCACCAGTGGCAAGGACGACGTGGTCTTCGGCACTGTGCTGCTTGGGCGCCTGCAAGGCGGCGAGGGCGCCGACAGGGCCTTGGGTATGTTCATCAACACCCTGCCGCTGCGCCTGGACTTGGCAGGGCTCGACGTACGGGCAGCGGTACAGCTGACCCACCAGCGCCTGGCTGCGTTGTTGGTCCACGAGCACGCCTCGCTGGCGCTGGCCCAGCGCTGCAGCGGCGTGGCCGCACCCACGCCGCTGTTCAGCGCGATGCTCAACTACCGCCACGGCGCGACCGAGCAAGAGCAGCAGGCGCGCGACCAGGCCCTTGAGGGTATCGAGGTGCTGCCGGCCGGCGGGCATGGCAATTACCCGATCAGCGTCAACGTCGATGACCTGGGCACAGGGCTGCGCATCACCGCCCAGGTGTGCAGGCCCATCGGCGCCCGCCCACTGTGCGAGCAATTGGCGCATGTACTGGTCGAGCTGCTGGATGCGCTTGAACGGCGCCCGGCGCTACCGGTGCACAGCCTGTCACTGCTTGACCCTGCGGCGCGCGCAGCAGTACTGGGTAACCATCGCGCCTGTCCACATGACCTGACCCAGACCCTGCACGGTCTTTTCGAAGCGCAGGCCCTGCGCAGCCCGCAGGCCATCGCGCTGGTCGCTGAGGACGGCGAGCTGAGCTACGCCGAGCTCGATCAACAGGCCAATGGTCTGGCTCACCATTTGCTGTCGCTGGGCGTACAGCCCGACGACCGCGTTGCGCTCTGCCTTGAGCGCGGTGTCGCGCTGGTGGTTGGCCTGCTGGGCATCCTCAAGGCCGGCGCGGCCTATGTGCCGATCGACCCTGGTTACCCCGCCGAGCGGATTGGCCACATGCTGCGCGACAGCGACCCACGCGCGGTGCTGGTGCATCGCGCCACCGGCGACCTGGCGCTGCCTACCCAGGCGCCCAAGGTGGACATGGACACCGCCCTGTGGGCGCAGCAAGCGCTTTTGGCTCCCCAGGTGCCTGGGCTCACAGCACGCAACCTGGCCTACGTAATCTATACCTCCGGCTCTACCGGGCTGCCCAAGGGCGTCATGGTCGAGCACCGCAACGTGGTGAACTTGGTGCACTGGAGCCAAGGGCAGTGGCCGCTCGCGGGGATCCAGGCTGTACTGCACAAGACGCCGATCAGCTTCGACGCCTCGGTGTGGGAGCTGTTCTGGCCACTGTGCAGCGGCTTGCGCCTGGTGCTGGCCCGCCCGTTGGGCGAGCGCGACCCGGACTACCTGGCTCGGCTGATCCAGGCGCAGAGCGTGGCCGTGGTGCAGTTCGTGCCTGCGCTGCTGCAACAGTTCCTCGATCATCCAGGCAGCCGCCTGTGTTCAGGCTTGACAGACATCGTGTGCGGCGGCGGTGAGCTGACCCATGCGCTGGCCACGCAAGTGCGCGAGCAGTTGCCCCAGGTGCGTCTGCACAACGTCTACGGCCCCACCGAGACCACGGTCGATTGCAGCGCCTGGACGCTGCAGCCCACTGCCGGCATCCCCATCGCTGGTCTGCCGATCGGAAGCCCGGTGGACAATACCCGCCTGTATGTACTCGATGCACACGACCAACCGGTGCCGCCAGGCGTTGCCGGGCACCTGCACATAGGCGGTGCTGGCGTGGCGCGCGGGTACCTGGGCCTGCCCGAGCAGCAGGCGGAGCGTTTCCTCGACAATCCCTTCATCGAGGGCGAGCGGCTTTACCGAAGTGGCGACCTGGTGCGCCTGAATGCTCAGGGCGAGCTGGTCTTCCTTGGTCGACTCGACCAGCAGATCAAACTGCGTGGCCTGCGGATCGAACCAGGCGAAATCGAAACCTGCCTGCAGCGCCTGCCTGGCGTGCACGCCGCCGTAGTGCTGGCGGTGGACGGTACGCGCCTGGCTGCCTGGTACACCGGTGACCCACAGGCACCAGAGGCACTGCGCCAGGGCGTGCTCGAGCACTTGCCCGAGCACATGGTGCCTGCGGTGTTCATTCACGTGGATCGCTGGCCGCTGACGCCGAACGGCAAGCTCGACCGCAGAGCCTTGCCCACCCCGGACAGCGTGGTGCAGGGACGGGCCTTCGAGGCGCCGGTGGGTGATACCGAAGCCCTGCTGGCCCGCCTGTGGGGCGAATTGCTGGGGGTGGCGCAGGTAGGCCGGCATGATAATTTCTTCGAATTGGGTGGCCACTCGCTGCTGGCCGTCACCCTGACTGCTCGGCTGCGCCTTGAAGGCTTGCAGGTCGATGTGCGCACCTTGTTCGGCCAGCCCACCGTGGCTGCCCTGGCTGCCACGCTCACTGCCAGCCGTCAGGTCCAGGTGCCCGAGAACCGCATCCCGGCCGGCTGCTCGCACATCACCCCCGACATGCTCAGCCTGATCGAGCTGGATCAGGCTTGCATTGCGCGGATCGTCTCGCAGGTCCCGGGCGGTGCAGCCAACGTGCAGGACATCTACCCCCTGGCGCCGTTGCAGGAGGGCATCCTCTACCATCACCTGTCGGCCGAGCATGATCCCTACGTGCTGCACACGCGCCTGCGTTTTAGCGACAAGCAACGGCTGCAGGCCTTTGCCGCTGCACTGGACCAGGTCATCGCCCGCCACGATGTATTGCGCACGGCGATCTTCTGGGAAGGGCTGCCGCAAGCGGTGCAGGTGGTGGTGCGCCAGGCGCGCCTGAGCGTGGACGCCGTGGCTGACCTGTCGGCCACTGCCACCCTTGACCTGGCGCGGGCGCCGCTGCTGCGACTGGTGTACAGCCAGGGACAGAACGGCATCGACGCCAGCTTGCAGTTCCACCACATCGTGTTGGACCACACGGCGCTGGAGGTGGTGGGCGAAGAACTGACAGCCTTGCTCAGTGGTGCCCCCGCACCGGCTCATGCTGCGGTGCCTTACCGCAATTACGTCGCCCAGGCCAGGCTGGGGGTCGATCAGCGCGCCCATGAAGCGTTCTTCACCGCGCAACTGGGTGACATCGACGAGCCGACCTTGCCTTATGGCCTGGATGACGTACAAGGCGACGGCCGCGACCTGGACGAGGCCAGGCAGGTCTTGCCCGAGGCGCTGTCCACCGGCTTGCGCCAACAAGCTCGGCGCCTGGGCATCAGTGTTGCTTCGTTGTTCCACCTGGCCTGGGCCCGCCTGCTCGGGGCTGCCAGTGGCAGAACGCGCGTGGTGTTCGGCACCGTGCTGCTGGGGCGCCTGCAGGGCGGAGAAGGGTCCGAGCGGGCACTGGGGATGTTCATCAACACCTTGCCACTGCGTGTGGACCTGGAGGCCATCGGCATGGTCGATGCGGCCAGGGCCGTGCATCAGGGGCTCAGCGACCTGCTGGCCCATGAGCATGCCTCGCTGGCGCTGGCACAGCGTTGCAGTGGCGTCGCGGCGCCGCAGCCGCTCTTCAGCGCAATGCTCAACTATCGCCATGGCACCCAGCCGGGTGCCGATCGCGGCGAAGGCTGGGCGGGTATTGAGGTGGTGGACGGGCAGGAGCGCACCAACTACCCGCTGAACCTGAACGTGGATGATCTGGGCGAGGCTTTCCGACTGGTGGCTACCGTACCTGCGCAGATCGGCGCGCAGCGCATCTGCGGGCAGGTGCAACAGGTGCTGCAAGCGCTGCTGAGCGGGCTTGAACGCACCCCCATGCTGCCCGTACAGCAATTGCCCGTGCTCGAAAGCCATGAGCGTGAACGCGTGGTGGCAGGTTTCAACGCTACCGAAAAGGCGTACGGGCTCGATCACACGCTGCATCGACTGATCGAAGATCAGGTACAGCGCACCCCACAGGCCATCGCCGTCAGCGCCGAAGAGGGCGAACTGACCTTCGAGCAGCTCAACGCCCAGGCCAACCGCCTGGCTCATCACCTCATCGCGCTGGGCGTGACGCCCGATGATCGCGTGGCGATCTGCGTCGAACGCAGTTTGTCGATGATGGTGGGACTGCTCGGAATTCTAAAAGCGGGCGGCGCGTATGTGCCGGTCGATCCAGATTACCCGGCAGAGCGTATTCGCCACATGCTCACCGACAGCGCCCTGGTGGCGGTGCTGGTGCACGCGGCGACTCGGCATGTGCCTGAGCACGGCGTCGTGATCGATCTGGACGCGCCGTTGAGCCTGGAACTGCCTGCCACCAACCCGGAAGTGCCGGGGCTCACCCCGCAGCACCTGGCGTACGTCATCTATACCTCAGGCTCGACCGGCTTGCCCAAGGGCGTGATGAACGAGCATGCCGGCGTGGTCAACCGCCTGCTGTGGATGCAGGACGCCTATGCGCTGGGTGCCGACGACGTTGTGCTGCAGAAGACCCCGTTCAGCTTCGACGTTTCGGTCTGGGAGCTGCTGTGGCCATTGCAGACCGGTGCGAAACTGGTCATGGCCCGGCCCGGCGGGCACCGCGACCCGCAGTACCTGCAACAGGTCATCGATACTGAAGGTGTCAGCACGCTGCACTTCGTGCCGTCGATGCTGGACGTGTTCCTCTCGGCCATCGAATCAGGCTGGTGCGCGCCTTTGCTCAAGCGTGTGGTGTGCAGCGGCGAAGCACTGCCAGGCAGCCTCGTGCGCCGCTTCCACCAGCAACTGCCGGATGTTGAGTTGCACAACCTCTACGGCCCGACCGAAGCCGCCGTGGATGTGAGTGCCTGGCACTGCGTGAGCGCACCCGACAACACCCCAATCGGCAAGCCCATCGCCAACACCACCCTGTACGTGCTGGACGAGCAAGGCCAGCCGGTACCGCAGGGCGTGGCCGGCGAGCTGTACATCGGTGGCGTGCAGGTCGCCCGCGGTTACCTGAACCGGCCCGAACTGACTGCCGAGCGCTTCCTGGATGACCCGTTCGGTCAGCGCCCAGGCGGGCGGCTGTACCGCACGGGAGACCTGGCGCGGCACCTGCCGGACGGCAACCTTGAATACCTGGGGCGTAACGACGATCAGGTGAAGTTGCGTGGGCTGCGTATCGAACTGGGTGAAATCCAAGCGGCCATGACGGCTGTCGCGGGCATCAAGGAGGCCGTGGTCATCGCCCGCGACCAGCGCCTGATTGCCTACTACACCGGAGCCGAACAAAAGGTGGACGCGCTTCGCACGGCCTTGCTGCACCAATTGCCGGACTTCATGGTACCGGCGCTGTTCATGCACCTTCAGGCTTTGCCGCTAAGCCCCAACGGCAAGCTCGACCGCAAGGCGTTGCCCGAACCCGACGTACTGCCGGAGCGCCCGTTCGAAGCCCCCGAAGGGCCGACCGAGACCCTGATGGCTGCACTGTGGTGCGAGCTGCTTGAGGTGGAGCGGGTAGGGCGGCACGACAACTTCTTCGAGCTGGGCGGGCACTCGCTGCTGGCCGTCACCCTGACTTCAAGGTTGCGCGAAACGGGCCTTGAAGCCGACGTGCGGGCCCTGTTCGACCAACCGACACTGGCAGGCTACGCAGCCATCACAGACAGAATGGAGATCGTCCTGTGAGCATCAACCAATTACTGGCCACACTGGCCGACCACGACGTGCAGCTGGCGCTCAAGGATGGCCAACTGGTGGTGCAGGGCAACCGGCAGGCACTGACCGACGGCGCCCTGGTGGCCCAGTTGCGGGCCCACAAACCGGCGCTGGTGAGCCTGATCGAACGCGGCGAATACGTGGCTCGCAAGCACGGCCCGGTGGCGGTGCCACCCAACCTCATCGCACCTGGGAGCACGCACATCAGTGCAGCGATGCTCAACCTGGTGACCCTGGACCAGGCCGCCGTGGACCAGGTGGTCGCTGCCATCCCGGGCGGGGCGCCCAACGTGCAGGACATCTACCCGTTGGCGCCCCTGCAGCAGGGCATGCTGTTCCACCATGCCCGCGCCGAAGGCCACGACCCGTATGTGATGCAAGCGCGCTTCGCCTTTGCCAGCCAGGCACGTTTCGACGCCTTCGCGCAGGCGCTGCGCGGCGTCATCGCCCGCCATGACATCCTGCGCACGTCGGTACACTGGGAAGGCTTGGCCCAACCTCTGCAGGTGGTCTGGCGGCACGCTGAGCTCGCGGTGCTGACGCTGGCGGACCCGGCGACCGACCGGGACTGGATCGACTTGACCCAGGCACCCCTCATCCGCCTGCTGCGCGAGCCCGCTCAGGCAGATGGCACGTTACACGCCACCTTGCAGTTCCATCACATCGCCCTGGACCACAGTGCACTGGACGTGGTCCGGCAGGAGCTGATCGCCTTTCTGACCGGCAACGGCGCGCAGCTCGGGGCCGCGGTACCGTTTCGTGACTACGTGGCTCAAGCCGTGCTTGGGGTCAGCGAGGCCGAGCACGAAGCCTTCTTCCGCGACATGCTGGGCGACATCGACGAGCCGACCCTGGCCTACGGGCTTGCCCAGGTACAGGGTGGCGACTCGGTGCATGAGGAGCATCAACTCGACTTGCCGCTGGCGCTGTGTCAGGGTTTGCGCAGCCATGCACGCACCCTGGGGGTAAGCGTTGCCAGCCTGTTCCACCTGGCCTGGGGGCGCGTGCTGGGCGGGCTGACCGGGCGCGATCAGGTCGTGTTCGGCACGGTGCTGATGGGGCGCCTGCTCGGCGCGCAAGGCACCGACCGGGCCCTGGGCATCTTCATCAACACCTTGCCATTGCGGGTGGACCTGGCGGCGGCGAACCTTGAAGGCGCTATCCATACGACCCACAAGCGCCTGACCGCCTTGATGCGCCATGAACACGCGCCACTGGCCCTGGCCCAACGGTGCAGTGGCGTGGCCGCACCTGCGCCGCTGTTCAACAGCCTGCTCAATTACCGGCACAGCGCTGTCGGCCCGGCTGAGCCGCGCCGGGCAGCGTTGGCCGGCATCGACATCATCGACTCGGTAGAAGCCACCAACTACCCGCTGACCTTGAGTATCGACGACCTGGGTGAGGGGTTGCGCCTGACCTTGCTTGCCGACGCCCAGGTACCGGCGCAACGTGTCTGCGCCTATCTACGGCAGACCCTGGAGAGCCTGTTGCACGCGCCGCAGGCGGCGGTACTCGACCTGCCCATGTTGCCTGTCGCCGAGCGTCAATGGCTGCTGGACACCTTCAATGCCTCCCACGCCGATTATGACGAGCAGCATACGCTGCACCAGCGTATCGAGCAGCGCGCCCAGCATAGCCCTGATGAGGTGGCGGCGACCTTTGGCGAACGGCAGTTGAGCTACGGCCAACTCAACCGCCAGGCCAATGCCCTGGCGCATCACCTGATCGCCCTGGGGGTGCAACCGGATGACCGCGTGGCGGTGCTTGCCCGGCGCGGCCTGGAAACGCTGGTGGGCCTGCTGGCAGTGCTCAAGGCAGGCGCAGGCTATGTGCCTGTCGATGCTGCCCACCCGGACGAGCGGGTCCGCTACCTGCTCGAAGACAGCGCCCCGGTGGCGCTGCTGACCCAACGGGCGCTGCTGCCACGGGTCGGTCATAGCGCACGGCCGGTACTGCTGCTGGACCAGCCCGACTGGCCGGCCCGGTGCGACGATCCTGTCGTCAAAGCCCTCACCCCTCGGCACCTGGCCTATGTGATCTACACCTCGGGCTCGACCGGTGAGCCCAAAGGGGTGATGGTCGAGCACCTGACGGTGAACAACCTGGTCGACTGGCATTGCCGCGCTTTCGGCCTGGCCCCGGGCCGGCATACCTCAAGCCTTGCCGGGTTCGGCTTCGATGCAATGACCTGGGAGATCTGGCCGGCACTGTGCGCCGGCGCAACCGTGCACCTGGCCCCGACGAGCGGCGCCAGTGATGACCTGGACGCCATGCTCGCCTGGTGGCAGGCGCAGCCGCTGGATGTGAGCTTTTTGCCCACGCCTGTGGCCGAATATGCCTTCAATCATCACCTGGAACATCCCACGCTGCGCACCCTGCTGATTGGCGGTGACCGCTTGCGCCAGTTCAACCGAACTCAACGCTTTACCGTGGTGAACAACTATGGCCCCACCGAAACCACGGTCGTGGCAAGCTCCGGCGCCGTGCACGCCGGCTGCGCCTTGCACATCGGCAAACCGGTGGACAACGCCCGGTTGTACGTGCTCGATGCGCGCCTGCAACCGGTGCCGCTGGGCGTACCTGGCGAGCTGTACATCGGGGGTGCCGGGGTTGCCCGTGGTTACCTGAACCGCCCGCAACTGACGGCCGAGCGTTTTGTGCAAGACCCGTTCGCGACCTCGGCCAGTGCCCGCATGTACCGCTCGGGCGATCTGGTGCGCTGGCTTGCCGACGGCTCGCTGGAGTACCTGGGCCGCAACGATGACCAGGTCAAGATCCGCGGCTTGCGCATCGAACCCGGTGAGATCGAGAGCCGCCTGGCGGCCTTGGCAGGTATCGACGAAGCAGTGGTCATCGCTCGCGAAGATCAGCCGGGGCACCCGCGCTTGGTGGCTTATTACACGGTCAGGCCCGACGTGGCCCCGCTCGAACCTGAAGGCCTGCGCGCCCAATTGCAGGCCCACCTGCCCGAGTACATGGTGCCGGTAGCCTTCGTCGCCTTGCCAGCGCTGCCCCTGACCGCCAACGGTAAGCTCGACCGCCGCGCACTGCCGGCACCGGAGCGCACAGCGCTCTTCGAGGTGGGTTTCGAAGCGCCGGTGGGTGAACTCGAACAGGCCCTGGCCCAACTGTGGGCCGAGTTGCTGCACGTGGAGCGGGTCGGGCGGCATGATGATTTCTTCCGCCTGGGTGGGCATTCATTGTTGGCCATGCGCATGGTGTCCCAAGTGCGCGTACGCCTGGGGGCTAAACTGAGCCTGGCAGCATTGTTTGCCGCGGCACAATTGACCAGCGTGGCCAGGCACCTGGAGCAGGCTGGGCGCAGCGAGGTGCCGCCTATCGTGGCCGCAGCGCCAGGGCAGGCCTTGCCCATGTCCTTCGCCCAGCAGCGCCTGTGGTTCCTGGCCCAGCTGGAGGGTGGCAGCCAGGCCTACAACGTCCCCCTGGCCCTTGGCCTGCGCGGTGAGTTGGATGTCGATGCGCTGGAAGCAGCCCTGCTGCGCCTGCTGGAGCGCCACCCGGTGCTGCGCAGCCAGTTCAAGGCCGTGGCTGACAGCGCCGAAGTGGTCATTTGCCCAGTGCCGCAGACAGGCTGGTTGCAACGCGAAGCAGTGACGCCCGCCGCGTTGCCCGCCCGGCTTCAGGCGCTTGCCCGAATCCCCTTCGACTTGGCCTGCGGGCCCCTGGTGCAGGCGCATGTGCTGCGCTTGGACGAGCAGCATCACGTACTGGCCATGACCGTGCACCATATCGTGGCCGATGGCTGGTCCCTGGGCGTGATGACCCACGAGTTGAACCTGCTCTATGCCGCATTGCGTGAGGGCCGGGAGGACCCGCTGCCCGCACTGGCCCTGCAGTACACCGATTACGCCGTGTGGCAGCGTCGATGGCTGACGGGTGAACGCCTGCAACAGCAGCTCGATTACTGGCACCAGACGCTGGAGGGCGCGCCGACGCTGATCAACCTGCCCACCGACCGGCAACGCCCGAAGCGGCAGGACCTGGCCGGTGCCAGCGTGCCGGTGCACCTGTCGCCGCGTCTCTCGGCGGCACTGCGCACCTTGGCCCATCAGCACGGTGCGACGGTGTACATGACGGTGCTGGCCGCATGGTCAGCACTGCTGGCGCGCCTGTCCGGCCAGTCCGAAGTGGTGGTCGGCTGCCCGGTCGCAGGACGAGGGCGTGCCGAACTCGAACCCTTGGTCGGGCTGTTCGTCAATACGCTGGCCCTGCGCATCGACCCAAGCGCAGCACCGACCGCGCACGCCTTGATAGGCCAGGTACGCGACCGGGTTCTGCAGGCCCAGGCCCACCAGGACGTGCCGTTCGAACACGTGGTGGAAGTGCTGCGCCCTGCGCGCAGCCTGAGCCATACGCCCGTGTTCCAGGTCAGCTTGAACTGGCAGGCGACCGAGGGTGCCGCGCTGACGCTGGCAGGTTTGCAACTGGAGGCCGTCAACCAAGCCAGCGCTGTGGCCAAGTTCGACCTGACCTTGAACCTGGGGGAACAGGGCGACTGCCTGATTGGCAGCCTGGACTACGCCACTGCGCTGTTCGATGAGGCGACGGTGCGCCGCCACCTGGGTTACTTCGAGCGGCTGCTCCGGGCGATGACGGCCAATGACCAGCAACCGTTGGCCCAGGTAGACCTGTTGGACGCGTCCGAGCGTGATCATCTGCTGTATGCGCTTAACCAGACACACACTGCCTGTCCCCGCGCGTGCAGCGTGACGCATCTGTTCGAGCGACGCGCGGCCGAGCATCCCGCCGCCATCGCCGCGGTGCATGGCGAGCACGTCCTGGGTTATGGCGAGCTCAACCGGCAGGCCAACCGCCTGGCACGCTACCTGATTGCCCAAGGCGTCAAGCCCGCTGCGCAGGTGGCGCTGCTGTTGCCGCGCTCCTTCTCCTTGCTGGTGGCCCAGTTGGCCGTGCTCAAGTGTGCGGCCAGCTATGTGCCGCTTGACCTGCATGCACCTGCCGAGCGCCAGGCGTTCATGGTGCAGGACTGCCAGGCCAGCCTCGTGCTGACAGTGGCCACGGTCAATGCACCCCTGGGCCCACGTCGCATCGACCTGGATACCTTGCAGCTTGCACACGGGTCTGGTGATGACCTGGGCCTGGCACCGGCCGCCGACAGCACTGCCTACGTGATGTACACCTCCGGCACGACCGGTCAGCCAAAGGGCGTGTGCGTCCCGCACCGTGGCATCGTGCGCCTGGTGGTGGACAACGGCTATGTCGAACTGGGCTCCAATGACCGCCTGGGCCTCGCCTCCAACCCGGCGTTCGATGCCAGCACCTTCGAGGTCTGGGGCGCGTTGCTCAACGGCGGCCAGGTGCATGTGATCGACCACGCCACGCTGGTCGACCCTGAGCGTTTCGCCTGCGCGCTGCAGGACCAGGCCATCACGGTGCTGTTCCTGACCACCGCGCTGTTCAACCAGTACGTACAGCTGGTGCCCCAGGCCCTGGCCGGGCTGCGGGTGCTGATCAGCGGCGGGGAGCGGGCCGAGCCGGCTGCGTTCCGCGCGCTCCTGGCCCAAGCACCTGGCCTGCGCCTGATTAATGGCTATGGCCCTACCGAGACCACCACCTTTGCCGTGACCTGCGAAGTTCAGGCCCTGGCGCCGGATGCAAACCAGGTCCCCATTGGCCGCCCCATCGGCAATACCCAGGTGTATGTGCTGGATGCGTGGCAGCGCCCGGTGCCACAGGGCGTGGTCGGTGAATTGTATGTCGGCGGTGACGGTGTGGCCCTGGGTTATCTGAATCGGCCCGACCTGACCGAACAGCGCTTTGTCCAAGACCCGTTCGGCCAGCAGGCGGGGGCGCGTCTTTATCGCACGGGCGACCTGGTGCGCTGGAATGCCGACGGCCAGCTCGAATGCCTGGGGCGTAACGATGATCAGGTGAAAATCCGCGGTTTCCGTATCGAGCCTGGCGAAATCGAGCAAGTGCTGGCTCAGGCACCCGGCATCGGCGAGGTGCTGGTGATGGCCATGGAGCAGGCCCACGGGCCTCACCGATTGGTCGCCTGGTACACACGCCGTAGCGAGGACCTTGATGGCACGGATCTTCGCGATTACCTGCGCGCCCGACTACCCGATTACATGGTGCCGTCGGCGTTCGTGCCTCTGGTGCGGATGCCGCTGAACAACAACGGCAAGATCGATCGTATGGCGCTGCCGGCCCCGGGGCTGCAGGATCTGTCGACGGTGGTGTTCGAGGTTCCTCGGGCTGGGCATGAGGCTGACCTGGCGCGTATCTGGGCCGATCTGCTTGGGCTCAACACCATCGGCCGGCAGGACCGTTTCTTCGAGCAGGGCGGGCACTCCTTGCTGGCCATGCGCATGCTGGCCCAGGTACGCGAACAGATGGGCTGCGAACTGGCGTTGGCCGACCTGTTCGCCGACGACTGCCTGGCTGCAGTGGCGGCCACCTTGCAAGCCAGCGTGCAGGCCTTGCCGGCCCTGGAACCGATGCCGCGTGAAGAGCGCCTGCCGCTTTCCCTGGCCCAGCAGCGCCTATGGTTCCTGACCCAGATGTCTGAAGCCAGTGCTGCCTATCACATTCCGGTGGCGCTGCACCTGGAAGGGCGCCTGCACCGTCAGGCGCTGGAGCGCAGCCTGCGTGCGCTGGTGGACCGTCATGAAAGCCTGCGCAGCCGATTCCATGAGCATGACGGTGAACCGTATGTGGCGCTGGCAACCGATACAGAGGCGTTCACCGTGCAGTGGCACCGGGCCTGCGGGCTGGATTCGCCTGGTCTGCAAGCATGGGCCCGTGCCGAGGCCGCGCGGCCCTTTGCTCTGGACCAGGACCTGCCGATACGCGCTCACGTGCTGGACCTCGGTGATGACCGCCACGCGCTGCTACTGGTCGTTCACCACCTGGTGGCGGATGGCTGGTCCCTGGGCATTCTGATCGGCGAGCTCGCGGCGCTCTACCAGGCTTTCGCTACGCACGCCCCCAACCCGCTGCCCGCGCTCAGGGTGCAGTACCTCGATTATGCCCAGTGGCAGCAGCGCTGGCTCAACGGTTCGGCGCTGGATGCCCAAGCCGACTACTGGCGCAAGCAGCTCCACGGCTCGCCCGCGCTGCTCAGCCTGCCATGGGACCGGCCTCGTCCGGAGCGCCAGCAATACGCGGGCGACAGCGTCCAGGTCCAGCTCGACCTGCCGTCCAGTGAAGCCCTCAAAGCCGTGTGCACGCGCCATGGCGTCACGCCTTTCATGCTGTTCACGGCAGCGTGGGCAGCGCTGCTCGCTCGCCTGTCCGGGCAGCAGGATGTGGTCATCGGCTCGCCGGTCGCCAATCGACGGCAGAGCCAGGTCCAGGGGATGGTGGGCATGTTCGTCAATGCCCTGGCCTTGCGCCTGGACCTGTCGGGCCGCCCGCCGGTATCTGCGTTGCTGGCGCAGGCCAAGGCCGTGGTGCTGGAGGCCCAGGCCCATCAGGATGTTCCGTTCGAACAGGTGGTGGAGCTATTGCGCCCGCGGCGAAGCCTTGGGCATACGCCGCTGTATCAGGCAACGCTGGACTGGGACGCCAACGCCGGGCATCGGGCCCCTGCGTTTGCAGACTTGCATGTCAGCGCCATGGCTGCCGAGGCCGAAGTGGCCAAGTTCGATTTGAGCTTGAGCATGGGTGAGCGGGCCGGCTGCTTTGCCGGTGGCATCGTGTATGCCACCGCGCTGTTCAACCGCGCCACAATCGAACGCTTCGCCGGTTACCTGCAGCGCGTCCTGCAAGCCTTTGCGACCAGCGACCAGGCCATCGTCGCGGACATCGACCTGCTGGCTGGCGAAGAACGCGAGCGGGTGCTGCACGCCTTCAATGCGACCGGCACCGACCATGACCTTATCTGTACCCTGCACGCGCTGGTCGAGGCCCAGGCGCAGCGCACCCCGCAGGCCGTCGCCGTCAGCGCCGAGGAGGGCGAGCTGACCTTCGAGCAGCTCAACGCCCAGGCCAATCGCCTGGCTCACCACCTCATCGCGCTGGGCGTGACGCCCGATGATCGCGTGGCGATCTGCGTTGAACGCAGTTTGTCGATGATGGTGGGGCTGCTCGGAATCCTGAAGGCGGGCGGCGCGTATGTGCCGGTCGATCCGGACTACCCGGCAGAGCGTATTCGCCACATGCTCACCGACAGCGACCCGGTGGCGGTGCTGGTGCACGCGGCGACCCGGCATGTGCCCGAGCACGGCGTCGTGATCGATCTGGACGCGCCGTTGAGCCTGGAACTGCCTGCCACCAACCTGGAAGTTCCGGGGCTCACCCCGCAGCACCTGGCGTACGTCATCTATACCTCAGGCTCGACCGGCTTGCCCAAGGGCGTGATGAACGAGCATGCCGGCGTGGTCAATCGTCTGCTGTGGATGCAGGACGCCTATGCGCTGGGTGCTGACGACGTTGTACTGCAGAAGACCCCGTTCAGCTTCGACGTTTCGGTCTGGGAGCTGCTGTGGCCGCTTCAGACCGGTGCGAAGCTGGTCATGGCCAGGCCCGGCGGGCACCGCGACCCGCAGTACCTGCAACACGCTATTGAGGCCGAAGGCGTCAGCACGCTGCACTTCGTGCCGTCAATGCTGGACGTGTTCCTCTCGGCCTTGGAATCAGGCTGGTCCGCGCCTTCGCTCAAGCGTGTGGTGTGCAGCGGCGAAGCACTGCCGGGCAGCCTCGTGCGCCGCTTCCACCAGCAGCTGCCGGGCGTTGAGTTGCACAACCTCTACGGCCCGACCGAAGCCGCCGTGGATGTGAGTGCCTGGCACTGCGTGAGCGCACCCGACAACACCCCAATCGGCAAGCCCATCGCCAACACCACCCTGTACGTGCTGGACGAGCAAGGCCAGCCGGTACCGCAGGGCGTGGCCGGCGAGCTGTACATCGGTGGCGTGCAGGTCGCCCGCGGTTACCTGAACCGGCCCGAACTGACCGCCGAGCGCTTCCTGGATGACCCGTTCGGTCAGCGCCCAGGCGGGCGGCTGTACCGCACAGGCGACCTTGCGCGGCACCTGCCGGACGGCAACCTTGAATACCTGGGGCGTAACGACGATCAGGTCAAGCTTCATGGCCTGCGTATCGAGGTGGGTGAAATTCAGGCGGCGATGACGGCCGTGGACACCGTCAAGGAAGCGGTCGTGCTCGCCTGCGACCAGCACCTGGTAGCGTACTACACGGGCCAGCGTCTCATCCCCGAGGCGCTGCGGGCCGTCTTGATGGCGCGCCTGCCAGCGTTCATGGTTCCGTCGCACTTCATCCACCTGGCCGCGCTTCCGCTCGGCCCTAACGGCAAGCTTGACCGCAAGGCGTTGCCAGCGCCCGAGGTGCAGCAGCGCCCGTTCGAAGCCCCTTGCGGGGACGTCGAGCAGCTTGTCGCGAGCCTTTGGTGCGAGTTGCTCGACGTCGATGAGGTGGGCCGCCATGACAACTTCTTCGAGTTGGGCGGCCACTCGCTGGCGGCCATTCGCCTGGTGGACCGCCTGCGCAAGGCCGGGGTACCCGTTGCGCTCACTGACGTCTTCCAGCGTCCGAGCGTGGCGTTGCTGGCCAAGCGGGTGGACAGGCAAGCGCCAGCGGTAGCGACCGTGATCCCGGTCCGGCCGGGTTCTGCCCAGACGCCGCTGTTCCTTGTGCATGAATTTTCCGGGTTGGACTTCTACTTCCCCGTGCTTGCCCACCAGATGGGAGGCGACTTTGCCATCTACGGCCTGCCGGGATTACCCAGCGATGCCCCACAGCCACGCACGCTGGAATGTCTGGCGCGCTACCAGATCACGCAGATGCGCACCGTGCAACCCCACGGGCCCTACCGTCTGGCCGGGTGGTCATTCGGCGGTGTGCTGGCCATGGAAATGGCCAATCAACTGCGCGGCGTTGACGAGCAGGTGGCATTCATCGGTTTGATCGACACCTACGCACCGCGCTTGGCCGACCAAGGCAAGGCACGCTGGGAGGGTCCGTATGCCTTGGAGCGGCAGTTGCTGCTCAACTGCACGGCGTACTGGCAAACCAAGGGCGAGGCAGGCCGCGCCAAGCGGGCGCTGCTCGCGCGCCTGGAGCAGGACCAGGCCGACTTTGCGACCTTGCTGGCAAGCTGCCGTGAGCACGAGGTGCTCTACGGCCTGTGGGCCAGCATGACGGACGCGGACCTGCGGCATTATTTCGGCCGCGAGCTCGCCCATGGCCATGCTCTGGCCCATTACCGCCCAGCGCCGGTGGATGTGCCGGTGCACCTGCTCTGCGCCGCGCAGGCTGACGAGGCGCCTGAGGGCCTTGGCTGGCGCACGGCGTTGCCGACCCAGGTGCTGGTGACGCACACCGTTCCGGGGGATCACCGCAGCTTGATGCAAGCGCCCCATGTGACGACCGTTGGCCAGGTGCTGACGCAGGCGCTGGCGTGTGCTGCTGCCCCGGCTGTACCACCGCCCTTGGCCCCCGTGGCTATTCAGACCGGCGCTGCCGGGCACACGCCCGTGTTCTGCGTAGCCGGTGCCGGCGACAGTGTGACCAGCTTCATCGGCCTGGCCGAGGCGTTGGGCCCGCAGTGGCCCGTTCAAGGCTTGCAGGCCCGAGGCCTGGATGGCCTGTCGCTGCCGCACACCTGCGTCGAGGCTGCGGCGGCCTGGCATGTGCAGGCTATCGAAGCGGTCTATCCCGAGGGCCCGCTGAACCTGGTGGGGCATTCGTTCGGAGGCTGGGTGGCCCATGCCATGGCCGCGCGCTTGCAGGCCAAAGGGCGTCAAGTGCGCTCCTTGACGTTGATCGACAGCGAGGGCCCAGGCCCAGGGAGCATCTGCGGCCAGCCCCATACCTTCAGCCAGACGCTGCTGCGCCTGATCGAAGCGCTGGAAATGTCCACCGGCAAACCCCTTGGTCTGGACCGGGTGGCGTTTGCACAAGCCAGCGACGACCAGCAACAGCAGCAACTGCACACGGCCGTGGTGCGGGCAGGGCTGATGCCCGCCAGATCCAGTGCGCGTGCGCTCGACGGCACGGTGCGCACTTTCGGTGCTGCGCTGCGCACGCCTTACCATCCAGAGCTGCCGTACACCGGCCCGGCAGGGCTGGTGCTGGTGGACGACCCGGGGCTGGACGCCGAAGGCAACGCTGCCGAGCACCGTCTCATGCAGCAGCGCTGGCAACAGTTGCTGCCTGGGCTGAAGGTATGGAAGGCGCCCGGCGATCATTTCAGCATCCTCAAGGTGCCCCATGTGTTCAGCCTGGCAGCGTGGTGGCATGACGGTCAGGCGCTTGCGCAGGCCCAGGTCGTTCAATAGCCGGTTACCTGGCGGCCGGTGGGCGAGCCCGCCGCTGCCAGGTGTCGGTGCAGTCTTGTCAAACAAAGGAATTACGCGTGTCCATGGACAAAACCAAACTGCGCAAATGGGGCATCGGGCTGGGCATTGCCGTGGTAGCGGGCATTGGCCTGTATGCGGTCCAGGCCCCGGCCAAGGCACCGCAGTACATCACCGCCCAGGTCGAGCGTGCCGACATCGAGAATGCGGTACTGGCCACCGGCGTGCTCGAAGGGATCAAACAGGTGGATGTGGGCGCCCAGGTTTCCGGTCAGCTGAAATCGCTCAAGGTGAAGCTGGGCGACAAGGTCACCGAAGGCCAGTGGCTGGCCGAGATAGACGCGCTGGTGCTGCGCAACACCCTGCGCCAAGCGGAGGTGGACGAGCAGAAACTGCAGGCCCAACGGCGCTCGACCCTGGCCCAGCTCAAGCAGGCCAAAGGGGTCTATGAACGCTATCGAGAACTGCAAATCGATGCCTCGGTCTCGCGTCAGGAATATGAAAAGGCCGAGGCCGACTATCAGGTCCAGCAGGCTGCCGTGGGCTCGCTCGATGCGCAGATCCGCAGCGCTCAGGTGGAAATTGACACGGCCCGGGTCAACCTGGGCTATACCCGCATCAACGCGCCGATCACAGGCCACGTGGTGGGCATCGTTACCCAGGAAGGGCAGACGGTGATCGCCAACCAGCTGGCCCCGGTGCTGCTCAAGCTGGCTAACCTGGACACCATGACCGTCAAGGCGCAGGTCTCGGAAGCGGATGTGATTCACATCACGCCGGGCCAGGCGGTGTATTTCACCATCCTGGGGGAAGACAAACGCTACTACGCCAAGCTGCGCGGCACCGAGCCTGCCCCACAGCACTACGCCCAGAGCAGCGACAAGGCAGAGGGCGGGGCCGGCAAGCCAACTGGCGCGGTGTTCTACAACGCCCTGTTCGAGGTGCCCAACCCGGACCACCGCCTGCGCATCGCCATGACTGCGCAAGTGCACATCGTGCTCGATACCGCGCAAAAGGTTCTGACCGTGCCGGTGGCGGCACTGGGTGGGCGCGAGGCGGACGGCCGCTTCGCCGTGCGGGTGCTCGACGACAAGGGCTTCGCCGAGCAGCGCAAGGTGGTGGTGGGGATCAACAATAACGTTCGGGTACAGATCGAGCAGGGCCTCGACGAAGGTGACCGGGTGGTGATTGGCGAGCCGATTACCGGCGATTCGGGAGCCTGAGCATGAACATGAACGTGCAACCCACCGCCCCCCTGTGCCAGGCAACGGGGCAGGGCGAACCCTTGCTTTGCCTGGAGGGCGTTACCCGCAGCTTCCAGGCCGGCGAGCGGGCCTTTCTCGCGCTCAAGGGCATCGACCTGCAGATTCACCGTGGTGAACTGGTCGCTATCATCGGCGCATCGGGCTCTGGCAAATCCACGCTGATGAACATCCTGGGCTGCCTGGACAATGCCAGCACTGGCAGTTACAAGGTCGATGGCCAGCAAACCCGGGACCTTGACGTCGATGCCCTGGCCGCCCTGCGTCGCGATCACTTCGGGTTCATTTTCCAGCGCTACCACCTGCTGCCGCACCTGGACGCCCTGCACAACGTCGAGATCCCCGCCGTGTACGCCGGCATGGACCTGCAATGGCGCCATGAACGCGCCCAGACGCTGCTGAGCCGGCTTGGGCTTGGCGAGCACTTGCACCACCGTCCCAGCCAGCTGTCGGGAGGCCAGCAGCAACGGGTGAGCATATGCCGGGCATTGATCAATGGAGGGCAGGTGATCCTGGCGGACGAACCCACAGGCGCACTGGACAGCGCCAGCGGCAAGGAGGTCATGAAGATTCTGCTGGAGCTGCACGCCTCGGGTCACACCGTGATCCTCGTCACCCATGACCCGCACGTGGCCGCGCACGCCGAGCGCATCATCGAAGTCAGCGACGGCCAGATCGTCAGCGATCGGCGCAAGGTTGCTGACACGGTGCCTGCACGGGCCGTGGCGCCGACGCCGGCACGCAAGCGGGGACATCGCCTGTTGGCAAGCCTGGGCATGTTCCGCGAGGCGTTCAAGATGGCCTGGCTGGCCTTGGTGTCACACCGCATGCGCACCTTGCTGACCATGCTCGGGATCATCATCGGTATCACTTCGGTGGTGTCGATTTCAGCCATCGGCGAAGGGGCCAAGGGGTACGTACTCAAGGACATCCAGGCCATCGGCAGCAACACCATCGATGTGTATTCGGGGAGCAACTTCGGCGACAGCCGGGCCAGGAACTTTGAAACGTTGGTGCCGGCGGATGTGGCGGCGCTCAACGCCTTGTACTACGTCGACAGCGCAACCCCTGTGATCGGCCAGGGCACGCTGGTGCGCTATCGCAACCTGGACGTGGATGTGCAGCTCAATGGCGTCAGCGAGCACTACTTTCAGGTGCGCAACATCCCACTGGCAGCGGGCATCGTGTTCAGCGCCGATGATGCGCGGCGCCAGGCCCAGGTCGTGGTCATCGACCATAACACCCGCGAGCGCCTGTTCGGCCCGACCACCAACCCCCTTGGGCAGGTGATCCTGGTCGGTAATCTGCCCTGTACCGTGATCGGTGTGACGGCGCGCAACAAGAACCTGTTCGTGGCCAGCAACCAACTGAACATCTGGGTGCCGTACGAGACGGCTGCCGGACGGGTGCTGGGACAGCGTCACCTGGACAGCATCAGCGTGCGGATCAAGGACGGGGTGCCCAGCAAGCGGGTCGAGGAGGAGGTCAGCCGTGTACTGCTGCAGCGTCACGGCAGCAAGGACTTCTTCACCAACAACCTGGACAGCATCATGCAGACCGTACAGAAGACCAGTCGATCCCTGACCTTGCTGCTGTCGCTGATCGCGGTGATCTCGCTGGTGGTGGGCGGCATAGGGGTGATGAACATCATGCTGGTGTCGGTGACCGAACGTACCCGTGAAATCGGCATACGCATGGCCGTTGGTGCCCGTCAGGCCGACATCCGCCAGCAGTTTCTGGTGGAAGCGGTCATGGTCTGCCTGTTGGGCGGGGTCGTGGGCGTGGGGTTGTCCTACGCGGTGGGCTACCTGTTCGAGCTGTTCGTCAAGCAATGGGAAATGGTGTTCTCCCCAGCCTCGATCGTGATGGCGTTCGCCTGCTCGACCTTGATCGGTGTGGTGTTCGGCTTCGTGCCGGCGCGCAATGCGGCTCGCCTGGACCCCATCGAAGCACTGGCACGGGACTGAACCACCTGCGATGCCGGTCGACCGATGCCTAGGCGTGCATCCAGCGCATCAGCGAATGCCGCCCGCCGATGCCCAGCTTGATCACGGCCCGGCGCAGGTAACTTTCGACAGTGTTCACGCGCAGGCCAAGCCGGTCGGCCTGCTCGGGGGCCGTTTGACCGGCCAGCAACCCTAGGCAGACCTGGCGCTCGCGTTCGGAAAGCTTGAGGCCTGTTTGGGCCAGGCGTTCGACGAACCGCTGCTCCAGGCTGTCGTGGCTGTTGCGCGGCACGGTGGGTTGCAGGGCACGCAGGTGTTTCTCCAGCATCGGCAGCACCAGGGGCGTGATGGCTTCGAGCCTGTTGCGCTCCAGGGGGGAGAAGCCATAGGTGGTGTCGGCGCGCAGTACGCGAATCTCGACCCGCGCGTCACTGGCGCGGATACGGTGCAGGCGCGAAGGGTCATCCGAGGCGGTGGCCGTGGCTTGATCGCACGAGAACACGGTTTCGTCGAGCACGGTGGTTTCGCTAGGTGAGCGTGGCAGCTGGCGGATCTGCGTGGCGTCGATGCACAGGTGAGCCTGAATCAGGTCATGCAGCAGGCGGGGAAACTGACGGCTGCCGGTGCTGGCAATGATCTTGCCGATCTGCGGATAGATGGAATTGATGCTCATCGAATCGTCCTTGAGGCCAGGGCACAAGCCCGGCTGTAGTGCAAGCCCTCATCCTGGGCCTGCATCGGTGCGTGAGGGGTATGCTAGTACAACGAGCAAGCCTTGGCTAAATCCAGCCTGGATGATGCCATATTGATATCTCCTACGGACGCCATGCCGATCAGCGGGTTTGCTATCATGCCGCCTCCCTGACTAGCACAAGGCCCATTTTCATGCCCCTGAGCGCTGAACAGATTGCCGAGTTCCGTGGATTTGCCGAGCAGTTGGCCGATGCTGCGAGCGCTGCCATCACGCCTTACTTTCGTGCAAGCCTGGAGGTCGAGGACAAAGGCGGCCGGTTGTACGACCCGGTGACCGTGGCCGACAAGGCGGCCGAGGACGCGATGCGCGAGCGGATCCAGGCGCGCTACCCAGACCATGGCATCCTTGGTGAAGAGGCGGGCGTGGCCGTGGGCAGCAGCCCGTTGACCTGGGTGCTCGACCCGATCGACGGCACCCGCGCCTTCATCACCGGCCTGCCGTTGTGGGGCACGTTGATCGCGCTCAACGACGGTGCCCGGCCTGTGGTGGGGGTGATGAACCAACCTTTTACCGGCGAACGGTTCATCGGCACGCCCGAAGGTGCCTGGTCGGGCACGCGAGCGCTAAAGACCCGCGCCTGCAAAGCGCTGGCAGCGGCCACCTTGATGTGCACCACCCCTGACATGTTCGATACGCCTGCGCGCAAGGCTGCGTTCGAGCACGTGGCCAGCCAGGCACGGCTGATGCGCTACGGTGGGGATTGCTACGCCTATTGCATGCTGGCCTCGGGCTTTGTGGATGTCATCGTCGAAGCCAGCTTGCAGCCCTATGACGTGCAGGCACTCATGCCCATCATCGAGGGCGCGGGCGGCGTGATCACGGCCTGGGACGGCAGCAGCGCTCAGCAAGGCGGCTGCGTGGTGGCCTGCGGTGATCCGGACCTGCATGCCCAGGTCGTTGAGCTGCTGCGCGGCGCGATGTAGTTCAGGTAGCTACA
This sequence comes from Pseudomonas sp. UBA5666, assembly GCF_002420785.1. NCBI lineage: Bacteria > Pseudomonadati > Pseudomonadota > Gammaproteobacteria > Pseudomonadales > Pseudomonadaceae > Pseudomonas > Pseudomonas sp. UBA5666. The sequence continues at coordinate 74,318 of NZ_DIIQ01000037.1, read as the reverse complement.
CCTGCTGGCGCATGCTGCACTTTTTTGGCTTTCGGGGCTCTATGCTAGGCCCAGGCTGCCGCGATCCCCGCGGCGGCCGCCGAAAACGAACCGGTGCCGATGGTAGTGTGCAGTTGCTCCACGATAGTTCGCCTGCTGTTGGCAGGCATCTTGGCCAGCTTGTGCGCCTGCACTCAGCAGCAGGGGCGAGACATCGTCAACCAGCTGGGCGAAGGCAAGCCCAGCGAGCTGTTCCAGACCAGTGTGGACCGCCTGGCGACCTTGTCGATGCGCGACAACCTGCAAAGCCTCTACCTGCTGATGAACAAGCTGTACCTGCGCAATCCCAACCAGTTGCAACGCTCGGGCTACCTGGACGCGGCCACGGCCGAGCGCCAGATCCGCCTGGCCATCGAACAGCGCCAACCCCTGGCGCAACTGGGCAATCGCCGCGACCTGGCTGCCTTGAGCTATGCCTTGAGCCCAGAATTTCGCGGTGATCGAGTGGGTGCGTTCATCTACGCCATCGGCAGTATGCTGATCACCGCCCACGGCGGACGCACCGCGTTCTACATGACCGACACCCTCGACCCGTTGTTCATCAACAACGCCGCGCGCAACATCGAGAAAGCCACCTGGATGCTGAGCCAGCGGCAGGACGCCAACGGTGTGCTGTTGCTGTTCTCCAACGAGATTTCGGAGGAGGGCAGCAACCTGAGTTTTGCCGTGGAATTTGGCAAGGTGGTGGCCCGCCTGGACTTGCTGGCCGAGCTGCTCGACGAGCGCTACCGCCGTATCGGCCTCAATTATGCGCAAAGCCTGCTGTTGATGAATTTCCTGCCGGTACAGTGACCTGCCGCGCCTGGAACAGGGCCTGTATCGCCTTGCGATAACGCTGCCCGGCCAGGCTCATGCTGTTGTTGTGTGTCGCACCTGGCACCAGCAACAGCGTCTTGGGTTCACGCGCGGCCTCGAACAGCTGCTGGCTGAAACGCGAGGGCACGTAGCGGTCGTCCAGGCCATGGACCAGCAGCACCGGCAGGTCGATATCGCCAATTTTGCCCAGTGAATCGAACTTCTGCGACAGCAGCCAGCGCACCGGCAGCGATGTATTGGCGACCACGCCTGCCACATCGCCCAACGAGGTGAACGTGGACTCCAGGATCAGCCCTCGCGCCGGGGCAGGGGTGCGCGTGTCTCGGGCTTCACGGGCGAGCGTGCGCGCCAGGTCGACCGCTACGGCGCCCCCCAGGGAGTGCCCGTAGATCAGACGTTTGCTCGCATCAGGTTGCAGTTGGGCGAAACGCTCCCAAGCCACGCGAGCGTCCTCGTACACGGTGGCTTCGGAAGGCAAGTCCCCTCGGCTGCGGCCAAAGCCGCGGTAGTCCACCGCCAGCACCGCATAGCCCATGGCGTGCAGCTGTTCGATGCGAAACAGCTGGCCGGTAAGGTTCCAGCGCACACCGTGCAGGTAAAGGATGGCCGGGGCATCGGCGCGTCTGGCCGGCCACCACCAGGCATGCAGGCTCTGGTTATCGGCGAAAGTGCGCGGGCGCAGGTCCAGCTCCTGGACACCGCCGGGCAGGCCATGAAACCAACCGGCCTGGCCTGGCTCGATGCGAAATACCAGCTCGCGTTCCTTGTGCTGCAAGACCGAGCAGCCGGCCGGCAGGGCGAGCACCAAGGCGGCGGCGCACAGCCAGGTGAACCAGCGACGGCGTAGGGCGCAGAGCAACCGGGTAGACATACGGATGTTGGGGATCTCGGAAAGGGTCAAGGCTCGGGAAAGTACAAGCAACGTGGCGTAGTTCTATCAAATGCTGCAGCTCAGATGTAAGAAATATTACCAGCCGGCGGACCAGCTTTTTTGCAAGCTGTTTCCAGCGCGGGCCTGCGCACCGTCCGCCGATTGCGCAAGCGCCCCGCAAGCAGGTAGCGTGGCCCAACACCCTCCTGACGAAGGCTTTGATTTGGACTCGATAACCCAAGCTGTTCTTGGCGCTGCGTTGCAAGGCACACTGTTGGGGCGCATTCAGGGCCGTAGGGCCCTGGTCTACGGCGCTGCGTTGGCCACACTGCCGGACTTGGACGTGATCATCCGTTATGCCGACCCGGTCTCGCAGATGACCTACCACCGCGGCTTTTCCCATTCAGTGTTCGTGCTGACCGCGCTGGCAGCGCTTCTGGCGTGGCTGGTGAACAGGACCTGGCCGGACAAAGGCTACACGCTGCCCCGGTTGTTCCTGACATTCTGGCTGGTGTTGGTGACCCACCCCGTGCTGGACGCGTTCACCGTGTACGGCACCCAGTTGCTGTGGCCCTTGCACGTGACCCCGCAAAGCTGGGCGGCCGTGTTCATCATCGATCCGGTGTATACCGTGCCGCTGCTGGTGGCGGTGGCGTACGCCGCCGTGCGCGGCACCCACGCCCGGGCGGTACGGTTCATGGCCGTTGCGCTGGGCTTGAGCACCGCTTACCTGGGCTTAGGCCTGGCTAGCCGTACCCTGGCCGAACACCGTTTCCAGGCCGCGCTCGATGCCAAGGGCGTGACCGTGAACGAGGTTCGGGCAGTGCCCATGGCGTTCAACAGTCTGGTCTGGCGGGTATTGGCCAAGGCGCCGGACGGCGTCTATTACGAAGGGGTCAGTAGCCTGTTGGACCGCGAGTCGCCGGAGATGCTGCGCCTGAACCGCAACCTGCCTCTGGCCCAGGTGCTGGCAAACGATCCGCTGCACCAGCGGCTGCGCTGGTTCACCGACGACTGGCTGCGCTACGACCAGGTCGGCGACCGGCTGGTGGTGACCGACCTGCGCATGGGTACGCCGGGCAACTACACGTTCCGCTTCGACATGGCCCGGCAGGGCGAGCAGGGCCGCTGGCAGGTGCAGCAACCGGCCGTGCACACAGCCAGCGGGCCGCGCGACCTGTTCGACGGGCAGGCGCTGGGGTTGATCTGGCGCCGCATCGTCTTCCAGCAGCCCCCGCTACCCTTGGCCGCCTGGACGGCGCGCATTGCAGCGCCTGGACAAGGGCAGGGGGAGTAGCGCCCAGTGCGCTCAGCCGGGCTGGACCTGGTCAAATGGCTCGCAATGCTGGCGATGCTCGCCGACCACCTACGCTTCGTCTGGCCGCAGGCCCACGGCCTGTTCGTGGTTGGCCGACTGGCGTTTCCGCTCTTTTGCCTGGCCATGGCCATGAACGTGGTGCGGCGCGAGCCTGACACGCCGCTCGATCGCCACCATGGGCGGTATCTGGGGCTGATGCTGCTGTTCACCGTGCTGTCCGAGCCTGCCTACCGCTGGCTGGACAGCGGTTCGACCACGTTCAGCGTAATGCCGACGCTGTTGTTGGGCCTGCTGGTGACCTGGAGCGTGCAGCATACCCAGGCAGCCGCGCGGCTGCTGGGGTTGGTCGCGCTGGGCGCGGCTTGGGCTGGCAGCCCGTGCCTGATGTACGGCCTGCCAGGGGTATTGCTGCCCGCCGCCTGCGTACTTGCCTACCGCTGTGGGGGCGCAATGTGGCTTGTGCCGTGCGTGCTGGCGGTGGCCGGCAACTTGACCAACAGCTGGTTGATGACGCACCTGGGCGCCCACTTCACCTGGGTCACCCTAGCGGTTGCCGCCGTGGCCATTGCGGTCGGCAACGGCCTGTTGCACTGCCGATGGCATCGCGTGCCAGCTGTGGGTCGCTGGGCCTATGGTTTTTACCCGCTACACCTTTTGCTGATCAAAGCCTTGAGCACGCTTGGGCTGTGACACACCTGTGCCACGGTTGACCCAGGGTTGACGCAACTGTGTCGAGCATTTGCCCGTATCCAGCCCCTCCCCACTGACGGCTCGAAGGCTCTACTGCGGTATCTGCGGCCGTCAGCCGGCCGTTTGGCACAGCCGTTGCTCTTGTTTGGACTGACGCTCGTCGCAGCGTCGCCATAACAAGAACGGAGAACAGTGCATGAATCGATCAGGCCCCCAACGCCTTGCACGCGGCTGCTTGGCCCTGGCTCTCAGCTGGACACCCCTGGCCTTCGCCGCCGGTGTCGATGGGCAACGCATCATTGATGCGGACAAAGAGCCCGGCAACTGGATGAGCCATGGCCGCACGTACGACGAGCAACGCTTCAGCCCCCTCAAGACCATCGACCAGAGCAACGTGGGCCAGCTGGGGCTGGCGTGGAGCTACAAGCTCGACCTGGACCGCGGCGTGGAGGCGACCCCCATCGTGGTCGATGGGGTGATGTACACCACGGGGCCGTTCTCGGTGGTGTACGCGCTGGATGCGCGCAACGGCCAGCTGCTGTGGAAGTACGATCCGCAGTCCGACCGCAACCGTGCCGGCGAAGCCTGCTGCGATGCGGTCAACAGGGGCGTGGCGGTGTGGCAGGGCAAGGTCTATGTGGGTGTGCTGGACGGTCGCCTGGAGGCCATCGATGCCAAGACCGGCAAGCGGGTCTGGTCGGTCGATACCCGCGCCGATACCAAGCGCAGCTACACCATCACCGGTGCGCCGCGGGTGGTCAACGGCAAGGTGGTGATTGGCAATGGCGGCGCCGAATTCGGCGTACGTGGCTACGTCACCGCCTACGATGCCGAGACCGGGCGCCAGGCATGGCGGTTCTACACCGTACCGGGCGATCCGAAGCTGCCGCCTGAGGATAAAGCCATGCAGATCGCCAGCAAGACCTGGCACGGGGATGCCTATGTCGAGTGGGGCGGCGGCGGCACCGCCTGGGATTCCTTTGCCTACGATCCGCAGCTGAACCTGCTGTACATCGGCGTGGGCAACGGCGCGATGTGGGACCCCAAATGGCGCAGCCAGGCCAAGGGCGACAACCTGTTCCTGTCCTCGATCGTGGCGGTGAACGCCGATACCGGCGAGTACGCCTGGCACTACCAGACCACGCCCGGCGACGCCTGGGACTTCACGGCCACCCAGCACATGATCCTGGCCGAGCTGCCCATCGACGGCAAGCCGCGCAAGGTGCTGATGCAAGCGCCCAAGAATGGCTTCTTCTACGTGCTGGACCGGGAAACCGGCGAGTTGCTGTCGGCCAAGAACATCGTGCCGGTGAACTGGGCCAAAGGCATCGACATGAAGACCGGCCGGCCCATCGTCGACGACGAGGCAGCGGCCTACTGGAAGGACGGCAAGCGCAAGCTGGTGACCCCGGCGTTCTGGGGGTCACACGACTGGCACCCGATGTCGTACAACCCGCAGACGGGGCTGGTGTACATCCCGGCCCACATCATGTCGGCCTACTATGAACACGTGCCAGAAGCGCCCAAGCGCAACCCGTTCAAGAGCGTCTACCAGTTGGGGCTGCGTACCGGCATGATGCCCGAAGGCGCCGAAGGGCTGCTGGACATGGCCAAGACCTGGTCAGGCAAACTGATTGCCTGGGACCCGGTCAAGCAGGCGCCTGCCTGGGAAGTGCCGTACATCACGATCTTCAATGGTGGCACCTTGAGCACGGCCGGCAACCTGGTGTTCGAAGGCAGCGCCGACGGCCGGGTCATTGCTTATGCCGCCGAAACCGGCAAGAAGCTGTGGGAAGCGCCTGCGGCCAGCGGCGTGATGGCCGCACCGATCACCTATGCCGTCGACGGCGAGCAATACGTCACGTTCATGGCTGGCTGGGGCGGCGCATTTTCCACGTTCGCTGGCGCACTCTCTTTGCGTGCAGGCGTGCAGCCCTATGCACAGGTGCTGACCTACAAGCTGGGCGGCACGGCCAAGCTGCGCGAGCCGGCCCCGCCTGCCGATGCGCCCAAGCCGCCACCTTTGACCGCCAATGCCGAGACGGTCGCTGCAGGCGCTGCGCTGTACGACGGCAACTGCTCCCAGTGCCATGGCATCCATGCTGTCAGCGGCGGGGTCCTGCCCGACCTGCGCAAGCTGGGCGCCGACAAGCACCAGATGTTCCTCGGGATTCTCTACGGCGGCAGGGTGCCCGATGGCATGCCCTCGTTTGCCGACAACCTCAACCCTGAGCAAGTCGAGCAGGTCCATCAATACCTGATCAAGCGTGCTCACGATTTGCAGGAGGAAGGCGAGGTCTGGAAGCGGTTCAGCGCCCGTCCGGCAACCCCTTCATCGCTGGCTGACAATGCCCCACAGGAGTGAAATGCCCATGAACGATTCGGTCTACCAGAACTTCATCGACAACCGGTTCGAACCCGGTGAAGCCCTGCTCGAGGTTCATAACCCGGCCAATGGCCAGTTGCTCGGTCGCGTGCCGGAGTCTTCGCAGGCCCAGGTCGACCAGGCCGTGAGCGCGGCACGCCGGGCTCAGCGCGCCTGGGCAGCCCGGCCTGCGCAGGAACGCGCAGGCTACCTGCGCGCCATCGCGAACCGGATACGGGCCAATGCCGATCAGCTGGCCCGGACCATCACCCTGGAAGGCGGCAAGGTGCCGGCCCTGGCCCAGGTGGAAGTCGGCTTCACGGCCGATTACCTGGACTACATGGCTGAATGGGCGCGACGCCTGGAAGGCGAGGTGTTGACCAGCGACCGTCAGGCCGAACACGTGTTTCTCATGCGCAAGCCCGTGGGCGTGGTGGCAGGCATCCTGCCGTGGAACTTCCCCTTTTTCCTGATCGCCCGCAAGATGGCGCCGGCGCTCATTACCGGCAACACCATCGTGGTCAAGCCGAGTGAGGAAACCCCGATCAACTGCTACGCGTTCGCCCGCCTGGTGGCCGAGACCGGCCTGCCACCCGGGGTGTTCAACGTGGTCGGCGGCACAGGCGCCGCCGTGGGCCACGGCCTGTCCAGTCACCCGGGCGTGGACATGGTCAGTTTCACCGGCAGCGTGGCGACCGGTGCGCGGATCATGGCAGCGGCGGCGCCGAACATCACCAAGCTGAACCTGGAGCTGGGCGGCAAGGCGCCTGCCATCGTGTTGGCCGATGCCGACCTGGACCTGGCAGTCAACGCGATCGTCGCCTCGCGGGTGATCAACACCGGGCAGGTGTGCAACTGCGCAGAGCGTGTTTATGTGGCGCGCCAGGTGGCCGATCGGTTCATCGATCAGGTGGCCCAGGCGATGGCCGCCACACGCTATGGCGACCCATCGACGCAGCAGGACCTGCACATGGGACCGTTGATCAACCGGGCCGGCCTGGACAAGGTGGCGCAGATGGTGCGCACTGCCCAGACCCAAGGCGCGCAGGTGGTCACGGGCGGGCAGGTGGCTGACCTTGGCAGCGGTTTTCACTATCAGCCCACCGTGCTGGCAGGCTGCACGGCCGACATGGAGATCATGCGCAAGGAAATCTTCGGGCCGGTGTTGCCAATTCAGGTGGTGGAGGACCTGGACGAAGCCATTGCCTTGGCCAACGACAGCGAGTACGGGCTGACCTCGTCACTCTACACCCGCGATCTGAACGCCGCGCTCAAGGCGTGCCGGGAAATCGACTTCGGCGAGACCTACATCAACCGCGAAAACTTCGAGGCCATGCAAGGCTTCCACGCCGGGGCCCGCAAGTCGGGCATTGGTGGGGCGGACGGTAAGCACGGGCTCTACGAGTACACGCGCACGCAGGTGGTCTACATCCAGGGTTGAAGCCCAGCCGTGGCCAGTGCCCCGGCGTGGCGGGGCACTGGGCTCAGTTGCCCTGGCGATTCGGTTGCACGATGCCGTGGCGCTTGATCTTGCGGTACAGCGTGGACCGCGAGATGCCAGCGGCCTGGGCGGCGGCACTCATGTTCCACTGGTTGCGCCGCAACAGCGCCAGCAGGTGGTCGGCCTCGGCCTCTTCCACCTGCTGCCCAAGGCGCGGCGTTGCGCAGATCGTCCTGCCTGGTTCGACCTGCGCTTGCTGCAACTCGGCGGGCAGGTCGGCCAGCTCGATGCACCCGTCTTCGGCCAGGGCAGCGCCCTGGCGCAGGGCATTGAGCAGTTGGCGAATATTGCCCGGCCAAGGATAGGCCAGCAGCGCGGCGCGTGCTTGGGCCGAGAGGTGCAGCCCCGGCGCCAAACGTGCTAGAACACCCTCGATCACCTGCGCCCGATCACTGCGTTCGCGCAGCGCCGGCAGGGTGATACGCATGCCGCAGAGTCGGTAGTAGAGGTCCTCTCGGAACTGGTGGGTGGCGATCCTGGCAACCAGGTCCTGATGCGTCGCCGATATCACCTGAATATCCAGCCTTACCGGCGTGGTCGCCCCCAGCGCAACCAGCTCCCGTTCCGCCAGTACCCGTAGCAGGCGGGTTTGCAGATCGGCAGGCATGTCGCCTATTTCATCGAGAAACAGCGTGCCGCCATTGGCCTGTTCCAGCTTGCCTTTCATGCCCTTGCGGTCTGCCCCGGTGAAGCTGCCGGCCCGGTAGCCGAATAGCTCGCTTTCGATCAGCGCTTCTGGAATGGCGGCGCAATTGAGCGCCACGAAAGGCCGGGCGCTTCGGGCGCTTGCCTGGTGCAGGGCGCGAGCGAACGCTTCCTTGCCCGTGCCGGTTTCACCGCTGAGCAGCAGCGCGATGTCCTTGTCCAGCACCTTGCGCAGGCGCGTCACGGCGTGCTGAAGCTGGGGGTCGCCGCCTGCCAGTTGGTCGAGTGTCGGATGCGCGTTGGCAGATGCCGCCGGTGCGGCCGGGGCACAAGCGCGATAAGCGCGCGGCACTCGCAGGCCCACCTCAAGGCCCTTGACCTGGCTGGCATCGTACAATTGCGCGCCCCGAGCACCGCCCTGGGTCAGGGCCAGCAGCTGGTCGATATCGGCGCTTAACACATGCTCGATGCGCAGCCCGAGCAGGGCATGGGGGTTGTTGCTGAATGCGGCCCGGTTGGCACCGACGATACGGCCACCCTCGTCGAGTGCCAGCAGTTGCTCGGCTACCAGGTCCGCATCGCCGTCGCAGGGCTTGACCGCGAGGGTCAGGCAGTCGCGGTAACGCTGGCGAAAGTGTGCGTTTTCGATCAGGCGGGCGTACAGCGTCACCAACTGCAGGGTCAGGTGCTGGGCCTGCTTGGGACCATCGTCATACAAGCAGGTCGCGTTCAGGCAACCGAGCAGGTGGTTGTGGCTGTCGAAGATCGGTGAGACCGAGCAACTGAGCCGGGCATTGCTGGCCAGGAAATGTTCCTGACGGTGAATGGTCAGTGCCTGTTGCGAGGCCAGCGCGGTGCCTATCCCGTTCGTGCCGGCGATGGACTCGTCCCAGCGCGCCCCCACCACCAGCCCGGAACCTGTGAAGCGCCCGGTGTCGGCAGGTAGGCGAGCATCAAGCGTGACCCCTGCCGCATCGCTGAGCAAGACGGCGAAACCTGCATCCGCTACCCGCCGGGCCAAACCACTCACGCCTTGGCTGGCGAGGGTCAGGTAGGCTTGGTGTTGGGCTTGCAGCTGGCGGATTTCGGCGGCGCTGAGGATGTTGTCCGTTGGGTGCACGCTCGGGTCCAGGCGGTGCTGGGTGACGCTGCGGTACCAGGATTCGGCGATCACCGTTTCCGGGACCAAGCCGCGGTGGCCGAAGTGACTGTCGACGAAGGCCGCCAGTTCCGAGGCAGGATTATGAGCGGGCATGGGCGCTCCACAGTTATTGTTATCGAAGGTGAAGATAACCATAGCTGATGGCGCGCTACCAGCCCGGGCGCAGGGCAAGCCTTGTCAGTGGATCAGTTCGAGTGCCTCGGCGGTGGTGAGCGGGCGCTTCATGCGTTGCGACAACTGCATCATGGCTGAGGCGTAACCCTTGGCGACCACGGCCTGCACCTGATCCTCCAGGCATTGCAGTGCAATGAAATCACCGCTCTCCGGCGTGCCAACGAAGGTGATGGCGTCCCACTGTCGGGCGTGGCCCAGCACTTCGAACCGCTGCCCATGGTGATAGGTCCAGAAAAACGGCACGTCGGCGTAGCGGCGTTGCTCGCCCAGCATGTTTGCTGCCGCGATGACGCCGTGCTGCTGCGCCAGCCGCCAGTGCTCAATGCGCACCGGTTGGCCGGCGAGGGGGAAGGTGGCCATGTCACCCACAGCCCACAAGCCTTCGGTCACCTGCATTTCACCGTTGACCGGCACGGAAAGGTCATCGGCCAGCGCTACGCCATTGAGAAAAGCCGTGGCCGGAGCTACCCCCGTTCCCAGCAGCACCACCTGGCAGTGCACTCGCTCGCCGCTGCCGAGCATGACCGCTTCGACCTGACCATCGCCTTCGATCGCCGTCACCTGGGTCGGGCCATGGAACGTGACGCCCTTGCGCGCGTGCAAGGCACGGATCGCCCGCCCGATACGCTCGCCCAGTTGCTTGGCCAGCGGAACTTCATGCCGTCCAATCACGTGGACCTTGGCACCGTATTCGCTTAACGCCGAGGCTGCTTCCAGGCCGATGAAACTGTCGCCCACGATCACAACCGGTTTGCCCGGTTCCACGGCATCGAGCAGTTGCGCAGCGTCCGCGCGCGAACGCAAGGTGAAGACCCCAGGCAGGTCGCGCCCCGGGATATCCGGGCGCTGCGCCTTGGCGCCCGTAGCGAGCAAACAGGCGTCATAGTCGATGCGTTGGCCGTCGGCCAGCAGGAGCTGGCGTTTCTGGGCATTGAGTGAACGGACCTTGGCGTGCCGACGCTCCAGTTGACCGATGCGCAGATCATCAGGCTCCAGCAGCATCGGCACCTCATCCGGGGCCATTTGGCCTGCGAGCACGAATTTGCTCAGGGCCGTGCGGTCGTAGGCCGGCTGGCGCTCCTGGTCGATCCACACCAGGCGGCCATTGAAGCCATGGCGGAGCAAGGTGACCACAGCGGCGCTGCCTGCCGCACCGGCTCCCAGCACCACGAAACACCGCGCATCGCTGTGCCGGGGCGGGCGCGCCCTGGGCAAAGGGCGGTCGTCCACCCACACCTGGTCACCCTTGACCCAGGCCTTGTAGCGGCGCAGGTCGGTCAGGGCAGGGGGCTCGCACACGGCGCCCTCGTCCACGGCGAACGCGGCCTTGTGCCAGGGGCAGATCAGCAAGCCGCCGCAGACGCGGCCCTCGTCCAGCGGCGCTCCTGCATGAGGACAGTTACCCTGAAAAGCACGAACCTGATCACCCTGACGCACGATGATCAGCTCTTCGTTACCGGCTTCCACGCGCAAAGGGGTGTGTTCATCGAGGTCGGCCAGCCGGGCCACGGCGTATTCGGTCATGGTGAATTCTCCAAAGGGGGCCTCTGGAACGGTTCGACGCCGATTTACCCGAACGGGCTGCGTCGAGCTGACGACTGGAGTGCTGTACAGGGAACAAGATGATCAGCCTTCCTTGCACGGGTCTGGATGACCCAATGCAAGGAAGCGCTGTTGACGCGACCGTCAGTCGGCTATGGCAGGCGCCGGCAGACGAGTACGGGTGGCGCGCAGGGCCACCAGGCTACCCAGCACGATCAACGCCGCCAGGGCGTAGAGGGCAGCGTCGGTCGAGCCGGTCTGGTCCTTGATGAACCCGACCAGGTAAGGGCTGAGAAAGCCCGCCATCTGGCCCACCGAGTTGATCAGGGCCAGGCCTGCCACGGCCGCACCTGCGCTAAGCAACGCCGTGGGCATCGGCCAGAACATGGGTAGGCCAGTGAGGGCGCCCATGGTGGCGATGGACAGGCCAAGGATGGCGATCGCCGGGGTGGCCGCGAAATTCACGGCCATCAGCAGGCCCACGGCGCCCATCAGCATTGGCACTACCAAGTGCCAGCGGCGCTCGTTGCGAAGGTCCGCCGAGCGCCCGCACAGGATCATGAAGACTCCGGCCAGCAAGTAGGGAATGGCGCTCAGCCAGCCAATGAGCAAGGGGTTGTCGAAGCCCATGTTCTTGATGATCGAGGGCAGCCAGAAGTTGATGGCGTACACACCGCTCTGGATGCAGAAGTAGATGAAGCCGAAGGTCCAGATCAGTGGGTTGGCCAGCACGGCCAGGACGCTGTCGCCGGTGGTAGGCGGCTTGCTGTCGGCATCGGCCTGCAGGTCGGCGGCAATCAGCCGGCGCTGCTCATCGCTCAGCCAGGTCGCCTTCTGATAGCCATCGCTGAGCAGGAACACCGCCAGCACGCCGAGCGCAACGGTTGGCAGCCCTTGAATCAGGAACATCCATTGCCAGCCGGCAAGGCCATGTTGCCCGGCGGCGAAGTGTTCGAGGATCCAGCCGGAAAACGGGCTGCCCAACAGACCCGAGACCGGGATCGCGGACATGAACAACGCCATGATGCGGCCACGTCGCGCACCGGGGAACCAGCGCGAAAGGTACAGCACCACACCCGGGAAGAAGCCTGCCTCGGCGGCGCCTGTGAGCAGGCGCAGGGCATAGAACTCGGTGGGGGTCGTCACGAACAGCAAGCAGGTGGACAAGCTGCCCCAGGCAATCATCATCAAGGCGATCCAGCGCCGTGGGCCGAAGCGGTTGAGTGCCAGGTTGCTGGGAAGGCCGCACAGGACATAGCCGATGAAGAAGATGCCGGCGCCGAGGCCGTAGACGGTTTCGCTGAATTTGAGCGCGTCGAGCATCTGCAGCTTGGCGAAGCCGACATTGACGCGGTCGAGGTAGTTGAACAGGTAGCAGATGAAAATGAACGGAATCAGCCGCAGGGTGATGCGCCGGTAGAGCGCATTGCGGGTGGTGTCCGTGCCTTGGTCAGGGGCGGGGCTGTGTGCCATGATCGGGTTCTCTGTTGTTATGGTTGTCACCGCGTCGCCTGTTCCGGCGCTCGCTTGAACGAGTCTCGGGGACGGCGGCGTGGCTGTCTTTGTGCTTTTGCACAAGCCATGGGCCTTGCTGCTGTGCCCGAGCCCAACCGCACGCCCTCAAGGACCGTTGAATGTTCGAACTCGACCACGACCTGGCACAGGATATCGTAGACCGTGCCATGGCGATTCTGCCCTGCAACGTCAACGTCATGGACAGCCACGGCCTGATCCTGGGCAGCGGCGAACCAGAGCGCGTCAACACGCGGCACGAAGGCGCCCAGTTGGTGCTTGCCAATGGCCGCATCGTGGAGCTTGACCAGGAAGCGGCACGCTGCCTCAAGGGCGTGCAGCCGGGGGTGAACCTGCCCCTGATGCTCGACGACCGGCTGATGGGCGTGCTGGGCTTGACGGGTGATCCGCAGCAGGTTCGGGTGTATGCCGAGCTGGTGCGCATGACCGCCGAAATGCTGCTGGCCCAGCGTCACCTGCAGGCTGACCAGCAGTGGCGCAAACAGCGCTGCGACGATTTGCTGGCCCTGCTGCTGGGCGGAACCGGCGACGCCTCGCGGCTGCTGGACGAAGCGCGCCAGTTGGGGCTCAAGCCGCAACTACCGCGCATTCCCTGTCTGTTCGAGCTGGCCAGTGGGCCCGACGCCGAGGCGCTGGCAAGCTGGCTGATGAGCCGTTACCCGGACAGTTGGTGCGTCAGCCCAGCGCGCCACTCGCTGCTGTGGTGTCGCCCGGCAGGCGTGGCGCTGGAGGCTGCACGGCTGGTCGAGCGCATAGAGCGGCACGGTTGGGCAGTTGAGCGCTTGGCCATGGGTACTGCCGCGCAGGGCCTTGAGCAGCTGCGCCGCGGCTACCGGCGTGTGCGCGACCTGCTGGCCTATGGGCGTGAGGTGGTGCCCCAGGAACGGCTGCTGAGCTTGCAGCGCTACCGCCTGCCAGCCTTGCTCTGGCGCCATCGCAACGATGAGGCGCTTGACGAACTGCTCGAGCCGTTGCTGCGCATCCAGGCCCGCGACAGCAGCGGGCAATTGCTGGCCACGCTGCGCGCCTGGTGCGCCCACGATGGTCAGAGCCAGGCCTGTGCCGAGGCGCTGGGTATTCACCGCAACAGCCTGCGTTACAGGCTTGAACGTATCGCCGAGCTGGGCGAGGTGGACCCGATGCGCCTGGAAGGCCTGCTTAGTTTGTACCTGGGGCTGCAATTGCTGCCTACCCGATAGCGCGCACTGGCTGGGCAGGGCCGCCGGGCGCTGGCATCTGCCCAAACAATCTGTCGGGCGGTTTGTGCATTTGACCGACGCCGCCTTGCTGGTCAGCTGTCAGCATGCCGCTACCCGGACAGGAGAATCATCATGAAGATCGTCATCGCGCCTGACTCGTTCAAGGACAGCCTCGAGGCGGCCGACGTGGCGCGCGCCATCGCCGCTGGCCTGGCCAAAGCGTTGCCCGACGCCCAGTTGATCGAGTGCCCCATGGCCGACGGTGGCGAAGGCACGATGCAGGCCATTCTCGCCGCCAGCGACGGCGAGCTGCGCCGGCTTACCGTGCGCGGCCCGTTGGGCACGGCTGTTGAGGCAGGCTGGGGCTGGCTGCCCCAGAGCCGCACCGCAATCATCGAAATGGCCCAGGCCAGTGGCCTGCAACAGGTGCCCACCGGGCAGCGCGACGCTTGCCGCAGTTGCACCTGGGGCACCGGCGAGCTGGTTGCCGCGGCGCTCGACGCTGGCGCGCAGCGCGTGGTGCTGGCGATCGGCGGCAGTGCCACCAACGATGCTGGCAGTGGCATGCTGCGCGCCTTGGGCCTGCGTTTGCTGGATGCAGACGATCAACCACTGGCCGAGGGTGGCCTGGCCCTGGGTGACCTGGCGCGGCTCGATGCCAGCCAGCTGGACCCGCGTCTGGCGCACGTGCAGTTCGAAGTGGCGGCCGATGTCGACAACCCGTTGTGCGGCCCACAAGGCGCATCGGCCATATTCGGGCCGCAGAAGGGTGCCAGCGCGCAGCAGGTTCAGGCCTTGGACCAGGCGCTCGGTCACTTCGCCAACCACTGCGCCCGCTTGCTGGGCCAGGATGTGCGCGATTACCCAGGTTGCGGCGCCGCCGGAGGCATGGGCTTTGCGGCCAGGGCCTTCATGGGTGCCCAGTTCCGAGCCGGTGTGGAAGTGGTGGCCGAACTGGCGGGCCTGCAAGCTCATGTCAGGGACGCAGACCTGGTGGTGACCGGGGAAGGCCGCTTCGATGCCCAGACCCTGCGCGGCAAGACGCCGATGGGGGTGGCCCGGGTCGCCAAGCGTCATGGCGTGCCGGTGATCGTGCTGGCGGGCATGCTCGGCGAGGGCTACCAGCAGCTGTATGCTCATGGCGTAGATGCCGCCTTTGCGCTAGTGGATGGGCCCATGACCTTGGACCAGGCGTGCCGCGACACCGCCCGCTTGCTTCAAGCCCGCGCCTGCGACATCGGTCGGCTGTGGGCCTGCCTCAAGCGCGTCTGAGCCAATAAAGGGCGCAGCTCAGGGTGCCAGCACCGGCAGGGGTGTGCTGGGCAACAGGGCCAGGTCACCGAAGCGTTGCGTCGAATCGATGTAACGCAGCGCGGACTTGGCATCCTTCCAGCCCACGTAGCTCATGAGCGACTTGAGCTCCCAGCCATTGGCGCTGGCCCAGGTGGCAAAGCCGCGACGCAGTGAATGACCGGTATACAGCGCTGCTGGCACTTGGGCGCGGGTCAACATGCGCCGCAGCAGGCCCACCAGGCTGTTGCTGTTGAGCGGTTGGTCACCGAGGTTGCCCCAGCGGTCGAGCTTGCGGAACACGGGGCCGTGGGCGATGCCGGCTACCTGCACCCATTGCAGGTAGGCCGTTACCGGGCACAGTGCCTTGAGGGCAGGGGTGCGATGCTGTACGCCCAGTGCCTCGCGGTCGCCTTTACTGCGCGGCACGAACAGCGTGATACCCACGCCCGCTTCGGCCTGGATGTGTTCGACCCGCAAGCGTGCCAGTTCATCGCCGCGAAAGCCACGCCAGAACCCTATCAGCAGCAATGCCGTGTCGCGCCGGGCGCGGCGCAGGCCGGCCACATCGTGGCTTGCCTGTGCTTGGCGGGCCTCTTGCTCGAAGCAGGTCACGGCCGTTTGCAAATGTTGCAGCAACAAGGGTGCTGCCTGCCTGGGCGGGGTGGGATGAAGCGTGCGGATGCCCCGCAGTACCTGGCGCACCACCGGCGCTTTGGTGGGGTCGGGGAAACCTTGGCTGATGTGCCACTGGCTGAGGGCCGCCAGGCGCTGGCGCAGGGTGCTGACCGCATGCTGCTGGGCGTGGTCGGCCAGGTATCGGGCGATGCTTTCGGCGGTGGCCGGTAGAAAACCGCCCCATTGGGTTTCGAAATGATCCACTGCCGCCTGGTAGCTGCGGCGGGTGTTGTCACGCGTGGCGGCGCGCAGGTAGCGCTCGATATCGGTCATGGTGCGGTCGTCGGCGGGTGGGTGCAGTGGTACCACCTTAACCCCTGAGGCCTGTTGGCACCAAGGGTTAGCCAGGGGCTTGCATTCAGTGCCTGGCTTCAGTGCAACGCGGCGAGGGGCTGCGACTCACCCCTGAAGGGCGCGTAGTCACGCAGTTGCGCGGCGGACAGGGGCCGACTGAAATGATAGCCTTGGGCAACATCGCATCCCGCCAGGCGCAAGCACACGACCTGCTCGCGGGTTTCCACGCCCTCGGCCACCACCACCAGCCCCAGGCGCTTGGCCAGGATGATGGTGGAGGCCACGATGGGGCTGTCGTCCGGACTGTTGGAGAGCGAGGCGATCAGGGATCGATCAATCTTCAGCTTGCTCAGGGGCAGTGCATGCAGATGGGCAAAGCCTGCATAGCCCCGGCCGAAGTCGTCCAGGCTGATCCCGATGCCTGCCTGGCGCAGGCGATGCAAATGCTCGATTGCCGGGCCCTCTGGGTCGAGGATGGTGGTTTCGGTGATCTCCAGTTCCAGGTGCTCGGGCGCAATGCCGTGGTCGCTCAGGTGACTGAGCAGACGCGCGGCGAAGTCAGGCTGAAGCAGCTGCAGGGCAGATACGTTGACGGCCAGACGGACCAGTCGACCTTCCATCTGCCAGGCCGACAAGGCCTCGCAGGCAAGGCGCAGCACTTCCCAGCCCAGCTCGACGATAAAGCCGCTGCGTTCGGCCAGGGCGATGAAACGGTCGGGGTAGAGCAGGCCGAACTCCGGATGCTGCCAACGCACAAGCGCTTCATAGCCTGCGACCTGGTGGTCATCGAGATCGATCTGCGCTTGGTAATGCAGGACGAATTGCCTGCCTGCCAGTGCCGTGCCAAAAGCTTGCTCCAGGGTAAATGCCTGGATGTCGGCCACGTTCAGGGAGGGGTCGAAGTAGCGGTACTGCGCGCGGCCTGCCTGTTTGGCCGAATACATGGCCGCGTCGGCGCTGCGCACCAGGCTGTCGATGTCCTGGCCATCGCGCGGGCAGATACTGACCCCGATACTAGGACTGGTATTGACCTCCTGGCCATCCAGGGCATAGGTGGCCGACAGCCTGCGCACGAGTTCGCGTACCCAGGCATCGATCTGCTCCTCGCTGCGCTCGCCTGCGAGCAGCACGACAAACTCATCGCCACCAAAGCGCGAGGCTTCATCGCCGGGTTCGAGCAAGCGCTGGATGCGGCCGGCCACGGCCTGCAACAGCAGGTCACCGACCTTGTGGCCTAGCGAATCGTTGATGGACTTGAAGCGGTCCATGTCGATGAAAAGGATGGCCATCAGTTGCCGCCTGCCACGCTGATGGATCAGCGCAGCACCTGCCACTTCGACGAATTGACGACGGTTGTGCAGGCCGCTGAGATGATCGGTGGCGGCGGCATGGCTGCTGCGCCGGTGTGCATCCTCCAGGCGCCCGATCAGCTGCTGGTTGATGTGCTGGGCTTGCTCCAGCGCCGTGAAGGCGTCCTGACGCTTGCGCAGCAGGCGCAGGGTCCAAGCCAGGCTGGCCAGGATCATCAGCGTCATGCCAAGGGTCAGCCAGAACTGCCGGGCATAGGCCGCGTCGACGGCCCCGGTGATCTCGTTCTCGCGCTGGCCGATGATGAGGGTAAAGCCATGCTCGGGCCGGCGCCTGAAGACGCTCTGGTAAGCGTCACCCTCCAAATACTGGGTCAGCGCGCCCGCAGGGGGGCCATCGATTGGCAGTGGCGGCTGTAAGGCAGCAGTGATCGGCACCAAGCCGCGATTGCCGATGCGCAGGCTTTCCGTGCCGTCGGCCTGCCACACACTCACGCGGGTCGAGTCGCCCAACTCCACCTCTTGCAGCAATTGCGTCAAGGGCTGGGCGGCGAGGTGCACTGCAACCAACGTGCTGCATGCTTTGGACTGCTCAGGTGAGGGCATGAGGAACGGGGAGGCGGTCGCACACGCTGCGCCGTCGGTAGCTGCTTGGGCACGGTCGAGCAATTGGCTGACGCTCTCGGCAAGCAGGTTGGCCAGCCGCTGATGTTCGCTGCCACGGTTGATCAGGGCGTCCTGCCGAGCAGTGGATTTCTGCGCAACATGCACCCCCCACAGAAAGGCCAACGAGGCAGCGCACAGCAGCAGGATCAGCAGCCTGAGCAGGCTCGCCGACGAGAGTGAACGTCGTGTCAATTGCAGTGTTTCCCGGCCTTGGGTGAGGCCCGGACACTACGACAGCAACATGACAGGACCATGACTAATGGCAAATAGCCTGTAGCGATGCCTGCACGAAGGATGACAGCCGCGGGTCAAGTCGGGTATACCTTGCCGCTACCAAGGGGAGCCCGATAACGGGCTGAGAAACCGCTGAGCCTGGTGCAGCGCGGTGACCCTTCGAACCTGATCCGGATAATGCCGGCGAAGGGATGGGGTGCAATTCCACCTGCCTTTCTGCCGGTCTCAAGGCGAGACCCCATTCATGACGATTGTCCAGGTCTCGCTGCCACCTCCACCAAGGACAGCGCCATGACCGAAGGTTTCACCCAGACCCTGCGCCGCCAGAGCGAGGCGACATGGGCCGCCGCCACGGGCCATCGTTTCGTGACTCAACTGTGTGACGGCAGCCTGCCTGACCCGATCATGATCGACTACTTGGTCCAGGATCATCGCTTTCTGGACAGCTTCCTGATGCTGCTGGGCGCCGCCATTGCCAGTGCCGACACCTTCGAGGCGCGCCTGCGCCTGGGGCGATTCGCGGGCATGATCAGCAGCGAGGAGAACACCTACTTCCTGCGGGCGTTCCAGGCGCTGGGTGTCAGCCCGGCGCAGCGTGAAGCGCCGATGGACACGGTGCCCACGGCGGCCTTCAAGGCCATCATGCGCGAAGCGGCCGCCACCCGCTCGTATGCCGCAGCGCTGGCAGTGCTGAACGTCGCCGAAGGCCTTTACCTGGACTGGGCGCTGCGCGCGCCCAAGCCCCTGCCGCCGCGCTTCATCCACGCCGAATGGATTACCCTGCACGACAATGCGGATTTCCAGGCTTTCGTGGCGTTCCTGCACGCCGAACTGGATCGCGTCGGCCCCCAGCAGGCCGCCGTGGCGCAAGACTTTCACCAGCGCACCGTGGCGTTGGAGCTGGCCTTCTTCGACGCCATCTACCCGGAGGCTCAATGAACATGGACATTTTCGATCGGCTCAAGCAGGCCGCTGCACCGCAGTGGCACAGTTACGTGGACCATGCATTCGTGCAGCAGATGGGCGATGGTACGTTGAGTGAAGCCGCATTTCGGGCCTATCTGGTGCAGGACTATCTCTTCCTCATTCAGTTTGCCCGCGCCTGGGCGCTGGCGGCTTACAAAAGCAGGCGGCCTGCCGATATCCGTGCCGCTCAGGCGGGGCTCGCAGCGATTCTCGACGAAACCGACCTGCACGTGCGTTTGTGCGCACGCTGGGGCCTGAGCCAGGCTGACATCGAGGCCGCCCCCGAGCATCCGGCCACCGTGGCCTACACGCGGTATGTACTGGACTGCGGTGCTGCTGGCGACTTGCTGGAGCTGCACGTGGCGCTGGCGCCCTGTGTAATCGGCTACGCCGAGATCGGGCAGTCCCTGGCCGCACGTATCGGCAACCTGGCCGAGCACCCCTATCGCGAGTGGATCGGCGAATACGCCGGTGCCGGCTACCAGGCCGTCGCAGCAGCTGCACGCACCCATCTGGATTCATTGGCGGCCCGCAGCATGACGGATCAGCGGTTTGCCGAACTGGCCGCGATCTTTGCCCAAGCTTCGCGGCTCGAGGCCGATTTCTGGCAGATGGGTCTGGACATGGCGTGACGGGGCAGCCCCATGCCTGGATCGCCACTGGCTCCGTGCGCCATTGGCTGGCAAGCTGTGGTGCACAAGGGCTGGGCGCGGATGAACGCCGCGACTGGCCCGTAGCGCTCGAATACGATCCAGGACGAGGAAGGACAGCATGAACATCATCAATGCACGGCTGCGTGGCAAGCCTGGCCTGTTTCGCATCGAGCTGGCGGGCCAGCGTATTGGCGCGATCACCGCGCAGGACGCGGGCGTGCTGCCCGTGGCCGGCGCTGACCTGGATGCCGGCCAGAACCTGGTGGTACCACCCTTCGTCGAGCCCCACATCCACCTCGACGCGACCCTGACGGCCGGGCAGCCTGAGTGGAACATGAGTGGCACGTTGTTCGAGGGGATCGAGCGCTGGGCCCAGCGCAAGCAGAGCACCACCCATGAAGACATCAAGACCCGGGCCAAGACCACCCTAAACATGCTGGTCGATCATGGAATCCAGCATGTGCGCACGCATGTGGACGTTACCGAGCCCGGCCTGGTGGCACTCAAGGCCATGGTCGAGGTCCGCGATGAAGTGCGTGATCACGTGGACCTTCAGATCGTTGCCTTTCCTCAGGAGGGTATTGAATCCTACCCTGATGGCCGCGCATTGATGACCGAGGCGGTGGCCATCGGCGCCGATGTGGTTGGCGGCATTCCCCATTTCGAGAACACCCGTGAGCAGGGTGTGTCGTCGATCCAGTTCCTGATGGATTTGGCAGAACGCACCGGCTGCCTGGTGGACGTGCACTGCGACGAGACCGACGACCCGCAGTCGCGATTCCTGGAGGTACTGGCCGAACATGCTCGGGTCCGGCAGATGGGGGCGAGGGTGACTGCCAGCCACACCGTGGCCATGGGTTCGTACGACAATGCCTACTGCTCGAAGCTGTTTCGGCTGCTGAGGCTGTCAGGCATCAACTTCGTGTCATGCCCCACGGAGAGTATTCATCTGCAGGGGCGCTTTGACACCTATCCGAAGCGTCGCGGGGTCACCCGCGTAGCCGAACTCGACCGCGCGGGCATGAACGTGTGCTTCGGCCAAGACTCGATCGTCGATCCGTGGTACCCCTTGGGTAACGGCAATATCCTGCGGGTACTGGAGGCGGGCCTGCACATTTGCCACATGCTGGGCTATCAGGACCTGCAGCGCTGCCTGGACCTGATCACCGACAACAGTGCGCGCGCCTTGAACCTGGGTGAGGGCTATGGCATCGAGACCGGTCGCCCTGCGAACCTGCTGCTGCTCTCGGCCCCGGACGACTACGAGATGGTGCGCAGCCAGGGCCACGCGCTGGTGTCGGTGCGCAATGGAAAGGTACTGATGCGGCGCCGGCCTTCGCAGGTACAGCGCGAATTTTGAACCCGGCGCTTTCAGGCGCCGATGGCCGCCAGCACACAATCGGCGATCTGCGCATCCTGGATGGCGACGCCGGTCAGGTCGGCCAACGTGATCTGGTCATCAGACTCCCGGCCATGGGCTCGGCTTGCCAGCAGCGTTCCAAGTTCGACCAGTTGGCTAGCTGTGATCAGGCCTTTTGCGATCGCCTGGGACACTTCGCCGTACTGGGTGCACTGAGTGACGGAGTCGACGACCACGCGGTCGGCCCTGGCGACCAGCGCAGGGTCCAGCTCTTGCTTGCCAGGCCCGTCCGCACCTACAGCGGTAATGTGAGTGCCTGGTTGTATCCAGTGCGCCTGCAACAGCGGCTGGCGCGAAGGGGTGGTGCAAACGATGAGGTTGGCAAGGCCGGCCAGTTCTGCGGCATCCAGTGTACTGCGCACGGTAAAGCCAAGTCCTCGCGCCATCGCGATGTAAGCGCCTAGTGCCTCGGCGTGACGCCCCCAGACGATCACCTGGCGGCAGTCGGTGACGCTGCGCAACTGCGCCAATTGCATCCTGGCCTGCATGCCTGTGCCCAGTATGCCGATGGCCTTGACCTGAGACGGCGCGAGCAGCCGTGCCGCGATCCGCCCCGCCAGTGCTGTGCGCATCGCCGTGAGCCAGCCTTGGTCCTGGAGCAGGGCCAGCGGCTGGCCGGTGTGGGCCGAAAAGACCATCATCAGCCCGTCGTTGCTCGGCAAGCCGTTGGACGGGTTGTCGTAAAAGCCGGTGGACACTTTGACAGTGAACGTGGGGCTGCCGGCTTTGTAGGCTGACTTGATGCAGCAATCCCCGTTGGTTTCGGCGAAGGTGAATGCTTGTACGGGCGGTACCTGGACGTTGCCAGCGGAATAGGCGATAAAACCCTCTTCGATGGCCCTCAGTGCTCGCTCGGTGTCCAGGCTCGCCAGGATCTGGGGCTTGGCGATCAGCTTCATTTCACGGCCTCGAGGAAGGTATCCAAGGCGATGTTACGCCCACACAGCACCACGGCCACACGCTTGCCCTGGTATCGGTGCGCGCATTTTTTCATGGCGGCCACGGCGACAGCTGCCGCGCCTTCGATGATCCAGCGCTCGCTACTGGCGATGTCGCGCATGGCGGCGCGTATTTGCGCTTCGCTGACCAAGACGGTGTCGGTGAGCAAGGCCTTGCACAGGGGCAGGGTGATGGCGCCGGGCTCGACACCGCCCGCCGTGCCGTCGGATAGCGTAGCGCTGGCAGGGACCTCGACGATCTTGCCGGCCTTGAGCGACTGCTCGAGGGCTGGATCATTTTCGGGCCAGCAGCCGATGATATCGACACCCGGTGCCAGGGTCCGCAGGGCAGCGCCGATGCCGGCGATCATGCCGCCACCCCCCACCGCGACGAACACGGCGTCCAGGTCCGGCGCCTGCTCGAACAGCTCCATACCGATGGTGCCCTGGCCGGCGATCACCTGCAGATCGTTATAGGGCGATACGAAAGGCACACCCTTGGCCTGGGCTTGCCTGGCCGCTTCCAGTTCCGCGCTCAAGGGGTCGGTCGGCAGGCAGATCACTTCAGCGCCGAGGTTGCGCATGGCTTCGACTTTATAGGTGGACGCCGTCGTGGTGGTGTAGAGGGTCACCGGAACCCCGGCGGTCTTGCCGGCCAGGGCCAGCGCCTGGCCGTGGTTGCCGGACGAGGCGGCGATGACGCCGTGTTCACGTGCACTTTCTGGCAAAAGCCTGACTTTATTGCTGGCCCCGCGAAACTTGAAGGAACCTGTGGGTTGCAGGTGTTCGCACTTGAGCCATACGTCCACGCCGGTCGTTGCCGATAGAGGCTGGCTGCGCGTCAGCGGGGTTGTGCTCACGGCTGGCCGCAATGCGGCATGAGCATGCTTGATTGCCTCGAACAGAGCATCGAGGTCAGTTTCGCAAACGGTTGGCGTTGCAGGGTTGGACATGAGTTTCAGGCTCCGTATGGAATTTCCGTCTACGGTAGACCTGTTGTCTATATTCTTGCAAACACTTCTTTTAGCGCGGAGCAGGCCTCGGCATCGAATTCGTCATGCCTTGAGCGCCTTCAGGTATTTGTAAACCGTCGCACGTCCCATGTTCAGCACATTGGCCACATAGTCCACGCCAGTTCGGCCTTCGAATGCGCCTTCGGCGTGCAAAGCCTGAACAAGACTGCGCTTGTCCTTCATCTGCAGTGTCTGCAGAGACAACGTGCGCGCCTTGAGCCAGGCATGCATGAAGGTATTGATGCGCTCCTGCCAGTCATCACGAAACAGCGCCTGGGGCTGCTCGACCAAGCGCCCCATCTGAAAGAACGCTTCCAACGCTTGGCGGGCGTTTTCAAGCACCGACAGGTCCAGGTTGATGCACAGCACGTGCCGCGCGTCACCTTGCTCATCACGCAAGACCGTACTGATGGAGCGGACCTTCTGACCGTTCCAGTTCAACTTTTCATAAGGGCCCAGCTTGGCACCGCCGAGCAGGTCGCCCAGATCCTCGGCGATCGCCGAGTCATCACCCAGGCTTCGCTTGGAGATGTTGTTGGCGATATGCACCACCGTCTGGGTCTGCAGGTCATGGACGACGACTTCAGCGTGTGGATATAGCAGCAGGGCGATGCTTTCGGCGATGGCCTGGTAGTTCTCGAGCGACATGCGGGACCACTGTGCATTTTTAGGAAGCGCTTATGGTGGCCCTGGGAGCTCGCTTGCACAAGGCGCCGTATGGCACGCGAGCCCAGGGTGTACGCCAACCTGCGCTGATTACGCTCAAGATGGGCTGAAAATCGGTATCACATTCGATAAGCCGTGATTATTCCATGTTAGCTAGCTCTTGTATTTACGATCAATAACTAACAAAATTAGTATGTAATTACATGGTACGTACAACATTACGAAATCGTAGGAGCGCGCATGGCACGTGGCGGGATCAACAAGGTGGTTGTGCAACAGGCCAGGCAGGCACTGATCGCAAGGGGGGAGAACCCCAGTATCGATGCCATCCGCATCGAGCTAGGCAACACGGGCTCGAAAACCACCATTCACCGCTACCTCAAGGAGCTCAACGGTCAGCAACCAATGCCCTCCGAGGGCGGCGCGCCAATCAGCGAGGTGCTAAGCCGCCTGGTAGGGCAGTTGGCGACGCAGCTGCAAGATGAAGCGGACTTGGTGATCGAGCGCGCTGAAAGCGTGTTCACCGAGCAGCGTGAAGCGCTCGAAGTGGCCTTGGCGACAGCCCAGCAAGCGCTTGCAGCGGGGGAACAACAGCACGAAATCGATGCAGCCGCCTTGCGCGAGGAATCGGAGAAACTCAGCAGCACCCTCAGTACGTTGCAGGCTGAGCAGCTGCGCAGCGCCAGCCTCAACCAGTCCTTGGGGGAACTGCAGGTGCGCCTTGCAGATAAGGATGAGCAGGTCAAATCCCTGGAAGACAAGCACCGGCACGCCCGCGATGCGCTTGAGCACTACCGCACGGCAAGCCGCGAGCAGCGCGAGCACGAGCAGCGTCGTCACGAGGCTCAACTGCAGCAGATGCAGGTCGAGGTACGGCAGTTACAGCAGGCCATGATCGTCAAGCAAGACGAGCTCACTCGCTTGCACCGTGATAACGAGCGCCTGCTGGGCGAGAACCGCCAGGCGAGCAACGAACGGCGGGCTCAGGAGCAGCTGCTTGAGCAGCGCGACGCCCAGATCCAGGGCTTGCGCACGATGCTGGCGCAGGCCCAGGGGGGTAGCGACGAGCTGCGCCGCCAACTGGATGTGCAGGCCAGAGTGCTGGAGGACAGTAGGGCGTCGTGTCGGGACCAGGCGCTCAAGCTTGAAGCGCTGGAGCGGGCGTTGGCCGAGAACCAAGCGTCGCTGCGCCTGTGTCAAGACCAGCTACGGGATGGCGAAGATAAATAAAACTTTCTGGCGCACCGGCTTTCTTCCCTAGACAGCCATTTGGAGAAGACCGCATGAGCGAACAAGGCACAACCCACGGCACGCAGCACGGGCCTCACTCGACTGACGATGCCGATAAACCGGATGATCTTGGCTTTGACCCTGACTCTCCTGACCTCGATGATCCTCAGGTGGACCCGCAAGGCCCCGCTAAACCGCCACGGGATGTAGAGAAGAACACCTGAAAGACGCGTACCAAGCAAAAGGCCCTGATCGTTATGATCAGGGCCTTTTACATGATGCGTCCACATCAGGGCGGGTTTTGCCAGCGGTGGCGCGTGAACGTCAGGCTTGTGCCTGTTTGTCCACTTCAGCCTGCTTGGCCGCTTCGACACCCTTGGCCGAGAGCTTGATCGGGTAGTTGAGCGTCACCTCATGATCAGCATCGACACTTACGCTACCATCGTGGATCAGGCCATCGTCCTGCAGCGATTTCAGCATGCCGGCCACGGCTTTTTCACCGCGGTAGTTGTCCAGCAGCTCCTTGCCCAGGCCATGAGGGTGAGCATGGTTGAGTCGAGTCAGAATTTCGCTTTTCAGTGCGTCGTTACTCATGCTTGCCTCACTTGCCGTGATGGGTTTGCAGTGCCTTGGCTTCTTCCAGGTGCTTTTCAAGGGTAGGCAAGGTCTTGGCAGCGAATGCCTTGAGCTCAGCCTTGTCCGAAGAAGCGGCTTCCTTCTTGAACAGTTCGACGGTTTTCTCGTGAGCATCGACTTGATTGTTCACGTAGGACTTGTCGAAGGACTCGTCACGCCATTCCAGAATCACTTTCTTCACTTTGTCGGTAATGGCCGCGTCATCGGGTACCGAGATGTCCAGCTTTTTCGCGATGTCTGCCAGCTCCTGGTTGGCCTGGGTATGGTCGGTCACCATATGCTGGGCAAAGGTCTTGATCTCAGTGTTCTGGCTCTTTTCCAGGGCAAGCTTACCGGTCACGATCTCTGCGATGCCGGCTTCGGTAGCCGCGTCTACGAAGTCGTCCGAGCTAGCAGCAAAGGCGTGAACCGAAGCCATGCCC
Organism: Pseudomonas sp. UBA5666; assembly: GCF_002420785.1. NCBI lineage: Bacteria > Pseudomonadati > Pseudomonadota > Gammaproteobacteria > Pseudomonadales > Pseudomonadaceae > Pseudomonas > Pseudomonas sp. UBA5666. Next base: position 48,050 of record NZ_DIIQ01000037.1, on the reverse strand, counting down.
AGCACCATGGAAAGGCCGACGCGCTTGATGAAGAGATTGCTCATGTTTCACTCCTTAAACGATGGCGCGACATCAGTGTCGCGTACTGTTGAGGGCGCGCGCAGGCCAAAGGTTTCATCTTTTTTGCATCATCAGGGCGTGGCAGTGGTCAACTGCGTTGACGAAGAACGTGCAGGGGATGTGCATGCGAAGCGCCAGGCAGACCGACGAAGAAACAGCCCTTGCGCTGGCGGGCCAGGGGCGAGCGGTGGCCCTGTTTCGCCTGGTGCTGGCGTTCATGTTGGTGGTCATGACGACGTTCGCAGCCGTAGAGGGCTGGCGAATCTGGCGTGATTACCGGGACGCGTTCCACAATGCCGCGAACATGGTGACCAATCTGGCCCAGGCCACTGCACAGCATGCCGAGGACGCCATTCGCCAGGTCGATTCAATCAGCGCGGCGCTGGTGGAGCGGGTGGAGGGCGATGGGTTCGAGCACTTGGATCGCAAGCGCCTGCATGGGCTGCTCAGCCAGCAAGTACGCATCATTCCGCAACTTCACGGCCTGTTCATCTACGACAGCCACGGTCGCTGGCTCGTCACGGACCGGTCGGCAACGCCACCAGCTGCTAACAATGGCGACCGTGATTACTTCATCTATCACCGCGACCATCCTGACAGCGCCATTCGTATCGGTGCAGTGGTGCGCAGCCGCTCGACGGGTGACCTGATCGTACCTATTTCAAGGCGTCTGAATTACCCGGATGGACGTTTTGCGGGGGTACTGCTGGGCACCATCAAGGTCGACTGGTTCGTACGTTACTACGGAGAATTCAAGATCGACGAGCGTGGTGCGCTGGTGTTGGCCAAGCGCGACGGTACGATTTTGGTGCGGCGTCCATTCGTCGAGCCGCTGCTTGAACGCAACCTGGCCAACAGCGACATTTTCAAACACCACCTGCCATACGCTCCCCAGGGGTTGGTCGAAGCGGTAGCCGTTGTCGACGGCACGCCGCGCCTGTATGCCTACCGAGCCTTGGCCAGCTACCCACTGGTGGTCGAAGCGGGCCTTTCTCGCGAGTCGATCATCGCCCCCTGGCGCCAGGACGCGATCAAATCGCTGCTCGTGTTACTGGTGCTGGTCATGGTCCTTGCGTTGTTCGGTTGGGTGGTCCTGCGCCAGGTGCGCGAACGCATCGTGATCGAGCGCGCCCTGCACCAGGCACACCAGACGCTCAAGACCCTTGCCTTGACCGACAGCCTGACAGGGTTGGGCAATCGTCGCAGGTTGGACGCGGTGTTCGAGGCCGAGCTGCGCCGTGCCCGACGACAGGCGTACCCTGTGTGCGTGGTGATGCTCGACCTGGATCACTTCAAGGCCTACAACGACCGTTACGGACATGGGGCAGGCGATCAGTGCCTGCAGCGCGTTGGCGAACTGCTGCGCCAGGCTGCCCAGCGTCCGGCAGACCTGGCGGTACGCTACGGGGGCGAGGAATTTACCTTGCTGTTGCCCGACACGGATGTATGGGGAGCGAAGGTGTTTGTCGAGTCGCTGCAGCAAGCCCTGCGCAAGGAGATGATGGTGCATGCGGGCAGCCCACTTGGGATTGTTTCATTCAGTGCGGGTACTGCGGTGGCGGAACCCGCGCGCAGTGAACAGAGTGCGCAGCAGCTATTGGAAGCGGCAGATGCGGCCCTGTATGAAGCCAAGCGCCAGGGCCGGGACCGCTACGCGGTTGCTGATCCTGAAGTACGGCATGGGGATGCGGGCAGCCCGGCCTAGCCCCGGCAGGCACTGGCCTCACGCCTGAAGTTGCCAACGTACCGAACTGACGCCTTTCTCCAAGCTGACCCGGCTGACCAGCCGCTCCAACTGGGCTGGCGCCTGTGAGGTACCCAGTAGCTGGGCGCGCACCTCCAGCCGGGCCGGGTCTGCCAAGTCCTCGCTATGCAAGGACTGCAGGCGCAGTTGAGTCTCGCCGAAGCTGTGCAGCATCAAGCTGCGGATCTGAATTTCATCCTGGGCTCGACAGACGATACGCACCTCGAACTGCTGCTCCACCTCCGTGGCAGGCACAACCTCCTGGCGGTCGAGGCGCTGGGCAATATCGCGCAGCAAGATGTTGGCGCACAGCACGACCACTGCACCCAAGGTTGCTTCGAGTAGCAGCCCCAAGCTGCACAACACGCCAATGGCCGCGGTGCACCATAGCGTTGCGGCGGTGTTCAGCCCACGCACGTTGAAGCCGTCCCGCATGATGACGCCGCCGCCCAGAAAACCGATGCCCGACACCACATAGGCCGCCACCCGGGAGGCATCGGTAGGTGCCATGCCCGGGACCGTCTGGGTCATCAGCACGAACAGGCAGGCACCCGTGCTGACCAGGCCATTGGTGCGCAGGCCAGTCAAGCGCTGACGCAGTTGACGCTCGGCGCCGATCAAGGCCCCTAGCAGCAGGGCGGTGCTGACACGCAGCAAGAATACGTTCCAATCCATAACAAACCTCTTCCGCGGGCACAGGCCCGCTTCAACGCCATCACTCAGGAGGGCGCGGTGGTAACAACCAGAGATGCGAAAGGACCACGGGAAAGGAGGGGGCGATGCTGTGCATCGGCTACCTTGGCAACTCGGCCAGGCAGCATGGGAGACTGACTGGCTAGCGCGCTGCGTGGGCCTGTCGCAAGCGACTGGGGCTAGTGTCCAATGCAGGGCTCCTGTTGATGAATGCAAAAGTGCGGCGCGGACGATAAGCCCGACCCTTGATCAGGTCAAGGGTAAAAACATGACAATGGCTTCATCCGGAAAAGCCTGACAAGCCGGCGGGTACGATGGAAAAATCCACGTTCAATGGTTAACCTTTTGCTTTTTACGGACCGTCGCGGGCTGATTCATGCTGTTCAATATCCTCGTCCTGCTTGGCACACTGGTGGCCATGGAGGGTGTCGGCACCTTGGCGCACAAGTACATCATGCATGGCTGGGGCTGGTGGCTACATCGCTCGCACCACGAACCCCACCTGGGCGTGCTTGAAACCAACGACGTTTACCTGCTGGCACTGGCGGTCATTTCGCTGGCACTGGTGGCGGTTGGCAAGGCCGGGCACGCGCCATTGCAATGGGTCGGAGGCGGGGTGGCGGCTTACGGCGCGCTGTACGTGATTGCGCATGATGGCTTTTTTCACCGTCATTGGCCGCGCAAGATGCGCCCGGTGGGGCGCTACCTGACGCGCTTACACCGCGCCCATCGGTTGCACCATGCCGTCAAAGGGCGCGAGGGTGGTGTGTCGTTCGGTTTTTTCTACGCACCTCCGCTAAAGCGCCTGGTGCGCGAGCTGCGGCGCAACAGGGACGCCGGTCACTGAGATCTCACGCGCACAGGCGCTTTAGCTGAGCGAGTTCCCCCGCGATCCTACCGGTTCGGGCATACATTGCACTGTCTGAGTCTGCGCAGTAGCATGCGCGCTTTTCAGCCCAGGACTCGCTCTTCATGTCGTATCAGCAAGGTCTGCTTGCCACGCCCGTGCCGGTGCACGCGCGTCACCTGTTCTTTTCCATCGAGTCAACCGAGGCCGTGCCTGCGGCGTTAGACGCCTTGCTGGGCCATGTCGACGGCCTGCGCGTGACACTGGGTGTGGGCGCGCCGTTGGCAAAAGCGCTGAACGCTCACGTCGAAGGCCTGACCCCGTTCCCGCTGCTGGACGCCGCGGTCGAGAACCCCAGTACCCAGCACGCGCTGTGGCTATGGTTGCGGGGTGACGAACGCGGGGACCTGTATCTGCAGGCCCAGGCGCTGGAGCGCCTTCTAAGCCCGGCGTTCGCGCTGGTTGATCACGTTGATGGTTTCCTTCACCAAGGCGGCCGGGATCTGACCGGCTACGAAGACGGCACGGAAAACCCCAGTGGCGATGACGCCATCGAGGCCGCCATCCTGGGTGAAGGTGCGCCAGGGTTGCAGGGGTCGAGCTTCGCCGCATTTCAGCTGTGGAAGCACGACATGCAGTATTTCAAATCGCTGCCTCAGCAGGTGCAGGACAACATCATCGGCCGTCGCCTGAGCGACAACGAAGAGCTGGATGATGCGCCCGAGTCAGCGCATGTGAAGCGTACTGCCCAGGAAAGCTACGCGCCCGAAGCTTTCATGGTGCGTCGCTCGGTTTCCTGGGCTGACACCCGCGGTGCGGGACTGGCATTTGTGGCCTTGGGTACGTCTTTCACCTCGTTCGAGGTCCAGTTGCGCCGCATGAGTGGGATGGAAGACGGTGTGATCGATGCTCTGTATCAGTTCACCCGCCCGCTAACCGGAGGCTATTACTGGTGCCCGCCGATGACGCACGATGTTGTGGATCTGCGCCTGCTGTTGCGGGCTGAGCGTTAAACATCCAGATACACAAGATGATCGCAAGGCGTCTATGAAGAACTAGCATTGGATATTTCCGCTGTGTTACCGGAGAGTTCCTATGTATGGACGTCGGGAAGTCCTACGTGCAGGCGCTGCGATCGGTCTGCTGGCCGCCAGTCCCTGGCTGAGCGCAGCTGCACCGGCGAGCATGCTGTCGCGCCCCATCCCGTCAACGGATGAGCGACTGCCGGTGATCGGCGCTGGCACGTCAGGCAGCTTCGAAGTCGCGGCAGGCTCAGCGGACTATCGGCAGCTGTATCAAGTGCTTGAAGCCTTTTTCGCAGGTGGCGGGCGGGTCATCGACACCTCTCCCAATTATGGCGGAGCAGACAGTATCCTGGGGCAGTTGCTCGACGAAGGCGGGTGGCACCGCCAGTGCTTCATTGCCACCAAGATCGCCGCCAACAGCCGCGCAGATGCCCAGGCCCAATGGGCCGGCACGCTGCGCAGCCTGCGCACGGACAGCGTGGACCTGCTACAGGTGCACAACTTGCGTAACTGGCAGCAGCAGTTACCTTATGCACGTGAACTCAAGCAACAGGGCAAGACGCGGTATGTGGGCATTACCCACTATCTGAACGCTGGGCACGATGAAGTGGCCGCAATCGTGCGCAGCCAGGCCCTGGACTTCATCCAGATCAACTACGCGGTCAATGCCCCCGGCGCTGCGCGTGAGCTTCTTCCCCTGTGCCGTGACAAGGGTGTGGCGGTGCTGATCAACCGCGCCTTCGATGACGGTCGTCTGTTCGCCACGGTCAAGGACCGCGCGCTTCCAGAATGGGCACAGGAGCAGGGCATCGGTAGCTGGGCACAGCTGTTCCTGAAGTTCGCCCTCAGCCACCCGGCGGTCACCGCCGTCATACCGGCTACTGGCCGACTGGACCGTCAACTGGACCAGCTCAAGGCAGGGCAGGGCCCGTTGCTTACCCAAGCGCAGCAGCAAGCGCTCATCGAGCAGTTCTCCTGACATCATGGTGACGTGGCGGCAGCGCCTGCAGCGGATGCTGGACATGCGGCCCGGGGAGGCGCCAGCCGTCCTGGCAGGCAGCCTGCTGTTCTTCATGCTGTTCACGGGCTATTTCATGCTGCGGCCCGTGCGTGAAACCATGGGCGTTGCCGGTGGTGTCGAAAACCTGCAATGGCTGTTCACCGGTACCTTCATCGCCACTGTGGTATGCCTGCCTGTGTTTGGCTGGCTGGCCTCCCGTGTACGACGCCGGTACATACTGCCTTGGACCTATGGCTTCTTCATCTGCAACTTGCTCGCCTTTGCAGCGTTGCTGGCACGCCACCCCGACGGGCCTTGGGTGGCACGAGCGTTTTATATCTGGTTGTCGGTATTCAATCTACTGAGTATCTCACTGGCCTGGAGTGTGCTTGCGGACCTGTTCAGCACCGAGCAAGGCAAGCGCCTGTTCGGTGTAATGGCAGCAGGGGCAAGCCTGGGCGGGCTGAGCGGGCCGCTGCTCGGCACACTGCTGGTGGCGCCTCTTGGACACCCAGGCTTGTTGACGCTCGCGGCGTTACTGCTGCTGGGCAGCGTACTGGCCGCCTGGGTGTTGCAGCATTGGCGTACGACTAACCCTCTACCGACCCGCGAAGCCCCCCATGAAGGCCGCGCGCTGGGTGGCAATCCGTTTTCAGGCGCAGCGGCGGTGATGCGTACGCCGTATTTGCTCGGGATCGCCGTGTTCGTCGTGCTGCTGGCCAGTGTCAGTACATTCCTCTATTTCGAACAGGCCCGCATCGTCAGTGAAACCTTTGCCGACCGCACTCGCCAGACGCAGGTGTTCGGCGCCATAGATGCAATCGTTCAGGCACTGGCTATTCTGACGCAGCTGTTTCTCACCGGTCGACTCGCCCGACGCCTGGGTGTGAGGGTATTGCTGGTGGCAGTGCCCCTGGCCATGGCCGCTGGGTTCGTATGTTTGGCCTTGTCACCTGTCTTCGTTTTGTTCGTCATCGTGATGGTCGTACGGCGTGCCGGCGAGTACGCCCTGGTACGGCCAGGACGCGAGATGCTGTTCACGGTGGTCAGCGCCGAAGACAAATACAAGGCCAAGAACTTCATCGACACCGTGGTGTATCGAGGCGGTGACGCGGTCAGCGGCTGGATAAAGCGGGGCCTGGACCTTATCGGGGACCATCCACAAGTGGCCATGTTGATCGGGGCGACACTCGCCGTTTGCTGGGCCGCAACCGGTCATTGGCTAGGTGGCCAGCAGGGCCGACGGGACAAAACGCCAGGCCGGTGACGGGGGCGCGAACTATTGGGCATACCCTTGTTTAAGCCGTTTGTCCGAAGCCTTCTCGATAATGCGAATCCTGGCGGACGTCCGGACTCCCAATTCATGTACGGCATTGGCGCCGTGCATTCCGAAGTCATAAGAGGTTTCAGATCATGGCCACTAAAGACAATAGCCGTAGCGGTAACCAGCAGGGCAGCCAAGGCGGTAGCAAAAATTCGGGCAACGTCGCCAATGACCGCGAGAAGGCTTCCGAAGCCGGCAAGAAGGGGGGCCAAGCAAACGCTGGCCACTCCAGCGAGTCGGGCCGCAAAGGCGGCAAGTCATAAGTGAAGCCTTGCAGTGCCAGGCCCGCCTGGCACTGCGTTTACTCGAGCAAGGAGCCTGCCATGCGCACATTCCCACTGATCATACTGATTGGCGCCTTGACCATCGTCGGCGGTTGTTTTGACCGCGACAATAATCACCCCGGCAAGGATTCCGATGCCAGCAAGCCGTCCTTGCAGATGCAAAAACCCGATGAAAACGCTGCACCCCGTTCTGCGCCAGCCCCTGAGCCGATGACAGGGCAGAAAGCCAATCAATAATACGCGCACGAGGAATATGCCATGACGGTCATGACCCGCCAGACCGCCGCGATGGTCCAAGCCCCATCTGTCGCCCCCAGCCTGAAGGACCGTTACCACGCCTTGCTCGAGGGCCATGACACCAGTAGCCGGGCCTGGCTTGATGCCCAATTGGAGCAAGCTCAGGACATGCCTGACGACTTGCCAGATGATCCGGCGCAACTCGACGCCTGGAGCTTGCAACACGCTGCCGGTGTGGCCGAGGGCTACAAGGCCTATCTGGATCAGCGCAAGCAGGGCGGCCCGCGGCGCTTTTTTGCTAACCGGGCCCAGGCCTTGTGGTTCCTGCAACAAGTTGAGCCCACTAAGGTTGTAGACGGTGCCTGGCTGTTCAGTGCTTTGCGGGAATGGCAAGATCCACGTTATCACGGTCTTATCCGTACGTACCTCGAAGAACTGGGCAGCGGTGATCCTCGCTGCAACCATGTATTAATCTACCAGCGCCTGATGAGCCGGCTCGGCTGCCTGGAGCGTCCGGACCTGGAGGATAGTCGCTACTTGCAGGCATCCTTGCAATTGGCGCTCGGCGAGTATGGCCAGGACTATCTACCCGAAGTGATTGGCTACAACCTTGGCTATGAACAGCCGCCTTTGCATCTGCTGATTACAACGTACGAATTGGCAGAGCTGGGTATCGACGGATTTTACTTCCAGCTGCATGTCACCATCGACAATGCCGCCAGCGGGCATGCCCATCTGTCGCTCCAGGCGCTGCGCCAATTGTGCCCGGCCTATGACGTGGCGGGTTTTTATGAGCGCGTCCGTCGGGGCTACCGGCTCAATGATCTGGGGATCAGCACCCCTGCGCTCATCGCACGTTTCGACTTGGAAGCAGAGCTGCTCCAGGCCCTGGAACACAAGCGCAATTTCGGTCAGTTCATGCATTCGGACCACTGCCGTCTGCAAAAGCGCACCATTAATCAGTGGCTGGCCGAGCCGGGCGCCATGCCGGCCTTTCTTGAAGCCATGCAGGCCCAAGGCTGGATTCGCCGAGGCGAGGCTCCCGAGCAAAGCCGCTGGTGGCAACTGATCGAGGGGCCGACCGCGCCCATGTATGGTGTATTTACCGCCTACGAGAAGCAGTTGTGGCACGACTGGATCGCCGCAGGGTCGCAATCGCGCATTCGCCGGGTGCTACCGGGTACCTGGGAGGCAGCCCTGCAATTGCAGGACCAGACGTCGAGTAATCGGCGGCCGTGCACTGCGGACTACGACATGGATACGCTGATCGGTGCCATGTCCGGCAACAAACATGCGACGCCCGAAGGATTGGTCGCGACCCGGGCTTACATACAGGCCACTGGCCTGCTCCAGGAAGGATCTCACTGATGCCCCTCGATTCATCTCAGACAGCCGCAGACCAAGCCTTACTCCAGTTGGGTAAGCGCCTTCGCGCCGATGGTTATCATTTTACCTGCGTGACACCCGCAACCCATGCTTTGGTCAACGCCCGGCCAGGCGCCGAGAAGGCTTGCACCGTCCGCGATGTGTTTGGTTGGAGTCGGCCGTTTGCCGCCTCGATGCTGTCGGACGATGAGCTCGACCTGATGAAAACCGCCGGCGTAGTGAACACTCATCGAGACCTGCTGGCCAGCACCGTCCGTTGGTCGACCCTGGACGGGGTGATGCTGGTGCACTCGGCTTACCCTACGCAGGCCAGCGATGCGGTGTTCTTTGGCCCTGACAGCTATCGTTTCGCCCATGTGATCCAGGATCACCTGCAATCGACCCTCAAGCGCATTGAGCGTGCGGTGGACATCGGCTGTGGCACAGGGGTGGGCGCATTGGTGATCGCCCGGGCTGCGCAGCATGCACAGGTAACCGCCGTGGACATCAATCCCAATGCATTGCGTTTTACTGCGGTCAATACAGCCCTCGCCGACGTCAGTAATGTCTCTGTTCAACACAGCAATATTCTCCAGGACGTGACGGGTCAGTTCGACCTGATCGTGGCCAATCCTCCCTACATGCTTGATGACGGGGAACGCACGTATCGTCATGGCGGAGGATCGCTTGGGGCTGACTTGTCGCGTCGCATCATCGAGCAGAGCCTTAAGCGACTGACCGTGGGGGGATCACTGTTGCTCTATACCGGCGTTGCCATCGTTGAGGGGCAGGACGCTTTGCTCGAAGGCGTTCGCGAGCAACTGGCCGGCCCTGAATTTTCCTGGGTCTATCGAGAGATCGACCCTGACGTGTTCGGCGAGCAATTATTGGAGCCAGGCTATGAGCGAGTCGAACGTATTGCGGCTGTGGCACTGACGGTTACGCGTAATCGGTGATGGTACAGGATTGAGCGATATCCAGATGTGCCCCATGGGGCGCACAGCGGTCTCCGGGGTTCGGTATCACATCACACATTTCATCTTTACCGCTGCTTGCAGGGGCGCTCTGGCCGGGTGCCTCTTTGGCAGTCCGGCCTTCGTACGTAGGTGTTTGATTTCACCACCGGTTCAATGAGAATAGCGGGATCCATCACCGTTGTGCCAAGGACCGTAACCATGATGCTGACCCCGCTGTTCCCACGTGTAGCCCTTGAAGACACGCTGTTCGTCTTCGCCTTGGAGGCAGAGGCGGGTGGTTTGTTCGGGCATATGAATACGGTCTTCACCGGCATTGGCAAGGTCAACGCGGCGATTGCACTCACCCGCGCCGTTACCACGCGCAGGCCCAGGCTCATCGTCAATCTCGGTTCGGCAGGCAGTCGGCTGCATGGCAAGGGCAGCCTGGTGTGCTGCACACGGTTCGTCCAGCGTGACATGGACGTCACGCCCCTCGGGTTTGCGCGCTACGAAACACCGCTGTCCGACATCCCTGTCGTGCTCGAGCATGGGCTGGCCATTTCAGGTTTACCCGTGGAGACCTGTGGCACCGGGGACAATTTCGAGATCAGCCACGGTGATGCACCTTATGACGTGGTCGACATGGAGGCCTACGCGCTGGCGCTCATCGCACGCTCCGAGAACATCCCGTTCGTGTGTCTGAAATACATCTCGGACGATGCCGGGAGTGATGCGGCCAGCGACTGGTCCGTGCAGGTGCACTTGGCGGCCGAAGCCTTCAAGCGGGTGCTCTTCAATCCTGGCTGAGTTTCTGTCCAATGGCTGTGTTAGCCACCCAGCGCTGCGGTTAAACCTTTGCCCAAGTAGCGCAGTCACTTGAGGTATCAGCAGATCACTCAGGGAGCATGTCAATGGCCAGGGCAATCTGGAAAGGCGCCATCAGTTTCGGTTTGGTACACATACCCGTTGCGCTCAATTCCGCCGTCAGCAGTGAACGCGTTGATTTCGACTGGCTGGACAAGCGCAGCATGGACCCGGTGGGCTACAAGCGCATCAACAAGGTCACTGGGAAGGACATTGACAAGGAAAACATCGTCAAGGGCGTGGAGTACGAGAAGGGCCGCTATGTGGTGATCAGTGAACAGGAGATCCGCAAGGCGCGCCCGGAAGCCACCCAGACGATCGACATCTTTTCGTTCGTGGATGCGGGGGACATTCCCCTTCAGCACTTCGATACCCCTTACTATCTGAGCCCTGACCGGCGTGGGGGCAAGGTCTACGCGCTCTTGCGCGAAACGCTGGCTACCACCGGCAAAGTGGCCTTGGCGACAGTCGTACTCCACACCCGCCAGCACCTTGCACTCATCCGGCCCCTGGACGAGGCCCTGGTGATGATCACGTTGCGCTGGCCAGATGAGGTGCGTGGGCTCGACACGCTCGAACTGGACACTACAGTGACCAAGGCCAAAGTGGACAAACGAGAGCTGGATATGGCCAAGCGTCTGGTTGAAGACATGGCCGGCACCTGGTCACCGGACGAGTATCATGACGCGTTTCGAGACACGATCATGGAACTGGTTGCCGAAAAGGCCAGCAAGGGCAAGATCGAGACGGTGGAAAAAGGCGAGGACACCGGCGGCGAGAAGGGCGCAGATATCATCGACCTCACCGAGCTGCTCAAACGCAGCCTCGGCGGCAAAGGCCCTGCGCCTTCCAAAAAGAAACCTGCTGCCGCGAAGAAGCCCGCCAAACGCACGCGCAAGGCTTCCTGACGGCAGTCACAAGTGCTTGGCCTGCAGGTGCTCCTGCAGGCCGGCCAAGTAATCGCCAAACCCTTCGCGTGCGCGACACTCGCGTCGGCTGCTGGTAGCCACACTGTGCCCGGCTGACCAACTGATCGGTACCCCCAGCGCTTCCAGGTCCCGGACCAGACGCACATCCTCGTGGGCCGCCAGAGGCTGGAACCCGTCGACGCTCTGATAGGCCTGTGCGCTCACGCCGAGATTGGCACCATGGATATGACGATGACCATCACGTGCCTCGTAGCGGCTCAGATAGAGTTTGCGCAACGCAGCGGTTTGCCAAGGCTGCCAGTGGCTCACATGGACCGTACCGCACACTACTTCAGCGCCGCATTCGAGCTGTGCCGTCAGCCAGTGGGCAGGGACCTGGCTGTCTGCGTCCGTGCAGGCGAGCCAGGTCGCACCGCGCGCGAGCATCCATTCGGCACCCGCGCGCCGGGCCATACCGACGTTGCCAGCTTCAATCGCGAAGGTGTGTGCTCCGTGGCGCTGTGCGACGGCGGCGGTGCCGTCGGTACAGCGATCCAGAACCACCAGAATGGCGACGTGATGACCTGCCGCCGCAGCGTATTGGGCAGCAGTCGAGGCGGCCTTCAGGCATCGTCCCAGACGCCGGGCCTCGTTGTGGGCCGGAATGACGACGCCGATCATACGCACGTCTCGTCAAGGTCTACCACGCTAGGTTGGTTAGACCAGTAGGCCATGATGAAGTCGGCCTCGTCGTGGCAGAACACCGGGTATAGCGGCAGGTGTTTGGACAGCATCCGATGCACCTCGCGCCCGTCCTGCGGACACCCGGCGATGGGATGCTTCCAGTGGCACGCCAACAGGCCTCCATCATAGGACAGGCTGGCAACAGACTGCTCGATCACCTGCAACCAGTCGGTGGGATCAAGGTAATACCCCACTTCGCTGAGCACGATCAGATCGAAACGCCCGCCCGGCCAGTCGGCAGGCAGGCGAGCGCGTTCTACCCGTGCGTGGCGGATATCGGCCAGGCGATCGGTGGCCAGGCCCACGGCTTTCGGGTCGAGGTCCTGGCACACCAGCTCGGCACAGCGCTCGGCGAGCAGCACACTGAGTTCGCCATTGGCGCAGGCCGGCTCGAACACACGCTCGTAGCACTGCCGGGGGAGGCTGGCCATGACCAGGTCGCGCTTGCGTTTTTCATACCAGCGGGTACGAAAAGCCCAAGGGTCTTCATTGGCGGCATACAGGTCGGCAAAATATTGGGCATCGATACTCATGGCAGATCCTTTTACAAGAAGACCAGTTCGAAGGGCTGTAGCACGCAGTCCAGCAAGTTGGGGCGTAGCACTGGCGGTGTACAACCGTCAGGTTCGAACTGGCTGACGTGTGCAGCGATGGCTTTGCGCTTGCGCCCCACCTGATCCTCATTGAGTTGCAAGCGGTGCGCACGTTCCCAGGGCAGACGTGGATCCTCGGGTTGGCCCCAGTGCCATGCCCATACGGGGACTTCCACCAACTGGGCCTTACGCGCCAACGCTGCCTGCGCGCCGGCCCGGCCTACCGCCTCGTGATCGCAGTGGCCGTCACCGCGCCAGGTTGTCATCAGCACATCTTCCGGGCGCAGCAGCTGAGTCAGGTGGCTAACCAGAAAGGCTTCCTCCCTGGCCAGTTGACTGTCCTTCAGGTGCAGGCGGCGCCAATCGATGCGCTTGGGGTCCAGCCCGAGCTGCTCGATGGCCTTGCGGCTTTCTTGCGGCCGGTCGCGACGCAGGCGATGCTCTGTCCAGCGAGTCGAGCCAGGATGGCTGCCTTCGCCGTCGGTCGCCGAGATCAGCACCAGGTCCTCTTCGCGCCCTGCAAAATCGGCCAGCAGACCACCGGCCATGAGAATCTCGTCATCTGGATGTGGGGCGATCAGTACCAGGCGTCGACCCGGTGGGCAGAGCTGCTGGGCAGAGACCCAGGTGGCCCGGGCCAGGTGGGCCGAGTGCTGCCACGCTGACCAGGGCGTGCCGTCATTGGACTGGATCAGGTCTTCACTCATAGCTGCCATGCTCCGGAAGAAAGCTGTGCGATCTGCGCGCCGAGTGCTGCAAGGTCTCGTTCGGCGTGACTCTGACGAATGAACACTGGCAGGTCAGCGCTCAACCGCGCAAAGTGTGCATTACGGCAAAACGGTGTTGCGCCCAACGCGCGGCCTACATGTCGCATGACGTGCTCCACGGCGTGTTCGACGTGGGCGCGCACGCGCTGCACGATGAGACTGGCATCGGCGCGTGGATTGCGATCGATCCAGGCGGCACATTCACGTAATGCCGCCCGAGCGCCGCACAGGGCGGCATCCACGGCGCCCAGGTGCGCATCGGCGTGGGGGTCCGGTTTGGGCTTGCGGCAATGCTCGCGCAGGTAGTCGGCCAGCGCTTCGGCCGCCCCATACCAACAGGCGGCAATGCCCGCGCCGCCGTGCCAGAAGCCAGGCCTTGATAAATACTCGCCCGCCGTACCGACCAGCACACCCGGCGTGTCGTTGAATTCGACCTCGACGCTGGCGGTGCTTGCCATGCCTACGGCCTGCCAGTGCTCGATATTCAGACCCAGGGTTGGGTCGGCCAAGCGGATGGCAACCAGCTGCGGTTGACCCGACTCGTCCCAGGCGGTGATCAAGGCCTGGTCGATTTGCAAGGCGCCCGAACACCACGCCTTCTTCCCGGCAAGGCGAACGCAATCTCCGTCTCTGGATGCAACGACGGCGCGAGCATCCGGCGGCTCTGCGGCCCACACACCCCAGATCCCATCGCCTACAAGATGGCCAGCGCCACATTCGGCCAGAATCGCCAAAGCGTCAGTGTGGCCCTCATAGAGCTTGGCCAAAGCCAGGTCACAGCCGGCCACGCGCGACAACGTCTGCCAGCGCTCCAGCGTCCTGCCGTGACCCGGGCGCGGTAGGACGTCCAGGCACTGGGACCGCAAGGTTTTCATCAATTCGAGTGACTGGGTATCGACATTGAGGGGCTGCAGCCGCTCCTCGTAAGTGCGCAACAAGCGGTCCAACGGGGTGAGGTCGTGGTCCTGAGGCATGCTCATGCGCGAAACTCCCTGTAGCGGTAGACGTCGGCCATCACGTGAGGCCAAGTTGTTTGCGCATCCGCGCCGTGATGGATTGACGGGTCTTGCTCATGTCGGCCCAAGGGTCCTGGGCATCGGCCAGTCGCTCGCCAACGGTGGCGATGGTCCACTGGTTGGCCCCCTTGAGCTGCGCCAGCTCTTCACGCCAGACGGGCACTGAAACCGGCAAGCCCTCGCGAGCACGCAGCGAATAGGCGCACACCGTGGTGGCGCCTTTGCCATTGCGCAGGTAGTCGATGAAGATACGGCCCACACGGTTCTTGGGGCCGGACACCGCGGTGAGCCGATCAGGGAACAGATTTGCCAGGTAGGTGACGATGGCGTGACTGAAATCCTTGACGTCGTCCCAGCTCGCTTTTCTCGTCAGCGGGACAACGAGGTGGATACCTTTGCCCCCGCTGGTCTTGATGAACACCTTCAGACCCAGTTCGTCCAGCAGGGTCAAGGTCAGCTGCGTGGCCTCCAGCATCGCTTTCCAGGGCAGGGCCGGGTCAGGATCCAGGTCGAGCACGAAACGATCTGGCCGGTCGAAGTGCGTGTCCGTGGCGTTCCAGGTGTGCAGTTCGAGCATGTTCATCTGCACAGCGCCCAGCAAGGTGTCGGGGCGGTTGATCACCATGGCGGCTTGGCCGGCCTGCTCTTTGTCGTATGTACGCACGTTTGGAATGTGCAGCTGACCAGCGTTCTTCTGGAAAAACAGTTCCCCGGCGAGGCCGTCTGGCGCGCGTACGAGCGCAACCGGCCGGTGCTTGAGGTGCGGCAAGATCCATTGGCTGACCTGGGCGTAGTATTCGACGACGTCGCGCTTGGTCATGCCTGAGGTGGGATCGATCACGCGATCAGGGTGGGTCAGGCGCAGGTCGCCCAGCGTCTCGGTGTCCTTGGCCGCCTTGCGCTTATGGACGGTCTTGCTCGGCATGGCGCGCTCCAGGTCGATAGCAGTGGCCGGCTTGTCGTCGCGCAGGCCGTGAAATACCGCGTGGCGTACTACACCGTCACGCGTCATCTGGGCAAAAGCGATCTCGGCCAGCAAGGTGGGGTTGAGCCAATGTACACCGCGGGCCTCGGCTCCAGTGGGGGGGTTGGCCACAGGGGGGCTGGCGGTCTGCAGGGGTTCGAGTCGTGCGTGCAGCGTATCCAGAGTGGTGGTACTGAAGCCGGTGCCGACCTTGCCGGCGTAACGCAGCGTGCCCCCGTCGCCCTCGTGCAGAGCCAACAGCAAGGCGCCGAACCCATTGCGGCTCCCCTTGGGGTCGGTATAGCCCACTACCACGAACTCTTGCCGCCGCTTGCACTTGAGTTTGATCCAGTCGGCGCTGCGCTTGCCTGTGTAGCTGCTGTCGGCGCGCTTACCTATCAGGCCTTCAAGGCCCAGCGTACAGGCGCTTTCAAGCAACGCTTCGACCGGCTTGTCGAAGTCTGCGGAGTAGTTGAGGTTGTCCGCAGTGTTGTGCTCGAGCAAACGCTTCAACGCGTCGCGTCGCTGCTGCAAGGGAAGGGCGCGTAGATCCTGGCCGCCCAGGAACAGCAGGTCGAAGACGTAATAGGTAATTTGTTCATCATGAGCGGTATCGAATGCATTCTGCAGGGCCTGAAAATCTGCAACCCCTTGATCGTCATTGACGACCATCTCGCCATCGAGCCACGCAGAGTCCACGCCTAATGCGCGTAGCGCAGCGACCTGGCCGGGCATTTTGGCGCTCCAGTCATGACCATTGCGGGTGTAGAGCCGTACATCATCGCCCTCAATGCGCGCAAGGATGCGATATCCGTCGTACTTCACCTCATACCGCCACTCCCCGGAAGGCGGTGAATCGACCAACGTGGCTAACTGCGGCTGTAGGTGGTCTGGTAGTTTACCGGACTTGGACTTGGACTTGGACTTGGCGGCCTGCTTGGCCGGGGCAGGCTTACTTTTAGCCTGTTTGGCCGTCTTCGCAGAAGGCTTGGGGGTCAATGTCCGGTCGCTCAGCACGCTGTCGGGCTGTTCCTCGACGATACTGTACTGCGCCTCACTGCGGGCCTGGCTGTCGTTTGACTTGACCAGCATCCACTGCTCTTTCTTGCCTGCCAGCCGTGTTCGGAACAGGTTCCACATGCCAGCGAGCTTCTCGCCTTGCAGACGAAAGCGTAGCTTTCCTTTCTCGTACCCCTCACGCGGATCACCGTCCGGCTCCCAGACGCCACGGTCCCAGACGATGACATCGCCGCCACCGTAGTGACCTTGCGGAATATGGCCTTCGAACGTGGCGTAATCGAGCGGATGGTCTTCGACATGCACGGCCAGGCGTTTGACTTTCGGATCCAAGGAAGGGCCTTTTGGAATCGCCCAACTTTTAAGCGTGCCGTCGAGTTCCAGCCGGAAATCATAGTGAAGATGGCTGGCGTCATGCTTCTGAATGCAGAACTGTAATGCGTGGGCCGCTTTGGTGCGGCCGGATTTGCCGCTCGGCTCAGGCGTGGCGTTGAAATCGCGCTTGCGCGCGTATTCCTCGAGGGGCTTGGCCATGGGAACTCCGGAACCTGCGCTGTCTTGATCTTGGGAGGTGGCGAACAGCGCTGGAGTTCAAAAAACCACCGGTAGCCGCGTAAAACTCTGAATCTTCCTGGGTGCAGAGCAGTCGACTTTGGGTAAGCCAACTGATGGAGAGGCGTAATGTCCAGACCCGATGAACCCAAAGCCTATACCCCGACCGAGATCGATGACATCGAGGATCGAATGGGCAGCGTGCATGAGCTGAACTTCAGTGATCGCCTTGATGACCGTCAGGGACGGGTAGGTGATGAGCGGCCAGAAAGTGAAGTGGAGCAGGAGTTTCCGGAAGAACGGGTGCGCCAGAGCGGCTTGACCGGCGGCGAGGCACTGACCGACAGCCTGCATGAGGACGGCGTCACCGATGACGACCTGAGCCCGGACACGCTGCTGGATGAGACCGGCGCCCGAGATCCTCATGAGCCTGGATATGGCGGCCCTGCCGATCAGGCCCTGACCGAAGTAGACGCGATGGAAATCGGCGGCGGCCGTGGCCTTGACGAAGCAGAACTGGCCCGCACCAACCCGCTTGACGGGAAACCGTGGACTGATGATGCAATTGAAGAAGACGAAAGGAGCTGATCATGAGCGAATTACGCTGCGCTTGTACCGAGTGTTCCTGCACGGTGAGCACCTTGCCGCAGAATGGCAAGGCCTACTGTTGCGAGGCGTGTGCAACCGGACACCGCAACGGCGAGCCATGCCGCATGCCAGACTGTACCTGTGGCAAGGTCGAGCAAAAGAAGGAAACCAGTGTGGACAATGCACTGGATGAGACTTTCCCTGCCAGCGATCCTATTTCGCCGTGAGGGATATTGAGCCGGGTCTGCTCGGGCAGACCCGGCCTGTTCAACCTGCTTTGCATTGTTTGTGATAGCTAGCGAATTTCCGTGTGTGGGCGCGGCCTCGCCGGCGCCCCGGCAAGACCGCTCCAAGGAGCTGAGCTAAGTCGGGATCTGCGCTATCCCTGCTCTACTTACCTGTCAATCACGTTGGTGCTGCCGAGTCTTGCCGGCGCATGGCCTTGGCGCGCTTCTCCAGCACGAGGTAGGTGATGACCGCCAACACCAGCGGTATCAGGTAGTACAAGGTTCGATAGGCCAATAGGGCTGCAACCAGGCTGCCTTGTGGAATCTGTCCTTGGAGCAAGCCTAGGAATACCGTCTCCAGCACCCCGAGCCCTGCCGGTATGTGGGCCACTACACCGGCCACGCAGCTGATCAACAGCACCCCCAGAATGGAGGGATAGAATGCCTGATCTGGCAGCA
Organism: Pseudomonas sp. UBA5666; assembly: GCF_002420785.1. Lineage (NCBI taxonomy): Bacteria > Pseudomonadati > Pseudomonadota > Gammaproteobacteria > Pseudomonadales > Pseudomonadaceae > Pseudomonas > Pseudomonas sp. UBA5666. The sequence goes on along the minus strand of NZ_DIIQ01000037.1, from coordinate 29,816 downwards.
GCCAGAAGATCAGCAGCGCCATCATTGCCCAGTTGCTGGCACCCAAGGCCACCTGGCATAGCGCAAGGCGCAGCGAGGGTAACGTCAGTTCATGTTCGCGCCAGCGCCAAGTGCGTTTTTTGGCAAAACCGCAGGCTAGCAGGTAGCCGATCGAGATGGCCAGCAACGCAAAGCCAATCAGCTGCAGCCCGGTGGTGCCGACGGCCCAGTTTGCCGGCAACTCAACCAGGCGCATTGCAAACACGCCGCCTGCCAGCAGCATGTAGCCCATCCAATTGGTCAATAGCCCCAAGGTCAGGATGCGTGTGATGGTGGGGGTATCGAGCCCGAGCCTGCCATATAACCGATAGCGCAACGCGACCCCGCCTACCCAGGTGGTGAAATTGAGGTTGAAGGCGTAGCACACGAAAGCGATCGGCAGCACTTGACGCACCGGCAACTTGTGACCGGTATAGGCACGAGCCAACAGGTCATAGCTGGCGAAGATCAGGAAGCTCATCAGTGCCATGACCAACCCGACAGCCAATGTGCCGGGCTTGTAGGCCAACAGCGATTCACGTACCTCGTTCCAGTCCAGGTTGCGCGCCAGCGTGAACAACAACGCCGGGATCAGGATCAGGAACAGGACCGTGAACAGACGCTTGGCCCACACTTGCCAACGTTTTCGTTCCATCAGGTGTTGCCCTCGTGCAGGTTGCCTTGGGTCTCCACCGCTTGCCCTGGCGTCTTTAGGCGCTTGCGATGCGCAGGTAGCCAGCCGGCAATGCGCGGGAAGTGACGTATGACATGGAAGCTCAAGAAGATCAGCGGCGCCCGCCACCAGTAGCCGCGGATCATTCGCTCAAGGGTGACCGTCTTGCACTGTTCGCTGGCCAGCGACTGCAAATGGTCGTGGAGCTGTTGGTTGAAGGCGCGGCTGCGGATGAACAGGTTGGCTTCAAGGTTGAACGACAGGCTCAGCGGGTCGAGGTTGCTCGAGCCGACCGTGGACCATTCGTCGTCCACCAGCGCGACTTTGCCGTGCAGGGGGCGTCGGCAATACTCATGGATCCGCACCCCATCGCGAAGCAGGTAGTTGTAGAGCAGGCGAGCCAGCGTACGCACCCACCACATGTCCGGCTCACCTTGCATGATGAGGGTCACTTCAACCCCTCGACGCGCGGCGTTACGCAGTTCGCGCAATAGGCGATAGCCTGGGAAAAAATAGGCATTGGCTACCACTATGCGCTTACGAGCGCCACGCAGGGCTTCGAGGTAATACGCTTCGATCGCGGTGCTGCGTTGGCCGTTGTCCCGCTCTACCATCACGGCGGTGATGTCGCCAGTGGGGTCGGTAACCGGGCGCACCTCGCTTGGGGGCTCCAGCACCGGCGACATCAGTCGACGGCTCACGGCATGCACCTGGGCGACCACTGGACCGGTGACCTCCACGGCGTAGTCCTGCTTGGCCATCGGCCCATAGTCGCCGAGATGATCGGCGCTATAGTTGATGCCGCCAATGAACGCACGCTCCCCGTCGATCACGACGATTTTGCGATGCAGGCGGCGGAACAGGTTGGTGCGCAGGCCAGCCAGACGAGGCTGGGGATCGAACAAGTGAAACCTCACCCCCGCTTCGGTCATCGCTCCGATGAATTCAGCTGACAGGTCAGCGGTGCCATACCCATCGGCAACCACTTCGACACGAACCCCACGTTGCGCTGCCTCGATCAGGGCACGCTGCAACTGATGGCCAACCTTGTCCTCGTAGATGATGAATGTCTCAAGGAGAATTTCATCGCGCGCCTGGCCCATGGCCTCGAAGACTCGCGGGTAGAACGCCTCACCATTGATCAACAGCTCGACGCTGTTGCCATCGACCCAAGGTCTTTTCACACGTTGATCTCCGCAGCCAAGGGGGCGTGGTCGGACAGGTGCGACCACGGATAGTTGGATAAAACCTTTGCAGCATGGGGCATGGCATTGCGCACGTAGATCCGGTCGAGCCGAAGCAGCGGCAGGCGCGCGGGAAAACTGCGGGCCGGAGAGCCGAAACGCTCCCCGAATGCCTCAATCAGGCGCTCTGACAACACGGCATCTGCCTTCAAGCGCCAGTCATTGAAATCCCCGGCGATGATCACGGGCGCCTTGGCAGGCAGGCGGTCGAGCAACTCGAACAGCAAACTCACCTGTTTCTGGCGGTGTGCCTCCCGTAGCCCCAGGTGTACACAGATTGCATGCACCTCGTCATGGCCCGGCACCTCCAGTTGACAGTGCAGCAGACCTCGCTGTTCGTTTCCCTCGACCGATACGTCGAGGTTCTCTGAACGTACGATTGGGAATTTGGAGAGCAAGGCGTTGCCGTGATCGCCATGGGGGTAGACGGCGTTGCGCCCATAGGCGAATTGCGGCCACATGCTGTCTGCCAGAAACTCGTACTGGGGCGCCTCCGGCCAGGCGGGATGGCTGATCGCATGCTGCTGGTGGCTGCCATGCACTTCCTGGAGAAACACCAGGTCGGCGCCTGTGGCCCGTACCGCATCGCGCAGCTCCGGCAGGATGAAGCGGCGGTTGAAGAAGGTGAAGCCTTTGTGCACGTTGAGCGTCAGCACGTTCAGGCGGTGCACGGCGGTGATTTTGTCGATGATGCAGTTTGGCGCGGGGAGTGTAGGGTTCACAGCTTAACCTCCGGCTCGGCGCCCGGCTCGGTCATCAATTCGTGGTCCAAGTGCATCTTTTCCAGCAGTCGGCGCGCGTCGTAAGGGGCATGGACTTTCTGATCGTTATCGAAATAGCAGTACACGTCACGCGTTGGGCACCGGGGTGGCGGCCCTTGTACGATCAGATGTGCGTCGTCGGGCTGGCTTCCCTCAGTCCACTGTTCGATACGTTTCTTCCAGCGGCGAAGCGCGCTGACGGTATACCCGCTGCTATAGAGTTCGACATCGCCATGCAGGCGCATATACATGAAGTCTGCGGTGACGTCTTCGACGTAAGGCCACTTACCCGCGCTGTCGGCCACCACCAAGGCAACGTTGTGCTGGCGCAGCAGTTCCACGAAGCGATCGCACAGGAAGCTTTCGTGGCGTATTTCCACCGCATGGCGTAGGGGTGCATTCCCGCTTATCTGCGTACCGCCGTTACCTTGCAGGCGTTGCTCGCAGCCATTGGCGCTACGTTTGGCAGCGGCTCGGTCACGCGGTAGCAGCTGCAGAAATGCACCGAATCGCTCAGCGTCGAAGCGCATGTTGGCAGGGAACTGCCATAAGAAAGGGCCGAGCTTGTTGCCCAGAAGAAGCGGCCCGGAAGCGAAGAAATTGGCCAATGGCGTATCGATGTCCTTGAGTCTGCGGATGTGGGTGATGTATCGCGGTGCCTTGACGGCGAAGACGAAGTCATCGGGTGTGGCGTCATGCCAGGCTTGATAGCGTTCGGGCGTTTGCAGGCTGTAGAACGAGCCATTGATCTCGATGGTCGTGACCGCCCTCGATGCGAAGGCCAGTTCGTCATCCTGGCGCAGACCCTTGGGATAGAAATCCCTGCGCCAAGGGCCGTATCGCCATCCTGAAATGCCAATGCGTACCTCGCTCACGCTGCCTCCTATCGCATCTCCATTCCATTCACCATTGCGACCAGCGCAGCGGCAGGAGGGTTCAGGCGCAGTTGATCAATGGCGGTGGCCGGGGGGTGGAATTGAACTTTGCAGATGAGCTCGATTCCATTTTTAGACAGGCAGGGTGGTGACCGACGCTCTGTATCGACACTTCTTGGAGGTGCGCATGGCCAGACACATCATCCATTTCACCGGCCCTATCAATTCTTCTACCTGCGGCAACCTGATCAACACCTGTACCAAGGCTGTGAACCAGGGGGCCGAGGTGGTGCAGCTGAATGTCGCCACCATGGGCGGCGAGTGCAGCTACGGGTTTACCTTGTACAACTACCTGCGGACTTTGCCTGTCACTGTGCACACGCATAACCTTGGCACGGTCGAGTCGATGGGCAACATCCTGTTTCTGGCCGGCGAGCGCCGCACCGCGTGCACCTACAGCAAGTTCCTGTTCCATCCCTTCCACTGGACGCTGCACGGTTCCATCGACCACTCTCGGATGGCCGAATATGCAATGAGCTTGGATTATGACTTGCGCCTGTACGCCCAGATTGTGGCTCAGCGCACGGAAGGCGCGGCGCAGGCGCTTGACGTGCCCCGCTACCTGATGGCGGCCCCACGGATCCTTGGCCCACAAGAGGCTCTGGACAGCGGGATGATTCATGCGATCGACGATTTGCCGATTGAGGCGGGCGACTGTCAATGGAGCGTGCACGCCTAAAGCGGCACGCCTGTACTCCAGATAGCAGCCAGTCGAGGAGGGCGTCAGCGAACAGACGCCGCAGTAGCCGCGTCACACTCGAGCAACGAGCGAATCAACTTCCTGATGTCTTGCTTGAGCGTGCTGACGTGTTCGAAATGCGCGAACTGAAAGTCAGCGATCTCATGCAAGGCGCAAGGCTGGGGCGCTTCATCAAACTCGGCCTCGAAGACATAGTGCATGCGCTGGGGCGTCTCGTGGCGCATCAGCAGCGTGAAATTGTGGGCCTGCAGACCTGTCTCCTCCAGCAATTCACGCTGGGCCGCCTCAAGCGGCGTCTCACCAGGCTCAACTTTGCCACCTGGCAGCGTCCAAGGGGCGTTTTGCTTGCGAACCCATAGCCATTTATGAGCGTGTTTGCCATGCCGACAGATAATGGTTGCGCGGGGCTTGGCAGATTTCATGGGTACTCCGGCGAATCACATTCCTATGAGGAATTAGTCGCCGAGAACCGTAAAAAAGTCATAAAACTGTAACAATTCACCGACGAACGGTCAGTAGAGAACCGAACCGTGCAGGCTTTCGATGGCCTCTACCAATTCGTCATAGCCGACGGGCTTGTTCAGGTGGCGATCAAAGCCTGATTGCTTCGACCGGTGCTGATCGGCGCTCGCCCCATAGCCAGTCAGGGCGATGGCCGGCGTGTGCTGCAGGTGCTTCATGTTTCGCAGGGCCTTTATCAGTGCATGGCCGTCCATGACTGGCATGCCGATGTCCGACAGAATGACGTCGTACTTCGTGTCCCTGGCGACCTCGAGCGCCTGGCGCGGGTCAGCGAATGCGCTTACCTGCGCACATTCCATTTCCAGGAGCTGTTGCATGACGTCGAGCACTTCGGGCGAGTCGTCCACCAGCAGCACGTGCAAGCCATCAAGGCGACCCATGCGCTCAGGTTGCTGGCAGGCAAGCTGCTCACCTCTACCACTCTGGGACAAGGGCAGAGTGACGGTGAACGTACAGCCTTGACCGAGGCCTGCGGAGTACGCGCTTACGCTTCCGCCATGGGCCTCCACTAACTGACGGACCAGCGACAACCCTATTCCCAGACCCTCTCGAGCCGCGTGCCCGAGCGGCGACGCTGCCTGGCTGAACAGATCGAAAATGTGCTCCAGGCTGTCTGCCGTGAGGCCGATGCCCTGGTCTATCACGCTGAGCGACACCTGCGTGTCATCGTGGCTGAGCGACAACCGAATGGCGCTACCGGGCGGGCTGAACTTCAGGGCGTTGTTGAGCAGGTTCCAGATCACTTGCTCCAAGCGTGTGCTATCCCCGTCGATGAACAGCGGTAGACGGTCAGCAGGCAGCTCCAGCACCACTGCCGAGTCAGGCTGCTCGCTGACGACAACCCCATGGATACCCTCGACGATGGCAGCCACGTCTACTGCTTCGGTCTTGAGCTTGAGCTTGCCGGTTCGGATACGGGCCACGTCCAGGAGATCGTCGATGATGCGCGCCTGGCTGGCGACAGCCTCGCGGATGGTGGCTACCGCCTTGCTCGCAGCGGCGATGTGGGCGATCGAAGGCAGACGACGCAGGATCTCGGCGTTGAGCTGTATCAGGTTGAGCGGGTGTTTGAGCTCGTGGGACATGATGGCAAAAAACTCATCCTTCATGTGGCTGCTGCTTTGCGACTCGGCCAATTGCTTGCTCTGTTCATCGTGCAGGCGCTTGTGCCCGGTCAAGTCACGAGCGATCTTCACGAAACCACGCAATGAATTGCCTTTCAAGCGCGAGATCTCACCGCTGGCATAGAAGCGGCTATCGTCATTGCGCATGTGCCAGCGCTCATCCTGGCTACGGCCGTTGGTGCGCGCCCTTTGCAACTCCTGCTCGGGAATGCCGTGCTGGCGATCTTCCTCGGTGAAGATGAGCTGGTAATGCCGGCCCACCACATCGGCCTTTTCATGGCCGAAGATCAATGTGGCGCCTGTGTTCCAATCAGTGATCAAGCCCTGCTCATCCAACAGGATGATGGCGAATTCGTGGGTACTTTCAGCGACTACTCGCATGCGTTCCTCGCCAAGTCGCAGACGCTCCTCGGCCGCGCGGCTCTTGCTGATGTCGATAAAGGTAAGCACGGCCCCGTCGATCTTCTGTTCGCTTGAGCGATAGGGCAGCAACCTGGCCAGGTACCAGTGGTAGGCCTGGCCTCCGATTTCGCGCTCGATGATGTGCTCGCCATTGACCACGGCACGCGCATCATCTGCCAGAGCGGGGTAATCCAAGCGATGAGTGATGTCGAGCAGAGAGCGGCCTGTGTCCACCGGCAGCATGTTGAACAGGTCGGTCGCACGCGGGGTGAACCAGCGAATGTGCAGGTTGCGGTCGACGAACACGGCGGCGATGTCAGTGCTGGCAATCAAGTTGCGCAGGTAGTCATTGACCTTGTCGGTCTCCTCGACCTTGTTCTTGAGCTCGTAGTTGACGGTCAACAGTTCTTCGTTGATCGACTGCAGCTCTTCCTTGCTGGTTTCAAGTTCTTCGCTGGCCGAGCGAAGCTCTTCGTTGATGGTCTGCATCTCTTCATTGGAGGCGGTGAGCTCTTCACTGGAGATCTCCGACTGCTCGATGGTCTCCTGCAATTGCAAGCGCGTGCGCTGCAACTCTCGCTCCAGGTTGTTCAGCACCATGCTGTCGGTCTGGCGAATGGCACCGACCAAGGGCAATGACGGATCGGGCGCGCGCTCTTCGAACACTACCAGCAGGTATTCGCCGGCTGTCTGCTCATCCTTATGCGGTTGCACCGTAATCTCTACCTGGCAGCGCTGGTCATCCTCGCCCAGGTCCACAGGGCGAGAGGTGACCGCATGGGTGCCCTGGCGCGCCTGGAACAGGGTGCTGCGAAGCGCCAGTCGCAGGCTGGGCAGTACCAGGTTGAGCAAGTTACGGCTCAATTCACCGCTGCCCAGTTGCATGAAGCGCCCGACCCCTTCACTCAGATGAAGGATGGTACCCTCACCGTCGATGATCAGGCTCGGCGGGGTTCGGCGCGCCAGTGCGCGGTGGTGCACCTCTGCATAGGAGGGCTTGCGCTGGGCTCTGCTTTTGGCGGTGGCCGGCTGCTTCAGAGCGCCTAGATCACCCCCTTGCAGCTGACGCCCCGGACGCGTGCCGGCACCGGCGACCTCGCGCGCCCGGTAGATGCGATTACGCTTGTCCACCACTGCAAACAGCTCGCCAGCCAGCTCTGCCGATTCGGACGAGCCCAGGAACAGGTACCCACCCGGGCGCAGGGCGAAATGGAACATGCGCAGGATGTCACGCTGGATTTCGCGGTCCAGGTAAATCAGCAGATTGCGACAGACGATCAAGCCCAATTGCGAGAAGGGCGGATCGGACAGCAGGTTATGCCGCGCGAAAAGCACTTTCTCGCGTATTTCCTTGCGTACTCGATAATGCTGGTCTTCCTTGACGAAGAACTGGCGCAGCCGCGATGGCGGCACGTCGGTGATGATGGACTCTGGATACAAACCCGTGCGGGCATGGCCAATGGCGCGCTCGTCAAGATCGGTGGCGAACACCTGTACGTTATTGGCACGTTGGTCCACGGCCAACTGCTCGCATGTCAGCATGGCCAGGCTGTAGGACTCCTCTCCTGTCGAGCAGCCGGCGGACCAGATGCGAATCTCTGCCGGGTTGTCAGCCGAGTCCGGCTCGCCCACCAGTTGGGGCATGACAATTCGTTCCAAGGCTTCGAACGCTTCACGGTCGCGGAAAAAATTGGTGACGCCTATGAGCATGTCCGCCAGTAAGTCGGCGGATTCCTCCTTGTGGTTTTCGAGGTAGTGCAGGTAAGCCCGCAGGTCGGCCTGCCCCGTGACATGCAGGCGCCGCTCAATCCGTCGTAGCACGGTGGCGCGCTTGTAGTGCTGGAAGTCATGCCCGGTAGCACTACGCAGTTGCAGCAGGATCTCTTCCAGCAAAGGTTCGCATGACTCCGGGTCGCCCGCCCGGGTACCCAGCGCAGGCGGCAGGCTGTCATCCTCGATGCGTGGGAGGTTGACCTGCCGTGCGTTATGCCACAGCTCCATCAGCTTTTGGGCAAGCTCTGCCGCCGGGAGCACAACGTCGACCAGCCCGGTTTCGATGGCCGCCCTGGGCATGCTGTCATACTGGGCATCATCCGGGCTTTGCACCAAAGTGACGCCGCCTTGCTCCTTGACGCGCGCCAACCCTACGGCGCCGTCTGCGCCGGTGCCGGACAGTACCACGCAAAAGGCATGGTCCTTGTGTACGTCGGCCAAGTCACGGAAAAACAGGTCGATCGCCACATGGTCACCGCGTCGCCTGTTGGCGGGTGCCACACGCAGATAGCCGTCATTGGTCGACAGCCGATTGGCAGGGGAGATCACGTATACATGGTTGCGTTCAATCGGTACCGGCGCCGTTACCTGGCTCACCGGCATGCCGGTGGTCTCCTGAATGATTCGATCAGCGACACTCTGATGGTCTGGAGACAAGTGCAGCACGATGACGAATGCCATGCCAGAGTCGGCAGGCATCTGCCTGAACAGGGTACAGATGGCTTCGATCCCCCCTGCAGAGGCACCAATACCCACCACCGGGAAATTGAGATGACTAGGACTCAGGTTCGAAGGATGGGGCGCGGCGGGCTGGTTAACGGTCGACTTCATGGCGGTGCCCTGTACAGACCTGACGGACAGCCCATCGACATGTCGCGGGGCAGGAGGAGCGACATTATAGGCAACGCGCGAGGATATTCGCGAGCGCCTTTACGAGGCGCTAATGGCTGGCCCGCAAGTGTTCGGCCAGAGAATCCATTCGCGCCACCGATCTGCAATCCATGCCTTGGGACTGAGTAGCCTGTCATCGCACGGGTTCTGATGAAGGGCGCGGCTTCGTGCCATGCGCATTTCCAGAACCGCAAGGAGAAACGATATGGCTCGTGATCAAAAATCGACCGGTCAACGTGGCGGCACCAAGGAAACCAACCCGGGCAATTTCGCCAATGACCGCGAAAAGGCCTCCCGTGCTGGGCAGAAAGGGGGTCAGGTTTCAGGTGGAAACTTCGCCAATGACCGTGAGCGCGCTTCGCAGGCTGGCCGTAAGGGTGGTCAGAACAGCCACGGCGGCGGGCGTAGTGCAACGAACGAAGCGCGTGGCTGAACTCATCCTGGGTGCCTGCCAAAGGCTGTGCCAGGCACCCCTTGGGAGCAATGACGCATATTCGATTGAATCTTTATCGCCGAGCTGCACTCCATCGCAGGGTCATCCACGCAAAAGAGGAGGGTGCAGCGATGCCTAGTCCCCAGTTGTACATCATCGATTATCGGCTCCATGGCGAGCCCCGCACCTTCATCATTCGTCTTGAACGCCTGGATAACGCCGAAGCCTGGCACTGGGCGAGCTGCGATGCAGGCATTGGCATCATTCCGAAATTCGGGCGCGAGAAAATCCGCAAGGTCAGCCGGCCCATGGCCGAACGCTACGGCGTCACGGACGTGACCTGGCGCCTATCAGGCAGCAAGCCTGGACAGTCCCTGGAAGACCCTGCCACCACCGCCTGATTGCGCAGCCTGCATCATCAACCGATCACGCACCCGCCTCGGGATCGCTGGCAGGCACGCCTGGCCGATCCTGGTCTTCATCGGTCAGACCGGGATCAGTGTCCGGGTCATCGACTTTATCATTGCGCTGCTCTTGCTCAAGCTCGGGCCAGTCGTCCTGGACATTGCCGCCCCCCATCATCAGTTTCTGCATCATTGCGCGCGCCTCCGCTGGTTCTAAAAAAAGGCCCGCCCTGACGGCGGGCCAACACAGGAGTGAGGGGCACAGCCATTGCCAGGCCTCTCACTTGTTCAGAGCACCACCGCACGCGTAGAAGTCCGTCTAGGCAGGCGCAGGTCTGACCAACGGTGCTACCCGGCCGAGTACTTGACGGCAGCAGCGGTACGCGAGCTGACATTAAGTGCCTTGAGCAGTGACGAAACGTGGATGCGCACCGTGAAGGGCGAGATATCCAACGCCTTGGCTATCTCCTTGTTGGTCTTGCCCTGAGCGATCAAGCGCAGTACGTCTTGTTGGCGTTGAGTCAGGTGCTCGGTACCCGAGTCGGCATTGGCGACCGGCAGCAGCCCTGAGGGCGCGAAGCGCACCAATACTTCTCCGGCTCGAACGGCAAGGATCGCAGCGCCCATTTGCTCGGCGCTCAGGCTTTTGCCGATGAAACCATCAACGCCGCAAGCCATGACTTGGTCGATGATGACCGGATCATCCACCATCGAGACGACGATCAAGGTCGTGCGCGGCAGTTGGCGTTTGAGCTGGGCGAGGCGGCTGACGGAATCCAGGCCCGGAAAACGCAGGTCAAGGATCAAGGTGTCGAGGGCCTCGCCGACGCTGGCAAGCTGCAGTACCTCATCCAGGCTGCCGGCCTCAGCTACATGGGCGCTTGGTAGCACACGGTAGACGGTACGCACCATGGCTTCCCTGAAAAGCGGATGGTCGTCCGCCACGATTATTCGACTGGTCACGCTTGGCAACTCCCTTTGGCCGCAGGTCGATCGGGCCATGTTAACGTAGCAGCCCTGGCAAGTGCGTGCCGCCCCGTCACGGGAGCAAAGCCGCCTGATGAAAAGGATTCCGGCCATGGCCCTGGATAAAAACAACGAGCTCGATCAAGCGAACTTGCGTCTGGTCGTTGGCAGTTGCGCCTTCGCCTATGTGGCGATGCTGGTCTTTCTGCTGGACCGTTCTGCTGCGCTCTACGTGCCGGTGGTCGTCTACATTGTCGTCTTTCTCCTGGTATCGGTGCTTCTGCGCCAGGCCATCGCACGCTGGCCGGGGCACTATCCGTGGCGCCGGGTGCTGGGCATGGTGCACGACTACACAGGCACCTGCTTCGGCCTGGTAGTCGGCGGTGAGGCGGCGCTGCCCCTGTATGCCGTGATGGTGTGGGTCAACCTGGGCAACGGCATGCGTTTCGGCTCCCGGTACCTGGCCATCGCGACCGGACTGGCGCTGATCGCCTTGGTTGCGGTGTACCAACTGACGCCTTACTGGCAGGCCAACCCTTTTCTGGTGCTGATGTTGCTGACCACCAGCACCGTGATCCCCGTCTATGCGCACTTGCTGCTCGAACGCACGCGCCGAGCTTCGGAGCAGGCCGCTGCAGCCAATCTCGAGAAGTCCCGCTTTCTGGCCCAGGCGAGTCACGACCTGCGCCAACCCATTCACTCCATCAGTCTGTTCACCGCTTGCCTGCGCGAGGCGCGGCTGGGCGAGGAGGAACGCAGGCTGGTGGACAGCATTGATCGATCGCTGCTGAATGTGTCCCAGCTGTTTCGTTCGATTCTGGACCTGTACACCTTGGACAACGGGCGTGTGCAGCCGCGCCATGAGCCCTTTGCCCTGGGCGATTTTCTCGAGACCCTTGCGCGTGAGCACGCCGAGGCTGCTCGCTGGGCGGGGGTGGAGATACGGGTGCGGCCTTGTGCCTACTGGACGCGTGCAGACCGCGGCATATTGACGACTATGGTCCAGAACGTCCTTTCCAACAGCCTCAAGTACGCACCGGGACGGCCACTGTTGATGGGTGTCCGACGCTGCCAGGGATGTCTTGCCATCATGGTCTGTGATCAGGGGCGAGGCATCGAACCTGCACACCAGACGCTGGTGTTCGAGGAGTTCTACCGGGTCAGGCAAGTGCGCGACAAGGACGTCGAGGGCGTCGGATTGGGCCTGTCGATCGTTCGTCGGCTTGCACGGCTGATGGACGTGCAGGTGCACCTGCAATCTCGACCCGGCCACGGCACTACCGTGAGCCTGAAGGGGTTCGCGCAGATAACGCCTCAACCTACACTGCCAGCGCCTGAGCACGAGCTTGCCGCTGCAGGTTTGCTCAGCGGCCTGCGAGTCTGCCTGATAGAAGACGACCATAACGTGCTCAGGGCAACGTCGGCCCTGTTGCAGCGCTGGGGGTGCGAAGTGGATGGGCACAGTTCTGCTGCCGCTTCGAATGAGGACTGTGACGTCATCGTTGCCGACTATGACCTTGGCCAGGACGCCACCGGAGTCGATTGCATCGAGCGGCTGCGCAGCGAGCGGGGCTGGGCTGTACCAGCCTTGATCATGACGGGGCATGATCCGGACCGAATACAGGACGCGGTACAGGGTCGCGATATCGCAGTGCTGTCCAAGCCTGTGCGCCCTGCCGAATTGCGAGCCATGCTGCGCACGCTCTGTGGTGAGCCCACATTGCCTCCCTGTTGAAAGCGGCCGCAGCCCTGGTCACAGGCGGCCGGTCTGGCCTTCTTTCACGCAGCTGGGGGTGGGTTGATAAATGCCCATGCCCGCCGCAGCGACAAGTGCATCACTGGGCATCTGGCATTCGAACCGCCCTTTGCCAGTCGTGGCGGTGTAGTAGGTGATGGTGCTGTCGCTGCGCACATCTTCCACTTTCGACACTTTGGTGTTGAGCACGAACTCGGTACGCTTCTTCAGGGTGTCATCAGACGGCTTGACCGTTTGGCAGCCCGCCATGGCCAATAGAGCCCCGGTAATGGCGATCAGCTTGAAGGGGGTCATGGGGATGGTTCCTTAGCGATGAAAGAACCGAAATATAGCGTGGGCGGGATGCAGGATCGATTAGGGCAGATGTGCTAAATGGCATTTAGCTACTCAGTATCCGACAGGCAGATATCAAGGCCGCTATTGGTGTATCGCCGCACCTGCTGCGCAAGGTCGAGCAGGGGTCGCCTCACGTCGACTTGCGCTCCTTCATGCTGGTGCTATGGCGGCTCGGCATCAAGGATACCGTCCTGGAACATCCCGAGAGCGGCCAAGTGGTCACCCTCGGCCGCCTAACCCTGAAGGGCAAACTGGGCACCTGCGCTTCGCGATCACTTTGCCACCTTCCTCGCGGGTGCCGACCTAGGCAGCGCGTGCGCAGCGGCGAGCAGTGATCGGATGCCCAGTTGAGCCTCAGACCATAAGGGCCAACAGCGCTGCGGCTAGAGCTGGCGGCATGACCAGCAGCCCCAGGCGCAGAAATTGCCAGGCGCTGACAGACTCGCCTTCACGTCGAATCGCCACCAGCCAGAGCAAGGTTGCAAGGGATCCGGTAATGGACAAGTTCGGGCCCAAGTCGACCCCAATCAGCAACGCGGCGGTAGTTTGCCGAGGGAGGTGGGCGATATCGACCATGGAGCCGGCAATCAGCCCACTCGGCAGGTTGTTCATCAAGTTGCTAGCCACGGCTACACCCACCCCCGCGGTCCAGCTGGCAGCGGTCTGAGACGTCTGCTCCAGGGTCATGAGCGCATGCGCCAGCTGTTCGATCGCGCCTGTCTGAGCCACTGCTTCGACCAACACGAACAAGCCCGCAACCAATGGCAGCACACTCCAGACAACGTGTCGCAAAACTGGCATCGGGCTGCGCCGCTGGCGCAAATGGATCAGCGCGGTGGTCGCGATACCAGCGCTGAAGGTAGGTAGGCCTAGTGGTACGTCAAGCGCCGATGCACCCAGCAGCACGCAGGCAGTCAGCGCAATGCCCCATGCACACAGGCGCGCACCGGCTGGAAGAGGCTGTATTTGCACGGTCAACGCAAGCGGCTGGCAGATCTGACGGCGTTGGGTGATACGCAAAATGACATAGGTCGCCGCGATGGCTGCCAACGAAGGCAAGGTGAACTGCTTTAACCAGTCCAGCAGAGGAGGCATCTGGCTGCCGAATACCACCAGGTTGGCGGGATTGGAAATGGGCAGAACGAAGCTTGCGGCATTGGCGATGAATGCACAGATGAACAGGTAGGGCAGAGGCTCAGCCTTGGCGGCCTTGCAGGCGGCATACACTGCTGGCGTCAGAACCACGGCAGTGGCATCGTTCGAGAGAAAAACGGTCACCAGGGTGCCGACCAGGAAAACCAGATTGAACAGCCGTTGACCAGACCCTTGGGCATGGCCTACGGCATAACGAGCCACCCAATCGAAAAGCCCCTCCTGGCGGGCCACTTCGGCCAGAACCATCATGCCGATCAAAAACAGGTAGACGTCGCTCCCCTTGACCACCGCCGCCAAAGCGTTCATCGGGGCAATCAGCCCAAACAGCACGAGTACGGTGGCACCGCCTAGGGCCCAGATGAATTCGGGCACCTTGAAGGGTCTGAGTATGACGCCAGCAGTGGCCAGGGCCGAGACGATCCAGATGATCAACGATGTTTGGCTCAGGTGCATCAAGGGTTCAGTTTCCGGCGGCTGACGGCATAGAAGAGGAGGGCGCAGCGCCCTGGCGTGGGTGCGTTTCGGGGAGGGCGACCAGCACAAGAACAAATGCGCAGGCTGCGATCCCGGCCAGCGTCAGGAACGCGGCATTGTAGCCCGCCGCTTGGACGACGAACCCCGCCAGACCAGGGCTCAGCGCAGCACCAAGGCCGAACACGGCGGTGAGCGCGCCAAGGCTTACGTTGAACCGCCCGGTACCCTCGGTGAGGTCCTTGACGATGATCGGGAACAGCGCCCCGAAAATGCCCGCGCCAATGCCATCGAGTAGCTGCACGCCTACGAGCCAGAAGGGGTTGTCAGACAAGGTGTAGAGCGCGCCGCGCAGTGGAAGTATCAGGAACCCCACGAGCATGAACGGCTTGCGCCCCCAATGTTCGGCACGCGCCCCGACCAGCAGCGCCATGGGCACCATGACCAGCTGGGCTGCCACGATGCAAGCCGAGGTCAATGGCGTGGCCAGGCGCAGGTCGACTTGAGAGAGTTTCTGGCTTACCAACGGCAGCATGGCCGCATTGGCCAGATGGAACAAGGCACAGCAGATCGCGAAGAGCAGCAATGTGCGGTTGTGCAACAGCAGCGCCAAGCCCGCCGGATTGTCCTGATCGTTCGGGCTATGGGTCAGGCCTCGAGCCACGTGATGGTCAATCTCAGCGCCCGGGACGCAGGCTACCGCGATGATGCTGGCCACGGTCAGTGCAGCCATCAGGTAGAACACCACCACCGGCCCATACAGGTAGGCGAGGCCACCGGCCAGTAGTGCAGAGAAAGCATTTCCAGCATGGTTGAAGGTCTCGTTGCGCCCCACGCGTCGCGTGAACGCCTTCGGTCCGGTCAGCCCCAGAGAGATGGCTGCGATCGCCGGCGCGAACACGGAGCCGGCCAAGGCGCTGATGGTTTGCGTTACGGCAACCCAAGTGAATGATGTGATGAAAGGCAGCAACAGACAGCTCCCGGTTACCAGGACTGCCGCTATGACCACAACGGCACGTTTGGCGGGCGTACGGTCAATCAGGGCGCCGGCGGGCGTCTGAGCGAGCAGGGCAGTAACACCGGCAATCGTCATGACCAGCCCTATGCTCGCGGGCTGCCATTGATGAACGGCGAGCAGATAGATGGCAAGGTACGGTCCAAGTCCGTCACGTACATCGGCAAGGAAGAAGTTCAACCAGTCAAGCGAGCGATGCGGGGCGGATTGCCTAGGATTTTCCAAGGACGTGCTCTCGAGAGGGCCACGTAGCCATCGCTGGCATGGGCCAGGGTATGGGCGGCGGGCGAGTGGTGATGCTGGGGTATCTTTGGCAAAGACTGTGCACGGCGAGGATAGGTTCCAGAGGCGGATTTAAGTTATCTGGATGAGGGCCGGGAATTCGGCGAGGGATGGAATGGCGGGCTCGGTCGGCACGCATCGCCCAATGAAAACCTGGTACGGAAGGGATGGATAGGCGACGACAACCTAGGTCAATTATATAACTAAACTAAATGAATATTTAGTGTAGTTATTACTGAGAAGAATATTGAGTTAGGGTAGGAGACGCCCTAACCATACTGTCAGTCCCCCGGAATCCGGATCTTCAACAACATGATCAAGCACCTCGAACCCGTTGGCGTGTAACTGATCGACGTATTCATTGGTACTCAAGCTGGCGTGATACAACGTCTCGCCCTCGAATGTACCCAAGGCTTCGCCATGGGAGGGCCCACTTGTAAACATGAGCAACGCCCCTGGGGCCGCATGGCGACGAAAAATCGGGAACATCAGGCGCTGATCGGTGGGCTTTAGGTGGAAAAAGCTGTTCCAAGCAATGATTGCGTCGAACTGACAGCCCAATGTAAGTGTGCGCATGTCTGCGTGAATCCATTGCTGCTCAGGAAACTGTGCACTGCACAGGATCAGCATCTGTTTGGACGAATCAACACCCACAACGCAGGCGCCGATTTCGACCAGGTGTCGCGCCACAGGTTGGCCAGAGCCGCAGCCCAGATCCAGAACACGTGCTGACGGCTTCAGCATGTTCCCGAAATGCGCAATCCATTTGCGATCAGTGAAGTGATTGGCGCGCTTTTGGTGCCAAGTAAATGCATGGCGGTCGTAAAGGTCGATGATGTGGTCTGCTGATGGATGGTGGGACATGGGAGGACGGTTTCCTTAAACGATCTTACGAGAGGACGCTGTAAGCGATTCGTGGCTTCAAATGTACCCCGGGTTGGTATCGAGCAGGAAATTCCTGGGTGCGCATAATGTGTATTATGTTAAATCATGTATAAGGCTGCTGGGGCTGGATCTGTCACCAGCCCCCGAAAACCAGACTTTGCCTCGATTGACCATACAACCCTCGAATCAAGCCGTTACGTCCCATCCCTTCAGTCTCTTCTCAGCTTCGCAGCCCAGAAATCCGTGAATGCTCGGTTTGAAAACCATAATTTTGCAACCAGAAACCTTGTCTCAAATCCCATCGTCTAGTCCAATCGTCTAATTAAGTTTAAACATCTCCGGTCATGCCTGTGCTCTGCTCGACGATCGGCACAATTGCGTATCCAGCGTCCAAGCCTGTTCACAATTTGAGGCTATCGCTAAATGAGGCGACTCATCATTAGTCATGCTTAACCCATTGATCTGATTGAATAAAATCGACCATTAAGGCAATGCCCTGCGAATTAAAGCGACATCTGTGCTGCTCAGCCTCATCATCTGAAGCCAAAGTGCCCAATTTTTTGAGTCAGACATCGATTCCTAAACCTTTTAGCGTTGGCAATTAATGAGGAGTTTTTCCCACTCTTCGGAGTAAGCGTCGTGAATCGACGAAAAATCCTCCCTTCAGAATGCAAGATTGAGGCGACTCTCCCGCGCTCGTGCAACAGATTGAGGCGACTTTCCCAGGTTTTGGAATCAATAAGGCGACTTTCCCACGCCTTGGAAGTAATGAGGCGACTTTCCACCAGCACCGCTGCTGCGTTCAAGTATGGCTTTAAGGATGTTTGTGCAGCTTTTATATCAGTTAGGGAGTATAGGGAAGTATCCAAATTTAAGAGCGCTTGATGAGCGCATTTGCCTGAACCTGAAGGAGCGCGCAAGACATCTGTCATTGATCCAGTCACGGCACTCTCATGTTGCGCCTAGCTAGGCTTGTCGTTACCATCAGTCATTCGACGCTTTTTCTTCGCAAAAGGTTGAAACTTCCGATTACTGTCATAACTGGAAGTCTATTGTATTCAAAATTCTGGCTGGTACTTCATGGCGCGCGCACCCCAACCCTTGTTCGAAACCCACGATAACTTCATCGAGCAGGACTTCAGTTTGCACGGCTCACCGCTGGCCTGCGTCGGCGCCTTTCTGGGCGAGTGTAACGCCGCACTGGAGGCTGACCGCGGCTACGCCGCGGTACGTTCGTTTCTGCGCGCCTTTTCCGACAACGCCCAGACGTTCAACTCGTACCGCAGTCATACCGAGCGCTTACTGCTGTGGGCGCTGCTGGTCCAAGGCAAACCGCTGAATCAACTCAAACGCCAGGATGCCCAAGACTATCTGAACTTCTGTCGAAACCCGCCAGATGACTGGATGGGTCCGGTGACCCGCAGCCGGTTCGTCAGTAACCCGCACGCGCTCGATGCCCGCGAGGCCTACATCCCCAACCCCAAATGGCATCCGTTTAATAGCAAGTCCCGCAAAGTGATCGCTGCAGAAACTCCCAGCACCCCGGAGTATCATGCTGCGAATGGCACGTTGAATCAGGTGTATACGGTCTGCAGTCGCTTCTATGAGTTTCTTGTTGAAGATGGCTTTGCTCAGACGAACCCCTTTCGGCTCCTTAAAAAAGGCAATCGATTCTCCACGGAAGCGCTGGGAGTTACTTCTTCGCGGGCACTTACGCCGTTGCAGTGGGACTTTGTGCTGGATACCGTTGAAGCAATGGCGAACGCCGAACCGGAGCGGCATGAGCGAACATTATTTATTGTTGCTACGCTGTTCGCCATGTACCTGCGGGTTTCAGATCTCTCCGGTCGTAAAAACTGGAAACCCACAATGGGTGACTTCCGCTTGGATGATGAAGGCAATTGGTGGTACTTCGCGGTGGGTAAAGGCAACAAGGCGGCGAAGATTGCCGTGCGGGATATCTACGTAGAGCGCTATTTGAAACGTTATCGGCGATTCCTGGGACTTCCCGAGTTACCTCATCCAGGAGAAACTACGCCTCTGATCACGACGCTCAACGGCCGCGCCGGTTTGTCTGATCGACAGATCCGCGCCCTCCTCCAAACCGTGTTTGATAAAGCCGTAGAGAAGATGCGCAGCGAAGGCCGCGCGAACCACGAGATGGAAAGTCTGCGCTGTGCGTCTGCGCACTGGCTACGTCACACCTCGGCCACCTTTGACGCGCCGCTGCGAAATCCTAAGGACCTGCAGGAAGACTTGCGTCACAGCAACCTCAGTACGACCCAGAACACCTATTATCACTCGCATGATCAGGAGCGCGCACATTCGGTCAAGCGCATTGGCATGCGTGACCGCGGTTGAACTCGAATCACTTGGTCGCCGATCGCCAGCCTGCCCTCCAACATGGCACGAATCCATTTTCTAGGAATTCACAGTGAAAATTACCGGGCTGGTCGAGATTGAGTGCATAACCGATATCATGTGTGACGTCTGCGGGAATTCTACGCGCCTGGCTGCGGGCATTTATCAGTATGGAACCCTACAAGCCCACTGGGGGTATGGCAGCGAACACGACGGCCAGCGATTCGAGGTACACCTCTGTGAGCACTGCTTTTTCCAGACCCTGGCGTACGTGAAGCAAGAGCGACGTGTTCAACAGCTGTTCAGTGATGAGCCGAAGGCTGAGAGCGGTGATTTGGGCTTGGTCGCCCAGGACGACTACTTCCAGGACGCGGGCCGCCGTTGACTGGTCGACCATTAGTCAGCCGGTGGATCCGAATTAGTGGTGGTCTATCTCTCAGCGGGCAGCTCAGAACTGGCTGCTGGCATCCCCTACCCCCTAATTCTTAAGGAGGGTCTCGCAGATGAGCGAAATTCGAAAGGCGAGGAATGTTGCCGGTCGAGAGGCGATTTTCCAGTCCAAGGCACAATCCAGAGTCATGGCCAGCGGAGATTGGCTGACCTGGCCTGAGCTAAATGCGCTGCTGCCGGAGTTAGCAGAGCAACTCAGCGCCGGCGCTCCTGGCCGGTATTTAGACGGTGCAATCTTCTCTATCAACTACGAGGGCGTGGAGTACTTTCCACGTTTTGCCATCGATGCATGCGCCTTGGCCATTGCGGCCCGGGGAATACAGCGCGTCATCGCTGTGCTGGCCACCAGGCTGAATGGCTGGGGCATGGCGTTATGGTTCGAATCATCCAATTCGTATTTGGGCGGTAAGCTGCCGAAGGACATCATATCGTCCGACCCCGACGCGGTGGTTCAAGCCGCACAGTACGAGATAGATGGGGCCTTGCATGGTTAGCGCTGCTCGTAGCTAGGCCCATCGCCGCGCCTCGCTCGCTATACCCAAGAGACAAAACCGCTTTATTTAGCGACGCCCTCCTCCATTCAGGCTTCCGGCCGGCAGTCTTCGGCAGTGCTAGTCAGGAATCTTCCACGATTCTCGACACGGTGTCCTGTACAGGCCAATTGAAAAACGGGGAGCAGCGGCGGTGGCCATAGGCATTTTGGATGTAGAAGGGGCCACCTTAGCCATGGAATGATCTACGCATAGCTACGCTGCTCCCCGAAGCGGGTTTCAGTGAGCAGCGATGGTAGTCGATCCAGGACGACATGAACACTATAGCGCTCATTTTGGGCGCTGAATCGACGGTCAAGGCTTGAGCGCCTCTTTTTTCACCTGTTTGATCAGCCCGTCGAAGCTCACCTCCGGGTCTTGGATAAGATACGCAGATACGATGAGGCTGAGTGGGTGGACACCCATGCGGCCGGCCAGCTCTTCAATTTTTTGGATGGTCGGCGACTTGAGTCCTCGTTCGAGGGAGCTTACGTAGGTTCGACTACTGACTACGGCGAAATCTTCCTGGGTCAGATCGTGCGAAATGCGCATGCGCCGCAGTGCCTCACCCAGGGATTCACGGATTTCCATCATCATTCCTCATAAAAGGAATGATGAAGCGCTATCGAACACGATAGGGCTACAATCTATAGTGTTCATTGTGGGATAATTTGAGTTTTCCAGCCCTGGTGACTGGTCGCCTAGGGGTATGCAGCGCTCAGTGGAGCCCGTTTTGATCTATTTGTCCGAATCTCACACCCGTACTGTCCGTACGGGTTCCTATTGTGAAATTGAAGGGATGTGCTTTTGGGTAACCTTGCGGCCGCTTTTCAACGGTGAGAGCGAGCGAGCAGCTGTGGTTGAAGATGCCTACGAACTCAACGTCTTCCTGTCCCAGGCAACGGGCGTCGAGATCGCGCAGGTACAAATGCTATGCCCTCCTTCCATCACCGGACGTCCGCACTGGAGTCTGGAAGAGCTTCGTAAGATTGTGATTCACCGTGGGCTTGAGTCCTCGCAAAGCGCAGTGATTTACGAGACTGCGGTGGCCACCTACAAATTAGGTGACCTCGATTTACGCCTGCGGAAACGGTCACACGCGTTGTACTCAGCGCGAAACCTGAAAGCGCGAATCACCAGCGCGGCCCCTCAACCTAAGTCTGCTGACGAACCGCAGTTGTACGCGCACTTTTGATGTAGGAACGCACACCGTCGTTGAACGGTGAAGCGTCCACACATGTTTTTTCGGCGCGAGGCCCCCGAATTGGTTGTTCACTGATCCGATGCCACCCGCGGCCGCTCTCCTGGCAGCCTTCCCTGCCCCACGTTAGGAAGATGAGTACTCATGGACACCCTAGCAAAAGCCGCAGACGCATTGCGGGATGCGCAACATATCATGGTGTTTACCGGCGCTGGCGTTTCTGCCGGCAGCGGCATTCCGACTTTTCGTGACCGACTAACCGGGTTGTGGGAGCGCCAAGACCCTCAACGGTTAGAAACCGCGAAGGCATTTCGCGAAAACCCGGCGCTGGTTTGGGGCTGGTACCTATGGCGTCGCCAGCAGGTCATGCAAGCTCTGCCCAATGCGGCACATCAGGCGATCCACCGGTTATCTGGCAGCGGTCGGAGTGTCACTGTGGTTACTCAGAATGTTGATGATCTGCACGAGCGGGCGGGCAATCAGGACGTGCTTCATCTCCATGGCAGCCTGACGCTTCCCAAGTGTTTCAGCTGTCATCGCTCTGTCGCGGGATCGCTTGAATTTCCGAGCTTTCCAGCGGAAGGCGCATTGATAGAACCGCCCCGCTGCCGACGGTGCAACGGTCGCTTACGTCCAGCTGTGGTGTGGTTTGGTGAGGATCTTCCGCCAGGCGCATGGAAAACCGCCAGTCGAACAGCACGACAGTGTAATGTCATGCTTTCTATCGGGACTTCCGGCGTGGTCCGGCCCGCTGCTGACTTACCAGAAATGGCGTTGGCGTCTGGTGCAGTGGTGATACACGTCAATACCCTAGATGTATCCATGAATGGGCCGAAAGAGATCATGCTGATTGGCCCCGCTGAGAAAATACTGCCCGATCTGGTTGCTCTGGCGCTGAACGACTGAGTTATCGCAGCGCTGCCAGTGTTTATTTCGTCCAAGCTCTCCCTTCGTCTGTTCCACTTGGCGGGCCTTAAAAAATCCGTGAGAATGTCATTTGGCCATTACCAAATGTACGGAACACTCATATGCCACGGAAGCGCAAAGGGAGCGGCGGCGGGTCGATCGCTCTGTACGCCCTGTTATTTGTTATTGCCCTCTTGGCACAGATCCCTAAACAGGTGTGGATTGCCATTGGGGTCGTCTTGGGCATAGGCGTATTGATATGGGCCGTCAGACGTGCCACCCGGGCAAAGCCTTACGTTCCTGAAGATGACTTTTCTGTCGAGATCGCTGCGGTGTCTCGACACGCAACGTCCCCCAGTGTCACTGTCCAGTTCAGCACCAGTACCCGCGAACCAGACTTCCATACTGTCCAGGTCGGCTCCTCCAGCGACAGTCAGAGTTACGCCATTCCAAAGCCAAGTGCCAAGCCCGCGGGGGTTCGTTGGCTGGCTGAAAATGAGTCCGTTAACGTGGCTGGGTTGGCCATCCCCGGCGGACTGCTTTACATCACCGAGCGGGCGACTCAATTTGGCCAAACTGAACCGTCCCTGATCGACGCCACGCTCCGTGTCGCGCGCTCACCGATGAACCTCACCGAGCGACAGATGCCGTACTGGCCAAGCTACCGGAGCATCACGCCCGAGGCGCGGCGAGCGTACCTGCAATGGTTGGCAGGAGGTCGTCGCCAGCCTGCTGATGCGGGTTACGTGTTCCTGTTTTTCTATGGGCTTGAACGCCGTGCGCTGATCGATGCACCGACCGACCCTCAGGCCAAGGCAGAAATCCCGGCCATCAAGGCCGAGGTCGAGCGTTTACTTGGTCTTTACGGCGATAACAATTCTTTCCGCGGTTACGCTACCCGTTTCCTCGCCCATATCGACGCGGGCGCTGTTCAGCCTCAGAGCTACCTAAGCGAGCCCGGCGCCAGCCCCGCAGATGGGTATGAGCTACCTATGTCCCTGCGCGTTGCGCTGGGACAGATGGCCGTGGACAAGTATCCGCTTAATTCGAGCTGGGCATTGGCCTGGGCGCTTGCAGAGCCCAACATCTCCAGGCGCACACCTGTGACGCGGTGTCCCGAGCAATTCGCAGCGCTCTTCAAACACGAATTCGCGAAGCGCTATCCCAGCGGCATTGTGCTGCCTCAGAACAAGACCAAGCTGAAGGTCGCCTATCGACCCGCTACTGCCGGATTGAATATTCCGGCAGTAGCCGTAGGTGACCTTCCTGATGTCGCGGCGACCTCAGGAACGCGTAACAAGCTGCAGGTCATTGTCGAGGACTGCACCTCCGTACTCGACGCTTTCAGTCGGTACCTAGGGCGTAATCCAGACGCCGGAGATAGCCTGGAAGCCATCCTGCAGTTGCCAACCGAACTCTGGCCTATTGAGGCAAAAGCAGAGCTCGAACAGTTGGAGCAACGCGTCGGGGGCGAAACCATCTGCATGAGTTTCGGAGAGCTGGCAGGTCGATTCAAATCGGCCGGCGCGCTTTCCCGTGACAAAGTGATCGCCCTTGCCCGGGCGTTGGAGAGCAAGCGGATCGGATTGGAACCCGACGTCCTGTCTGGCAGCCGCACCCCCAAGTCTGAAGACACCATCGCGCTGTTCGCGGCGGACTCTGACGAAGGCACGCTTCGCTCTACCGATGCCTACAGCGCCGCAGCAGTGACGTTAGACCTGGCCAGTGCAGTCGCTGCAGCAGACGGTGACACCTCGCTTGAAGAAGTAAGTCTGCTCTCAGGCCACATTGACTCGTGGGATCACCTCTGCATCGCGCATCGCAAACGCCTGAAAGCGCACCTCCAAATTCAGCTGAAGCAACCGCCCACGCTGGCAAGCCTCAAGAAGAAGCTTGAGCCCTTGACCCTCGAGGCCAAACGGAAAATTGCCAGCTTCCTGGCCCACCTGGCACATGCGGATGGCGAGGTGACGCCGCAGGAAGTGAAGCTGCTTGAGCGCGTGTACAAATCGCTCGCTCTCGATCCGCAGTTCGTCTACAGCGATCTCCATAGTGCAGCCGTTCGCCCTTCCCAGGTCATGGAGGCAATGCCTTCGACTGTCGCGCCGGCGACTGCGACGGAGGCGTCAGAAGGCATGGGTTCAGGCTTCGCACTGGACATGAGCAAGGTCGCTCGTCTGCAACAAGAAACGGCAGAGGTGTCGGCGCTTCTGGCCAGCGTCTTCAATGAAGAGTCTCCCCCCGAAACATCTGGCGCCTCGGCACCAGAAACGCTTCAAGATCAGGAGGGCAGTAGCGCCGAACAGCTTGCTACCGTTCATGGTTTGGACGTCGAGCATTCTGCCTTCCTCCGCCTGTTGGTTTCTCGGACTGAATGGAGCCGCGCTGAGCTGGAAGACGCAGCCAGTGATATGGAATTGATGCTGGATGGCGCCCTGGAACGGATCAACGACACAGCATTTGAGCTGTTCGACATGCCCGTGACTGAAGGCGATGATCCCATCGAAATCAACCCCGAAATTCTGGATGAATTAGCCCTATGAGTAAGATACGAGCCAAGGATCGCGACGCGGTCATTCAATCGCTGCGTGCGGGTGTTGTGCCCCGTGTAGGGCAGCACCTGATCCAGGTAGGTCGGGCGGGTGAACTCGACTCGCTGCTCAAGGATGTGGATCGTCTCGCAGATGGCGGCTCCGCATTCCGCGTCGTCGTTGGCGAGTATGGCGCGGGTAAAACCTTCTTCCTCAACCTGGTTCGCGGCATCGCAATGGAGCGCAAGCTCGTCACCATGCACGCTGATTTGAATCCGGACCGTCGTCTTCATGCTTCGGGTGGTCAGGCGCGATCCCTTTACTCCGAACTGGCCAAGAACATGGCCACGCGCACCAAACCCGATGGCGGCGCGCTCCAGGGTATCGTTGAGAAATTCATTTCCCAGGCTAAAACGGAAGCCAAGGCTAAAGGTGTTGAGAGCGAGGTCGTCATTCGTGAGTACCTGGCGGAGCTCACCGAAATGGTCAACGGTTATGACTTTGCCGACGTCATTGCTGCCTATTGCCGCGGTTTCGAGGAAGGCAATGAACAGCTTAAGGCTGATGCCATCCGCTGGCTGCGCGGGGAATTTTCCACCAAGACCGATGCCCGCGCTGCGCTAGGCGTCCGCACGATCGTCGACGATGCCTCCGTTTACGATCAATTGAAATTGCTGTCGCGGTTCGTGCGTCTGGCTGGCTTCGGCGGACTGATGGTGTGCCTGGATGAGTTAGTCAACCTGTACAAACTGGCGAACACTCAGGCCCGGAATGCCAACTACGAACAGATTCTTCGGATCCTCAATGATTCGTTGCAGGGCTCGGCTGAAGGCCTGGGCTTTGTGCTGGGCGGCACGCCAGAGTTTCTGATGGACACGCGTCGGGGGCTCTACAGCTACCCTGCCCTGCAATCGCGTCTCGCAGAAAACAGCTTTGCGAAGTCTGGACTGGTTGACCTTTCTGGGCCTGTCATTCGGCTCAGCAGCCTGACCCCTGAAGACTTCTACGTGCTGCTGCAGAAGCTGCGCAATGTCTATGCCTTCGGCGAAGCTGAGAAGTTCTTGCTGCCGGACGAAGCCATCCCAGCGTTTATGGCGCACTGCAACCAGCGCTTGGGCGAGGCCTATTTCCGGACGCCGCGCACGACCATTACCGCTTTCATCAACCTGCTCGCGGTCATCGAGCAGAACCCTACAGCGGACTGGCGCACCTTGCTGGGCGCGGTGGAACTGGCCAAGGATGAGGCTGGCCAACAGGATCTTGAAGTTGAGGCCGACGATGAGCTCGCCAGCTTCAAGCTCTGACTCTTCTTCGTTTGAGCGTCTTCATCCCGAGGTTCAGCAATGGGTCTGGTCACAGGGGTGGACGTCGTTACGTGATGCCCAAGAGTGGGCGGTACCAGCGTTGGTGGGCGCTGATCGCGATGTGATCATTGCAGCGTCTACCGCAGCAGGCAAAACGGAGGCCGCATTCCTCCCTATCCTGACCAACCTGCTCAACGACCGCGAGCCCGCCGGCGCAGTGCTATATATCAGCCCACTCAAGGCACTGATCAATGACCAATGGGACAGGCTCAGCCGGCTGTGCGAGCGGCTAGAGCTCCCCGTCGTTGCCTGGCATGGTGATGTGGCAGCAAGCAAGAAACAACGGTTCCTGAAATCACCTGAGGGCATCTTGCTGATCACGCCGGAGTCCCTCGAAGCCCTCTTCGTAAACAGGGGCTCAAGTTTGCCCGGGGCTTTTCAGAACCTGCGCTACATCGTCATCGATGAGCTTCATGCCTTCATTGGCAGTGAGCGCGGTAAGCAACTGCAATCGCTCATGGAACGGGTTGAGATCGTCGTAGGCAGGGCGCTGCCTCGCGTAGGACTTTCCGCGACGCTTGGGGAGATGTCGCTGGCCCGGAAGTTTCTGAGGCCGGTTCGCCCGGATGACATCACCATCATTGAGTCGAAATCCTCTAACCAAGAACTCCAGGTGCAAGTCCGCGGCTACCTTGAACAGCCGATGCAACAGGTGGTGGCGGAATACCCTGGGAAATCGTCAACAGATGAAGGCGACGAACAGGAGGAGACCTCTGGCACCAAGGTGGCAATTGCAGGCCATCTGTACAAGGTGCTGAGAGGGCACAACAACCTGATCTTCCCCAACAGGCGCCAAGAGGTTGAATGGTTTGCCGACCGACTGCGCTCACTGTGCGATAACGATGGCGTGCCAAACGAGTTCTGGCCGCACCACGGTAGCTTGTCCAAGGAACTGCGCCAGGATGCCGAGCGCGCGTTGAAGGCGGGAGATCCTCCTGCTTCTGCCGTATGCACTACTACCTTGGAGCTGGGTATCGACATCGGTAACATCCGGACGGTCGCACAGATCGGTTCCCCACCCTCTGTGGCAAGTCTCAGGCAACGGCTTGGCCGCTCGGGTCGTCGACCCGGTGAGCCTGCAATGCTCAGGGCGTACTGCCGAGAGCGCCCCTTAACGGATCAGTCTGATCTCTCCGATCAGTTGCGTGAGGGCCTTGTCCAAACGGTCGCTATGATCCGCTTGCTGATCGGTGGATGGTTTGAACCACCTCGGTCGGGAGGCTTGCACGCCTCGACACTGGTGCAGCAGTGCTTGTCGTCAATTGCTCAGCTCGGCGGTGCCTCGGCAGCGCAATTATGGGGAAATCTCATAGCAAGCGGCAGTTTTGCGAGCGTCACCAAGCCTGATTTTCTGTCTTTGCTGAAAGGTATGGGTGAGAAAGAGCTGATCGTCCAGGACAGCTCAGGACTTCTGCTGCCAGGCGAACTCGGGGAGCGATTGATCAACCATTATGAGTTCTACACTGCATTCACGAGCGATGAAGAGTTTCGTTTACTCAGGGATGGCAAGCCACTTGGCTCGCTGCCCGTCAGCAAACCCCTGACCAAGGGGCAACGCATCATTTTCGGCGGCAGACGTTGGCAGGTTCAGAGTGTCGACCTGGAAGCGAAGATGATCGTAGTCACGCCGGCGCGGGGCGGCGAGCCCCCTCAGTTTGATGGGCTAGGTGCGCAGGTGGATGATCGCGTCAGGCTTGAAATGCGAAACGTGCTGATGGAAACCACCCCCTGTCCTTTCCTGGACAAGCACGCTCAAGTCCTTCTGGAGGAGGCTCGGAGTAACTTCCGTGCCCTCGGATTGGGTAGCACGGCAATTGTTGGCTCCGCCAGTGTCAGCTACGTGGCGACCTGGCGAGGGGACTACACCAACGATGCGCTGGCCTTGCTGCTCCGGCATGTGGGCATTCACTGTGAAAACACAGGGCTCTTCCTGGAAGTTGCATTCAGTGAAGAGGATACGTTGCGAGCGTTGCGCGTGGTCGGTCAAATGGATATTTCAAATGTAGAGCCCATCTTGGAGAGCGTAGAAAACATGATCCGAGAGAAATGGGATTGGGCCCTTCCCCGCTCGCTCCTAATGAAGTCATTTGCCTCGAGCCATCTTGATCTCCAGGCCGCGGTTTTAACAGCACGACTTCTTGGCGAAGAGGCGTAGGGCGAGGCTAGCGCCCATGGCGTCTCCTCTCCTAGGATTTAGGCCTTGTTGGATGAATCGAAATCATCTACGATCTCTTCATACACCACTTGGTTAGGAGTCAGCACGGTAGCTGATTTCGCCTTGGGATATGCGAAAGCACATAAAAGCCACCTCCTGGGTGGTTTTTTTGTGCCTGCTGTTTTGGCCCCTGACGGACACTTCCAGCCTGTAGCAAAGACCCGACGCAAGTATCCCGACTCCAGGCTTGCTGGTCCACGTAATGGTGGCCAAGTTTGCCGATCACTTGCCGCTGTACCGGTAGGAGAAAATTTTTGGCCGCATCGAGCTGGCAATCGCTTTCTCGACCATAGCCCAGTGGGTTGGGCAAACTGACGTGCAATTCCGGCCGCTGGTCGATGCGCTGAGTGAACCTGTGCTGAAGCAGAGCGTGATTCAAGCTGATGAAACGCCCGTGCAAATGCTTGCGCCGGGCGAAAAGAAAGCCCATCGGGCCTACGTCTGGTCCTACAGCACTACGTCGATCTTGACGCTCGACTTTAGCCCAAGTCGCGCTGGCGAACACGCGCGCAACTTCTTGGGCGACTGGAACCCACTCATATTAGGTCTGATAAGCGAACGTTATCTGGCCTTGGGAGTGCCGTTGGGGCGGACTCGCTGGCTCACGCCACTACCGTGGCAGCCGAAGCGCTTACTGACGCCTTTGCGGCGTGGATATTGATATGGGTCAGTACCGCCCTGCTGCTGCCACCGATTGCCCTACCTAGAGGGCACCTCCCGACCCGAAGCTGCCCTTCACGAAGGGCAACAATCTGCCAATGGCGGTCATTCAGGCCGATTACAAAGGGGTTTCATTCAGCTTGATCCACATTTTTCATCGCGGCTTTCATACTCTCAAAATATCGCTTTTCGAGTATACCCAGAGCCTTAAAGGCCTTGACCCGCTTAGTCGGATCGTCAATGTCTAAGTTCTCGCCAGCCTTATCCAACTCAGCATGCGCGAAGTCAGCAAATTTATCGATGATTTCGGGCATCGTCATTAACATGCTTGCGTCGTATTGCTGCAACGCTTTGGACGTGAAATAAGATCGCACAGCATGCGCCCGCTCCGAAACTTTGGAGCTCCATATCAGCTGCGCGAGACCGACGCCTTGCTGAATCCCTCCAAGCATTACTTCAATAAACTGTATCAAGCCGACGTGGCTAATCATGAGTTCAGCAGAATCATGATATTTTGTGTTAACCAACACATTTTTTAGCCGCCGATCTGCTGTCACGAAAATAGATTTTTCGCCCTTTTCAAATTCGCTACTGAGCACGGAGACCTGAATAGCATCATGCTCAATCAGCAAAGGCGTTTTACCATGAGACAGGGAATTGGCATACGCCCGTTCCATGATGCTGTAGAGCTCTGAAAATACGGTGTTTTTAGGTATTGAAACGACCTCAAAACCTTGTTTGATCAACCAAGTCTTGAGCTTGGACTCATTGCTGAACGGAGCAAACCGAGCTAGATAGTCCGGGAATGTGATCTCCTGGTTATTGGCGATCTGAATCGCCCCTGGTTTCCTA
>NZ_DIIQ01000041.1:0-210655 GCF_002420785.1 Pseudomonas sp. UBA5666 | reverse complement strand
CGGGGTTAGTAGACCACTACAACCACCGCACTTCCATTAGTGATTATCGGTAACTCGGCGGTGGCCCAGACTAATGTAGAAGGTCGTACTGATATCCAGTTTGGTACGCCCTTGGATAATTACCGTGTATTCAGTGGTGCCACCCTGAACGCCACGGGCGCGAATCTGTTGTATGTCGATGCCGAGGCAGGCGCGCACGTGTTGCTCAACGATTCGGACGTCACCCCAGGGTCGTCCGCCGTCGCGCTGGCCCTGACTGGTGCGAACGCAACGCTCGAGCGCTCGACCGTTAACGCCAGCAGCCGTGCGCTCACTGGCAGCCAAGGTGCAAGCATCAGTGCCAACGACAGCGTTATTCGCGGTGGGTCACGTGGTGCCAGCCTCAACCAGAGCCACCTTGAGCTAAGGCGCAGCGAAGTGCATGCCAGCGACAACAATGGCGTTGCCGTGGAGCTGTTCGACGGCAGCGTGTCGGCCAGTGACAGCAGCCTGATCAGTGGCGGTCGCGATGGTATCCTGGTGCGTGATGGCTCAGGCCAGACCGACGCCAAGGCCACCATCGTGCTGGACAACAGCCGTGTCGAGGGCCTGGATGGGTCGGCCATCGCGGTCGGCCGTGGCGCCGGTCGCGCTGCTTCTGCGCAAATCGATGTGCTCAACGGCAGCACCCTCAGCGCCAGCAACGGCGTGTTGGTGAATGTGGCCGATGCTGCAACGGCGAGCCTGCGCGTGAATGACAGCCAGCTGCTTGGCGATATCGTGGTTGCCGAAGGCGGCACTGCCAACGTGATGCTGGAGAACGCCGCAACCCTGACCGGCCGCCTGGAAAACGTAGCGCAGGTGGCCATCGACAGCGGCGCCGAGTGGGCCATGGTCGGCAATGCCGCCGTCGAGCAGCTGACCATGAACGGCGGCCGCGTAAGCTTCGGCAACATCGGTGAATTCCACACGCTGACCCTAGGCTCACTGTCGGGCAACGGCACATTCGTGATGGACGCCGACTTCGCCAGCGGCCAGCATGATTTCCTCGACATCACTGGCAATGCCACGGGCGATCATTCGCTGCTGGTTCGCAGCAGCGGGACCGATCTGCAAGCCGATGCCAGCCTGCACATGGTGCATGCAGACAGCGGCGATGCGCGCTTCTCACTGGAAGGCGGCCCGGTCGATGTCGGTACCTATTCCTATGATTTGGTCCCTAAAGGCAGCGGCAACGACTGGTACCTGGACAAGAGCACCCGCACCATCAGCCCCGGCACCCAGTCAGTGCTGGCCTTGTTCAACACAGCACCGACCATTTGGTATGGCGAAATGAGTACCTTGCGTGGCCGCATGGGCGAAGTGCGCCGCGATGCCGGGCAGGCTGGGGGCTGGGTGCGCACCTTCGGCAACAAGTACAACGTCGCCGGTGCCGAAGGCCTGGCTTACCAGCAAACCCAGCAAGGTCTGTCCTTCGGTGCCGACGCTCCTTTGCCGGTCGGCGACGGTAACTGGCTGGCCGGGATCACGGCCGGTTACAGCCAATCGGACCTGAGCCTGGCGCGCGGTACCCAAGCCAAGGTCGACAGCTACCATCTCGGTGTCTACAGCACTTGGCTGGAACCTGAGAGCGGGTACTACATCGATGCCGTAGCGCGACTCAATCAATTCAAGAACCAGTCCGATGTGCGCTTGAGCGATGGCACCAAGACCAAGGGCAGCTACGACAACCTCGGTGTCGGCGCAGCGTTGGAGATAGGCCGCCACATCAGCCTCGATGAAGGCTGGTTCGTTGAGCCCCATGCCCAATTGGCCGGCTTGATCGTGCAGGGCAAGGACTACACCCTGGACAATGGCATGCGCGCCGAAGGTGGGCGCACGCATTCCCTGCAAACCAAGCTCGGTGCCACCGTCGGGCGCAAACTGGAAGTGGGGGACGGGCGAATGATCCAGCCCTATGTAAGGGTTGCCGCCGTGCATGAGTTCGCCAATGACAACCACGTCAAGGTCAATGGTAACGGCTTCAACAACGACCTCTCTGGCTCTCGCGGGGAAGTGGGCACCGGCATCGCGGTAGCCTGGGCCGATAAATGGCGTGCTCATGCCGACTTCGAATACGCCCATGGCAGCAAGCTTGAACAGCCCTGGGGCGTGAACCTGGGGGTACGCTACAACTGGTGAGTTTACGAAGGGAGAGCCGTTGAGGTTCTCCTTTTTTTGCTTTGGC
Organism: Pseudomonas sp. UBA5666; assembly: GCF_002420785.1. NCBI lineage: Bacteria > Pseudomonadati > Pseudomonadota > Gammaproteobacteria > Pseudomonadales > Pseudomonadaceae > Pseudomonas > Pseudomonas sp. UBA5666. The sequence goes on along the minus strand of NZ_DIIQ01000041.1, from coordinate 208,449 downwards.
GCATCACGCGATCATGGAGAACAGGCTATGCCAACCTCAAAGCATTCGACCCAAAACACCTCGGCCGCGCTTGCAAACCGCTTCGAGCAGGTAGCGTTCTATGTACCGCCTGTCGTCCCCGACCTGCTGCCCAATGAGCCAGATTCCCTGCTCAATCTGTTGCCGTTCAAAGCCGTGTTCTTGCCATTGCGGGTCGAGTTCGCCCAGTGGGGCAATTCGGACCCTACCGAAGAAGACCCGGAAACACTAACCCTGTACTGGAACGGCCGTGAAGTCCGCACCCTGATCTGGACGGCACCGGTACAGCCCGATGAACTGTTCATCGAGGTGCCGGTGGGGTTTCTGAGCGAAGGCCAGCACCGGCTGCACTACCAGGTCAAGCTGTTCAACGGCATGCGCAGCGACTCAGAAGCCCTTGAGATCAACATCGACAAGACGCCCCCGTTGCTCGCCGATGACGATGAGCTGATTTTTCCGCCGGACGTGATAAGCAATGGCGTCACCGACCGCTACCTCAAAGAACACGGCGAACTGACGGCGCAAGTACCGCCCTATTTAGGCGCCGATGTGGGCGATACCGTGAGCTGGTACTGGAGTGACAGCCCCGTCGGCAAGCAACTGGTCGACCGCCTCACCCTGACCAAGGCCGAAGTGGGCATGCCCTTGCACGTCAAGATACCGGCCGACTTCATCTTACAGCTCAGCGACGGCCTGCGTTTTGCCCGTTATGAGGTCCAGGACCGCGCAGGCACCGCCCTTCAACGCTCGTTGGCCGTGGCGTTGCACGCGGCGGTCACGCCACCGCCCCGGCAGCTACCCCCACCGTTCGTGCGCCAGGCCAGTGGCTCCGATTATTTCAGCGATTTGCTGCCAGCTGATGCCGTGGCAGGAGCGACGTTGACGATACCGGCCAGCGCCTCACTCGAACCGGATGATCAAGTGACCGTATTCTGGGGCGAGCCAGGCGCCCCGGGTGCTTATCAGACCGACACACCGATAAGCCCAGGCTCAAGGGAGTACACCGTACCTGCCAAGTACATTGCCATGAACCTGAACAGCCGCATTCCCCTGCACTATCAGGTCAAGGCGTACGATGGCCAGCTTCACGACTCAGCGCCGCACCAGGTCAGCATTGGCCGCCTGCACGGGCTACCCCTGATACACAGCGACGCGATTCGGGACAACCAACTGAACCTGGCGAAACTGGGTGCCCAAGCGGCGTTTTCGCTACCTGGGTGGCAGTTCATGGACGCGGGGCAATTCATCACGGTATACATCGAAGGGGTCAAGCGCGGAGCGATCGACCAGAAAATCACGCTGCCGGTGGTCACCGACATGGCAGTGCCTGGTGCAGTGACGGAACTCGCGGTGGGGTCGGTTACCAAGAGCGCGCTGCAGGCGTTGGAAGTGGACTATCAGTTCTACGTACGGGTCAAGGTCAGCTTTGACGATAAACGCACGTGGGTTGAGTTTCCGATGATCACGCCAACGTTGATCGATCAACCCTGAGCTGGCGGGTGGCGCGAGCGCTGGTATTGTTATCCAGAAGCGATCAATCGCCTTCAGGGTGAGGTGAGCGTACCGCGGGATCTATCTCGCTCGATTGCCGTGGGCCACAAACGAAAAAAGACGCCGAAGCGTCTTTTTTGGTGATCTACACAAGCCCAAAGGACGCTGTAGATCTTTATGTGGAGCGGGAAACGAGACTCGAACTCGCGACCCCGACCTTGGCAAGGTCGTGCTCTACCAACTGAGCTATTCCCGCAAAGTGAAGCTTTACAACCCTTGGCGTGAAGCGCCGATACGACCTTCACCACCACTGCACCGCATAGACGCCACAGTATTCAAACTGGAGCGGGAAACGAGACTCGAACTCGCGACCCCGACCTTGGCAAGGTCGTGCTCTACCAACTGAGCTATTCCCGCAATGGCGTCCCCTAGGGGACTCGAACCCCTGTTACCGCCGTGAAAGGGCGGTGTCCTAGGCCACTAGACGAAGGGGACACACAACACTTTTCAGTGCACCAGTACATGAACCTCACGATCCAGACTGGATTTTCTTTTCCTGCCGCGCCGCGAGGCACTGCCGGAGAAACTGGAGCGGGAAACGAGACTCGAACTCGCGACCCCGACCTTGGCAAGGTCGTGCTCTACCAACTGAGCTATTCCCGCAATATGGCGTCCCCTAGGGGACTCGAACCCCTGTTACCGCCGTGAAAGGGCGGTGTCCTAGGCCACTAGACGAAGGGGACACGCTGCTGGCATTGCTGCCTGCTTTCACTCCCTGCTGCGTTCTGCTGTGTGCTTTACGCTGCAAGTGGCGCGCATTCTATGGAGGGATGGATAGGCCGTCAACCCTTTTGTAGAAATTTATTTAAATCAATGACTTCCCGCCCTGCCGCCCCAGCTTGCGCAGGCGCTAAACGAAGCCCGAGCTGAATTTCTGACGTCAGCGCAGCGTAAATGTGCCAGCATTCAGCCACTGGGCATGCGGCCGATAATGAACACAGGCTGTCAGGGTTTACGCAACCTCGCCCCTACACTCAATGATGCAATCCATTTCATGAGGCATTCACGGTGACACCACTTCTGATCACCCTGCTCGTCGTGGCGGGTATCGCACTGCTGATTCTGATTGGCTACCTCAATAACGTGGTCGAGAACGGCAAGCTCGAGCGCGCTCGATTGAAGATAGAACTGGCCGATCGCCTGCGTCGCTGTGGCGAAATCAGTGAAACCTTCCCCGGCCAGTACATGACCCCTGGGCTGAAATTGCTGCTGACCCGGCTGGAGCTGAACGTCAACCAGCGTCAGCTTGCCCTGGACAAGCACAATGCCGACATCAAGGCGCGCATCGCCGAAGTTGAAGCGCTGATCGCCAAAGGCGAGCAGATACCGGTCAACAACCCACCCAACCCGATCCTGACCGAAGCCAAGGCCAAGGACGTGCGGTTTCTGCTCGAAGCCTTGCACAACCAGATCACCCGCGCCGCGCAAGAAGGCTTTCTACCTGCTCTGGAAGCCAAGCACTGGCTCAAGGAAATCCGCCACATCCTGGTATTGCTGCACATCGAGTTCTTCAACAACCTCGGCCAACAGGCCTTGCAGAACGAGCAGCCCGGCCAGGCTCGCCTGGCGTTCGAACGGGGCGTGCAGTACCTGCGCAAGCAACCGGAGCCCAAGGTCTACGAAGAGCAGCTGACGTATCTTGAAAAACTGCTGGCGCGGGTGAATGCCCAAGTGCTGGATCAGCTGGCGCCGACCGAGGACGAAGATAACGAGCTGACCGAAGGCTTGAAAACCGACGACGAAGAGACCTGGAAGAAGAAGGCGATGTACGACTAAACCGGGTGCTCGTACCGGCGGCGCAGGCGCGCCGTCGATACGTGCTCAAGGGCGATCAGCAGTCAGTCAGTTCCAGAAAAATCGCCACCAGCTGCTCAAGCCCTGCCTGATCGGCTTCACTGAAACGCCCGATCGTGGGGCTGTCCAGATCCAGCACGCCCACCAGCCTGCCCGCCTTGATCAGTGGAATCACCAGCTCGCTGTTGGACGCGCTGTCGCAGGCAATGTGCCCGGCAAAGGCGTGCACGTCTTCTACCCGCTGGGTTTGGCGCGTGGCTGCTGCGGTGCCGCACACCCCTTTGCCAAAGGGAATGCGCACGCAGGCCACCTGGCCCTGGAACGGGCCGAGCACCAGCTGTTCATCGCGATTGATGTAAAACCCCGCCCAGTTCAGGTCTTCGATCTGGTGATAGACAAAAGCCGAGAATTGCGCGGCGTTGGCGGTGAAGTCACGCTCGTCGGCGAACAGCGCCTGTACTTGCGCCGCCAGCAAGGCGTAGCCGTCCAGGCCAGCACCACTGGCATTGAGATCGATCATCGGGTTTGCTCCAGCAATTGCAGCCCGACCCAATAGCGGGCGAACTGATAGGCACATCGGCCATTACGATTGCCGCGGCCGGTAGCCCAGCGCACGGCGAGTATGTCCAGGGCTTCGTCACGCTGCCAGCGCAGCCCGGCCGGGCGCGCGAGCTGGGCGATCCAGTGCTCGACCACATCGAGGAAGTGCTCCTGGCTGAACGGGTAGAAGGACAGCCACAACCCAAAGCGGTCGGACAAGGCGATCTTGTCTTCCACGGCCTCATTGGGGTGCAACTCGCCATCGACCATCTGCCAGTTTTCGTTGTCGCTCTGTTTTTCTGGTACCAGGTGGCGGCGGTTGGATGTGGCGTACAACAGGACGTTATCCGGGGCCTGCTCAAGCGAGCCATCGAGCACGCTCTTGAGTACCCGGTAGTCGCCCTCCCCCGCCTCGAACGACAGGTCGTCGCAGAACAGGATGAAGCGCTGCGGCAATTTCTGCAGTTGCTCCACCACCCGCGGCAGGTCGGCCAAATGGTCGCGCTCGATCTCGATCAAGCGCAGCCCCGCTGCGGCGTGCTCGGCCAGCAGCGCACGCACCAGCGAGGACTTGCCTGTGCCCCGCGAGCCCCACAGCAACGCGTGGTTGGCAGGCAGGCCACTGATGAACTGATGGGTGTTGCGGCCAAGCTGGTCACGTTGCTGGTCGACACCGATCAGGTCGCTCAGGCGGATATCCAGGCTGACCTCAAGCGGCATCAGGTAGCCACTGCGGCCATCGCGCTGCCAACGGGCAGCCAGGGTCGCGGACCAGTCTATCTCGGGACGCGCTGCCGGCAGCAGCGGCTCGAGACGGGCCAGCACCGTTTCGGCGCGGTCCAGAAAAGTAATCAAGCGGGCGTCCATGACGACTCCTACACAGTCGAATTCGGGTTGGCGGGTGGCCCGTTATCCTAGAACCGCCTAGTAAAGTCACGACGGCACGTAGCACCGTGCCATGGCGTACAAGGCGATTGAGCAATCAAACGGCCAGCCCAGGCGCTCAGCCTGATCAGGGCTGAAAATGTGACAGACCCGCCAGCAGCCGCGATCGATCGGCTATGCTTGCGCAGCGCAAGGAATGTGGAACCGGCTCGGGACTCATGGATATCAAGTTCACCAATCGCCTGTCATACAAGCAAGCCCGGTTGACAGTCCTGGTTGGCTTCATCCTGGGAACATTGCTCAGTCTTGTCCAGATCGGCATCGATTATGCCAGCGAAGACGCCTCGATCAACCGCGAAGTGCGTGCGCTGCTGCAAATCAGCCACAACCCGGCCTCGCGCATCGCCTACAACATCGACTCGGAGCTGGCACTGGAACTGACCCGGGGGCTGCTGGAGTCGCCTGCCATCGTGCGCGCGCGGTTGATCGACAACAACGAGACGGTGCTGGCAGACGTGGAACGGCCGCGACTCGAAGACCGTTACAGGCCGATCAGCGACTTTCTGTTCGGCGATCACCGTCAACTGCGCGACCCCCTGTTTCTCACCCACATGCCCGACGAGTACCTGGGCACGCTGTACCTGGACGTGGACACCTACCCCTTCGGCCGGCGCTTTCTCGACCGCGCCGGCCTCACCCTGCTCAACGGCTTTGCCCGCAGCCTGGTGCTGACAGGCCTGTTGCTGGCTCTGTTCTACATGATGCTGACCAAGCCGTTGGTCACGGTGATCGGTGCGCTGAGCGGCGGCGATGCGCGCAAGCCCCTGCAGGGACGACTGCAATGCCCGCCCGGTCATGAGCACGATGAAATCGGCGTGCTGGTGAAAGTGGCCAACCAGCAGTTCGTCAGCATGTCCACCGAGATCGAGCAGCGCCGTACGGCCGAGAATCGGCTCACCCAGTACCTCAACGAGCTGGAAAACATCGTTGCGGCCCGTACCGATGAACTCAAGGCGAGCAACGACAACCTCAGCCTGACCAACCAAGAGCTTGAGCAAGCCCGGCGTCGGGCGCTGGACATGGCCCATGCACGGGCTGCGTTCCTGGCCAACATGAGCCACGAGATCCGTACGCCCCTCAATGGGATGCTCGGCATGATCGCCCTGGCGCTGGACAACCCGCTGCCAGGTGAGCAGCGCCAGCAGCTGACCATTGCACACGACTCCGGGAAAGTCCTGGTCGAACTGCTCAACGATATCCTCGATCTGTCGAAATTCGATGCAGGCCAGCTCGAGCTAGAACGAATCCCCTTCGACATGGCGACCCTAATCGAGGACACCGCTAGCCTGCTGTCGCAGAACGTGGCCCAGGGGGTCGAACTGACTTGCCTGATTGCCCATGACTTTCCGGCAAGCGTATTGGGCGACCCTACGCGGGTGCGCCAGATCGTCGGCAACCTGTTGTCCAACGCGTTGAAATTCACCCGCTTTGGACGGGTGGACGTCAGGCTTGAGCCGATGATCGGCGGCGTGCGCCTGGAAGTCCGGGATACCGGCATCGGCATCCCGGAAGAAGCGCAAGCGCGTATCTTCCAGCCCTTCACCCAGGCTGGCGCAGGCATCACGCGTCAGTACGGCGGTACCGGCCTGGGACTGGCCCTGACCCGTAACCTGTGCAAGGCCATGCATGGCCATCTGCATATTCGGTCCCAGCCCGGTTTTGGCAGCCGTTTCACTGCAGAACTCCCCCTCAACGCCTGCGCCAAGGCCGATACACCCGAGCCTTTGCACGCCAGCGTGGCTGCACTGACCGCAGCGGGCAGCGGCCTGCATGAGCTGATGCTTGGTCTGTTACCGGCCTTGGGCCTGGCGTATGCACGGCACGACGGCATTGACACCGTAGCAGGCGCAACCGACCTGCTGATACTCGACGATGTGCAGGCGCTGCCCGAGGTGCGCAGGGTTTCGCAGGTACCCATCCTGCTCGTCACTGCCTACGGCAACTTCCTGCCCAGCGAACAGGCCTTGGCCATGGCCCCCCTGCATCAGCTCGCACGCCCGCTGACCCGTGGGGCGCTGTACCAGACGCTGCATCGGGTATTGCAAGGACACGATGCCGAGCACCCACTGGCAACCCCACCCCCCGCTACAGCCAAAGGCCGGGCGCGCATCCTGCTGGTGGAGGACAACCCCGTCAATCAGCTGGTGGCCAAAGGCATGCTGGCCAAGCTGGGGTGCCAGGTGGAATTGGCCACGCAAGGAGTCGAAGCCCTGGCACGGCTAGAAGAGGAAGCCTTCGACCTGGTGCTGATGGACTGCAACATGCCGGTGATGGATGGCTACGAGGCCACCCGGCGCATCCGTGAGCGCGGCCATTGGCCAGGGCTGCCCATTGTCGCGCTCACCGCCAATGCAATGCCCGAGGAGCGCGACCGCTGCCGAGCCGCCGGTATGGACGATTACCTGGCCAAGCCGTTCCGGCGCGAGGACCTGCTGGCCGTGGTCGATCGCTGGGTGCCGGTCAGCGGCTGAGCAGACGCTCGATGTCCGCCTCCAAGGCCTGCGGCTTGGTGGTCGGTGCATAACGCACCACCTGGCCGCTGGCCGGGTCGAGCAGGAACTTGGTGAAATTCCACTTGATCTTCTGGCTACCCAGAATGCCAGGCGCCCGCTGCTTGAGCTCGGCGAACAAGGGGTGGGTGCCTGGGCCGTTGACCTCCACCTTGCGAAACAGCGCAAAGCTCACGCCGAAATTGCGCTGGCAGAACTGCGCGATGTCACGCGCCTCGCCAGGCTCCTGCTTGCCGAACTGGTTGCAGGGAAAGCCCAGCACCACCAGCCCGCGATCACGGTACCTCTGCCACAGCTGTTCCAACCCGGCGTATTGCGGCGTGAAGCCGCACTGGCTGGCGGTGTTGACCACTAGCACGGCCTTACCTGGGAAGTCGCCCAGCTTCTTGTGTTCGCCTGCAAGGGTGACACAGGGAATATCCAGCAGCGATGCGGCCATGTTCGAGCTCCGGTCAGTCACGAGGGCGCAAGTCGATGCACACCGAGTTGATGCAGTAGCGCAGCCCGGTCGGTGGTGGCCCGTCAGGGAACACGTGGCCAAGGTGAGCATCGCAGCGGGCACAGGTCACCTCGGTGCGGATCATGCCGTGGGAGGTGTCGCGGATCTCGATCATCGCGCTATCCTCGATGGGGGCGTAGAAGCTTGGCCAACCACAGCCCGAATCGAACTTGGTCTGGGCATCGAACAATGCCAGACCGCAGCAGATGCAGTGATAGATGCCGTCGCGGCGCTCGCTGTTGTACTTGCCGCTGAACGGCCGCTCGGTGCCTTTCAGACGGCACACCTGGTATTGCTCGGGGTCGAGCATCGACCGCCACTGTTCCAGGGTTTTCTCGATCTTTTGCATGGGGCTCCCTCGGCAGGCTCAATTTCACCCTGCGCCGTCTTTTCCGGGGCGCGGGTGGCACGTATATTAGTTGGCTTCGTGTGCAAGGCGTTCAGTCTCGCACCCGCTTTGTGCCCTTACAAACCTTTCGGCCGGGCATAGCGCGTTTTCTCAATCGGGATTCCATCATGCAGTTCAGCAAATCGAACAAGCTCGCCAATGTTTGCTACGACATTCGCGGCCCTGTGCTCAAGCACGCCAAGCGTCTGGAAGAGGAAGGCCACCGCATCCTCAAGCTGAACATCGGCAACCCGGCGCCGTTCGGTTTCGAGGCGCCCGATGAAATTCTGCAGGACGTGATCCGCAACCTCCCTACCGCGCAGGGCTACAGCGATTCCAAAGGCCTGTTCAGCGCACGCAAGGCGGTGATGCAGTACTGCCAGCAAAAGGGCATCGAAGGCGTCGGCATCGAAGATATCTACCTGGGCAACGGCGTGTCCGAGTTGATCGTCATGTCGATGCAGGCCCTGCTCAACAACGGTGACGAGGTGCTCATCCCCGCCCCCGACTACCCCCTGTGGACGGCAGCCGTAAGCCTGGCCGGTGGCAAACCGGTGCACTACCTGTGCGACGAGCAGGCCGACTGGTTCCCGGACCTGGAGGACATCAAGGCCAAGATCACCCCCAACACCAAGGCACTGGTCATCATCAACCCCAACAACCCAACGGGCGCGGTGTATTCCACAGCGCTGTTGCGGGGCATGCTGGAGCTCGCTCGCCAGCACAACCTGGTGGTGTTCTCCGACGAAATCTACGACAAGATTCTTTATGACGAAGCGGTGCACATCAGCACGGCCTCCCTGGCACCGGACCTGCTGTGCCTGACCTTCAACGGCCTGTCCAAATCCTACCGCGTGGCAGGCTTTCGCTCCGGCTGGTTGATCATTTCCGGGCCCAAGCATCATGCCCTGAGTTACATCGAAGGCATCGACATGCTGGCCAACATGCGCCTGTGCGCCAACGTGCCGGCCCAGCATGCCATTCAGACCGCACTGGGCGGCTACCAGAGCATCAACGACCTGGTGCTGCCACCAGGGCGCTTGCTGGAGCAGCGCAACCGCACCTTCGAGCTGCTCAACGACATCCCCGGGGTGAGCTGCGTCAAGCCCATGGGCGCGCTGTATGCGTTCCCGAGGATCGACCCGAAGGTCTGCCCGATCCTCAACGACGAGAAATTCGCCTTGGACCTGCTGCTGTCCGAGAAACTGCTCATCGTCCAGGGCACTGCGTTCAACTGGCCTTGGCCGGACCATTTCCGCGTAGTGACGCTGCCCCGCGTAGATGACCTGGAAGCGGCCATCGGGCGGATCGGCAATTTCCTCAGGACCTATTCGCAGTAAGCACACGCGCCGCTGGCGCTCACAGAGGGCCGACACTCTGGTTGCAGCTGTGAGCGCTGGCAGGGCCGCCTCAGGAAAAAGACGGCCCTGCGCGCGCCGTAGCATGTTTCTTACATCCTGCAATGCTCTATCCCACAGCCGGCTTCCCCTCCTCTGCCATACTGCGGCTTACACAGTTTGAAATAGTCCGTCGATTGAATCCCGGCGGCAGGCCCCTTATATACCCCGCAGTAAGCGACAATTCATCCGTCAGGAGAACGTAACAACCATGATGCGCATTCTGTTGTTTGTGGCCACCAACCTTGCGGTGGTGCTGGTTGCAAGCATTACCCTGAGCCTGTTCGGTTTCAACGGGTTCATGGCTGCCAACGGGGTCGACCTGGACCTTGGCAGCCTGCTCGTGTTCTGTGCGGTGTTCGGTTTTGCCGGCTCGCTGGTTTCGCTGTTCATCTCCAAGTGGATGGCGAAGATGAGCACCGGTACCCAGATCATCAGCCAGCCGCGTACCCGGCACGAGCAGTGGCTGCTGCAAACGGTCGAGGAGCTGTCCCGCGAGGCTGGCATCAAGATGCCGGAAGTGGGTATTTTCCCGGCCTATGAAGCCAACGCCTTTGCCACCGGCTGGAACCGTAACGATGCACTGGTGGCGGTCTCTCAAGGCCTGCTAGAGCGTTTTTCGCCCGATGAAGTGCGCGCCGTGCTGGCGCACGAGATCGGCCACGTTGCCAACGGCGACATGGTCACCCTGGCGCTGGTCCAGGGCGTGGTGAACACCTTCGTGATGTTCTTCGCCCGGATCATCGGCAACTTCGTCGACAAGGTCATCTTCAAGAACGAGGAAGGCCAAGGTATCGCCTATTACGTCGCGACCATCGTGGCAGAACTGATACTGGGCATCCTGGCCAGCATCATCGTCATGTGGTTCTCGCGCCGCCGCGAGTATCGCGCAGACGAAGCCGGCGCTCGCCTGGCCGGCACCTCGGCCATGATCGGCGCCTTGCAGCGCCTGCGCGTGGAACAGGGTTTGCCGGTTCACATGCCCGACACGCTCAAGGCCTTCGGCATCAATGGGGGCCTCAAGCAGGGCCTGGCCGGCCTGCTGATGAGCCACCCGCCACTGGAAGACCGCATCGACGCCCTGCGCCGCCGCGGTTGATCCATCCCACCCTGCAAAAAGGCGACTTCGGTCGCCTTTTTTATGAGCGCCTGTTAATCACAAGGCGGGGTGCAGACCTCAATGGCTGACCCGATAGACCCTCTCCCACAAGCTCGAAGCCCCCGCCTGCACGAACTTCGGGCTCTGCTCGATCATCTGCACCGCTTCGAGCTCATCCACTTGCCAGCCGGTGAACCCCTGCCGCAACGCGTCGTCGCTCACCGAAAACGGCGGCCCGGGCACCAGCGCCTGGTCATAGTCCAAGGTCACCACCAGCCCCTTGGTGCCAGCAGGCAACAAGCCCGACAGCGCTCGGACATACCGCTCCCGCATCGCCGAGGGCAAGGCAATCAAGGCCGCTCGGTCGTAGAGCGCGGTACAGTCACCCACGTCGCCGCTCGTCAGCGCGAAGAAATCGCCGCACCAAAGCTCAATAGGCCCATGACGCCAGATCTCGAATGCGCCTGTGTGCGAGACCTGTGCCTGGAGCCCCTGCTCACGGAAGAAGTCTTCCACCGCCCGACGAGACAACTCGACACCCATCACTCGGTGCCCCTGCCCGGCCAGCCACAGTACGTCCAGGCTCTTGCCGCACAAGGGCACCAGGACCTTGCTGTTGGCTGCCAGATGCAAGCCAGGCCAATAGGCCTGCAGGTAGGGGTTCACCTGGGCTTGATGAAAGCCAATCTGGTTGTCGGCCCACCGCTGCTGCCAGAATGCCGGTTCCATGTTTCCTCCCGATTATTCGATGGTTCCCAGCCATAACTTGATTTGGATTCGATCAAGCCTTGGCCGAAGATGCGAGCATCTTAACCCTCAGGACCCTGCCATGCTGCCTAGCTTGTTCATCTCCCACGGCTCACCCATGTTGGCATTGCAGCCCGGCGCCAGCGGGCCTGCACTGGCGCAGTTGGCTCAACAGCTGCCTACGCCACGTGCGATTGTCGTGGTATCGGCCCATTGGGAAAGCCGCGACCTGGCAGTGACGAGCGGCGCGAGGCCGGCGACCTGGCATGACTTTGCTGGCTTTCCTGCGGCGCTGTATGCGGTGCAGTACCCAGCACCGGGCGATCCGCACCTGGCGCAACGTATCTGTGATCGTTTGCAGGCGGCCGGGCTGCCAGCTGACCCAGACACCGAGCGCCCCTTCGATCATGGCGCCTGGGTGCCCTTATCGCTGATGTATCCGCAGGCACAGGTCCCGCTGGTGCAGGTGTCCTTGCCCAGCCATTTGGGCCCCACGGGGCAGCTACGCATTGGCCAGGCCCTGGCCGGGCTGCGCGAAGAAGGTGTCCTGCTGATTGGCTCTGGCAGTATCACGCACAATCTTGGTGAACTGGACTGGCAGGCTGGGCCGGACAGGATGGCGCCGTGGGCGCTGGCCTTTAGAAACTGGATGGTAGAGACGTTGCAGGCCAACGACTGCCAGGCCTTGCTCGACTACAGGGCGCAGGCGCCGTTTGCCGTGCGCAATCACCCCAGCGATGAGCATCTGCTGCCGCTGTTCTTTGCCCTAGGCGCGGGTGGGGCTTTTGACGTGGTGCACCAGGGCTTCACCTTGGGCGCGCTGGGGATGGATATCTACCGATTCGGTTAGGTCGCGCCTGATGGCTTGCAAAAAAAATCCCCGACCTAGGCCGGGGATGTTTTATTGCTTGAGGATCAATCTTCGCGGTAGCGACGCAGCTTGAGCTGCTTGCCAGCGACGCGAGTGTCCTTGAGCTTGGTCAGCAGCTTCTCGAGGCCGTCTTCCGGCAGCTCGACCAGGCTGAAGCTATCACGCACCTGGATGCGACCAATGGCATCACGCGCCAGGCCACCTTCGTTGAGGATCGCGCCCAGCAGGTTCTTGGCAGCGATACCGTCACGTGCGCCCAGGGCAGTACGGCAGCGTACGCGGCCTTCTGCCAACGGCAGTGGCGCACGACGCTCGCGGTCGCCACGGTCCGGGCGCTCGCCACGTTCGGTGCGCTCGCCACGCGGGGCGAAGCTTGGCACCAGGGGCTGTTCGCGTTCTACCGCTGCCAGGTCCAGGGCTTGGCCATTGGTGGCCTTGCGCAGCAGGGCAGAAGCCAGCGCGCGAGCGCTGCAGCCCAGGTCGGCGGTCAGGCGGTCGAACAGCTCGCCGTGGGTGGCTTCGGCTTCGGCAACCAGCGGCGCCAGGCTATTGGTCAGCTTCTTGATACGGGCATCGAGCACCGCCTGGCCGTTGGGCAGGCGCGCTTCGGCGACTTTCTGACCCGTCACGCGCTCGATCACCTGCAGCATGCGGCGCTCACGCGGCGTCACCAGCAGCAGTGCGCGACCTTCGCGACCCGCACGGCCGGTACGGCCAATACGGTGCACATAGGACTCAGGATCGTACGGCATGTCGACGTTGAACACGTGGGTGATGCGCGGCACGTCCAGGCCACGGGCAGCGACGTCAGTGGCGACGACGATGTCCAGGCGGCCATCCTTGAGCGAGTCGATCACGCGCTCACGCTGGTTCTGGGCGATGTCGCCGTTCAGCGCAGCAGCCTTGTACCCCTTGGCTTCCAACGCGGCAGCCAGGTCCAGGGTAGCCTGCTTGGTGCGCACGAAGGCGATCAGCGCGTCGAACTCTTCGACTTCCAGCAGACGCAGCACGGCCGGGATCTTCTGGTCGGCATGCACCATCAGGTGAGCCTGATCGATCGCGGTGACGGTCTGGGTCTTGCTCTGGATCTTGACGTGCTTGGGCTCACGCAGGTGACGTTCGGCGATCGAGCGGATCGACGACGGCAGGGTCGCGGAGAACAGTACGGTCTGACGCGTGGCCGGGATGGCATCGAAGATCACTTCGAGGTCGTCCATGAAGCCCAGCTTGAGCATCTCGTCGGCTTCGTCCAGTACCAGGTACTGCACGGTCGACAGGACCTTCTCGTCACGACGCAAGTGGTCGCACAGACGGCCTGGGGTGGCGACGACGATTTGCGCGCCGTTGCGAATGGCGCGCAGCTGCGGGCCCATCGGGGCACCACCGTAGACGGCCACGACGTTCACGCCCGGCATCTGCTTGGCGTAGGTTTCGAAAGCGGTTGCAACTTGCAGCGCCAACTCACGGGTTGGTGCCAGGATCAGGGCTTGCGGCTCGCGCTTGCTCACATCGATCTTGTTGAGGATCGGCAGAGCGAAGGCAGCGGTCTTGCCGGTGCCTGTCTGCGCCTGGCCGATCATGTCGTGACCGGCGAGGATGATCGGGATCGATTGCTGCTGAATGGCCGACGGCTCTTCATAGCCGGTGGCCACGACAGCGGCAACAATGTTCGGATTGAGATCGAGAGCGGCGAAGCCGGCGATTTCCTGGGTCATGGGTCTGCCTCTAGAGTGCATCCGCAAAGACCCATGCTCCAAAGCTGCACAAGCCATGAAAGACCGACAGGTCACCCAGGCAGCTTTGGCGGCGGGGATTTGCGAAAACGATTGAAAAAGATACTTGGGAAGGTCCGCCTAGCGGACGTGCAGCCGAAGCTGAACTCGGAGGATTTGCACCGCCTGATTTTTGAGGCCCGCTAAAAGACCGGCGCGTACTATACCTGAAATCGAACGGGGCGGGAGGAATTTTTTCAGGCCGCGGGGTTTGAGGGCGCTGTCGGTGGGCAGCGGCTGAAACGATACATCTTTTACACCTGCAGGGGCGTTGTTTTGGTTATCGCCAAGTGACTGGAACGCTGCGGTCAAACCACGAAGCCCTCTGTATGGCGCGCGGGGCCGCGCAACGGCCCCTTGCAATTTCATCCAATCCCTGCGGCTCAACTGGCCGGCCGAATGTCCTTGATCAACCCGTCCAGGCTATACCCCAGGCGTGGCGCCAGGGCCTCGGCCCGCGCCCGCAGCCCCGCCATGTCCAGGGTCTGCTCCAGGTCGGCTGGCACCAGCACGATCACGTTGCCCTCCTTGACCGGTAATTCCCAGTAATGGCGGTGGTACAACCCGCGCAGCAATGCCGCCCCAAGCGGCTTGCCCTCGTCAGTGGCCCACTGGTTGATCACCAGCCAACCACCGGGGTTGAGGCGTTGCTGGCAGCCCTCCAGAAAATTCCAAGCCAAATGCCCGACGCCAGGCCCATGGTCGGTATAAAGGTCGACGAACAACAAGTCGGTCGTTTCCGCAGTCGGCAGCAATTCGACCGCATCGCCGATGCGCACATATAACCGCGGGTCATCATCCAGGCCAAGGTGCTCCATGGCCAGGCGTGGCACATCTGGGCGCAGCTCGATGGCCTCGATGTCTTCGAGGGGCAGAAACTTCATGCAAGCCTGGGTCAGGGTTCCGGCGCCCAGCCCCAGGAACAGCGCACTTTCCGGCTGTTCATGGCAAAGCGCCCCTACCAGCATGGCGCGGGTGTAATCGTACTCCAGCCAGCTGGGGTCCGCCGTGAACACGCAGCTCTGCTCGATGGCGTCGCCGAATTCGAGGAAACGGTAATCATCCACCTCGTACACGCTGATGACGCCAAAGGCATCCTCCACGCGTGCCAGCAACCGCTCCTGCCGTTGCGCCACCATGTGCAAATCACCCCCGCAAAAGCTGCATTGTCCGTCAACACCCGTGCTGCAACAAGCACGGTGCCAGCTGTTACCATGGCTGCCAGCCTGCAACCTACATGACCGAGCCTGAAATGACCCAAACGTGGAGCCCTGACAGCTGGCGTGCCCTGCCGATCCAGCAACAACCCATCTACCCTGACGCTGCGCACCTGCACAAGGTCGAGCAAACCCTGGCCAGTTACCCGCCGTTGGTGTTCGCTGGCGAAGCCCGCGAGTTGCGGCGTCAGTTCGCCGAGGTGACCGAAGGCCGGGCGTTTCTCTTGCAAGGTGGCGACTGTGCCGAGAGCTTCGCGGAATTTTCCGCGGCCAAGATTCGCGACACCTTCAAGGTGCTGCTGCAAATGGCCATTGTCATGACCTTTGCCGCCGGCTGTCCTGTGGTCAAGGTAGGGCGCATGGCCGGGCAGTTCGCCAAGCCTCGCTCGGCCGGTGACGAGACCCTGGGCGGCGTTACCTTGCCCGCCTACCGTGGCGACATCGTCAACGGTATCGGCTTCGATGCCAAAAGCCGCATCCCCGACCCCGAGCGCCTGCTGCAGGCCTATCACCAGTCCACGGCCAGCCTGAACCTGCTGCGCGCTTTCGCGCAAGGCGGCTTCGCCGACCTGCACCAGGTGCACAAGTGGAACCTGGACTTCATCGCCAATTCGGCGCTGGCCGACAAATATCACCAGTTGGCCAACCGCATCGACGAGACCCTGGCGTTCATGCGCGCCTGTGGCCTGGACAGCGCACCCCAGCTGCGCGAGACCAGCTTCTTCACGGCCCACGAAGCCCTGCTGCTCAACTACGAACAGGCTTTCGTGCGCCAGGACAGCCTGACTGGCGACTACTACGACTGCTCCGCGCACATGCTCTGGATCGGCGATCGCACACGTCAGCTCGACGGCGCACACGTGGAGTTCTTGCGTGGGGTGCACAACCCGATCGGGGTCAAGGTGGGCCCGAGCATGGAACCGGAGGCGCTCATCCGCCTGATCGACATCCTTAACCCCAGCAACGATCCAGGGCGCCTGAACCTGATCGTGCGCATGGGCGCGGGCAAGGTCGGGGACCATTTGCCGGGGCTGATCCGCACGGTCGAGCGCGAGGGCCGCAAGGTGCTGTGGAGTTCGGACCCGATGCATGGCAATACCATCAAGGCCAGCAGCGGCTACAAGACCCGCGACTTCGCCCAGATCCTGGACGAGGTGAAGCAGTTCTTCCAAGTTCACCAGGCCGAAGGCAGCCACGCAGGTGGTATTCATATCGAGATGACCGGGCAGAACGTCACCGAGTGCATCGGTGGGGCCCGCCCGATCACCGAGGACGCCTTGTCGGATCGCTACCATACCCACTGCGACCCTCGGATGAACGCCGACCAGTCGCTGGAACTGGCGTTCCTGATCGCCGAGACACTGAAGCAGGTGCGCCGCTAAGCGGCGCTCCGAAAAAGGCAAGGCAGGGACCTCGCTGCGCTCACTTGCACAGCGGGTCGTCCCAGAAGTGCCGCTCGCTTTCCTGATGCGTATCGGCCCTGCTCAAGCCCAGGTCGTGGAGCATGGCGTCGCTCAGGCTGGCAAGCTGCTGGCGCTGGCGGTGCAGCTCCAACCACCGGATCACGCGCCCCCAGGTCGCTTGCCACAACGTCCTTGACGACACAACTGAAGCCTCTGCGCAACTGATCGTACCTTTCATCGTGAAGCCCTCCGTTATCGATGGCTTCAGTCTCACGCGCCGATTAAGATCAATCCAACGAATGTTTCTGATGCCATGCATCTCGGAGA
The DNA here is from genome assembly GCF_002420785.1 of Pseudomonas sp. UBA5666. Lineage (NCBI taxonomy): Bacteria > Pseudomonadati > Pseudomonadota > Gammaproteobacteria > Pseudomonadales > Pseudomonadaceae > Pseudomonas > Pseudomonas sp. UBA5666. Next base: position 191,371 of record NZ_DIIQ01000041.1, on the reverse strand, counting down.
TTGATGCAATGTCCCAGTACCAGAGTCTCGACGCCGACGTGCTGCGTACCTTTGTTGCCATCGCCGAGCAAGGCGGCTTTACCCGTGCCGGTGAGGTGGTCAACCGCACCCAATCGGCCGTCAGCATGCAGATGAAGCGCCTGGAAGAAGATATCCTTCAACGGCCCTTGTTCGAACGCGAGGGGCGGCAAGTGCGTTTGACCGCCGAAGGACAGGTATTGCTGGGGTATGCCCGGCGCATTCTCAAGTTGCACGGTGAGGTCTTCAACACCCTGCGCATGCCGCACATGGTGGGCCTGGTGCGTATCGGTACGCCGGACGACTACGCCATGCGTTTTCTGCCGAGCATTTTGTCCAGTTTTGCCAAGGCCTACCCCTTGGTCCAGGTGGAAGTGCACTGCGACACCTCACGCCAGCTGATGCTACGCAAGGACCTGGACCTGACCATCGTCACCCGTGAGCCCGGCAACGAAATCGGCCAACTGCTGCGCCAGGAGCGGCTGGTATGGGCTGCGGCCGAGGGCTTCTGCCCACACGAGCAGCGCCCCATGCCATTGGCATTGTTCAACACCGAGTGCTTCTGCCGCGCCTGGACCTGTAACGCACTGGAAACCCAGGGCATCGACTACCGGGTGGCCTACACAAGCCCCAGCCTGTCGGCCATTTTTGCTGTGGTCACCGCAGGGCTGGCGGTGACCGCCCAGTTGCAGAGCCTGATCAGCGGCAATCTGCGGGTACTCGGCGAAGCCGAAGGCTTGCCTGAATTGCCGCTGGCCAACGTCATGCTGGTACGTGGCGGTCAGTCACCCTCCCCCATCACCGATTGCATGGCGCAGTACATCATCGAAGGGTTCAAGTGACACGCCTGCGGCTACAGTTCGAAACCAAGCATGACCGCGCAGACCACCAGGAAAACACAGAACATCGCCCGCAGCGCCTTTTCCGGCAGGGCGTGGGCCAACTTGACGCCCCAACTGATGCTCAATAGCCCGCCCGCCGCAAGCGGGATACCGACGCTCCAGTCCACACTGTGGTGCACGCCGTAGGTCACCAGGGTGACCAACGTGCTTGGCGCTGCCAGCGCCAGTGACAACCCTTGCGCGACCACCTGGGTTGCGCCGAACACACTGGTCAATATCGGCGTGGCGACGACCGCGCCACCGACGCCGAACAACCCGCCCATGGTCCCGGCGAAGCTGCCGAGTACGCCAAGCCAAGGCCAGGGATGACGCAGCTCTGTACTGGCAGGGCTGACTTTCATGAACATCCTGGCCACGTTCCAGATCGCCAGCGCCACCAGAAAGCCCACAAAACCCAGGCGCATGGCATGCGCGTCCAACCCCACGGCCCAGATCGACCCCAGCCAGGCGAACACGAAGCTGCACAAGGACAGCGGTAGGGCATGCCGTAGCTCGATGCGGTTGCGCTGGTGATAGCGCCATAACGCCAATAGCACATTGGGCACCACCATGACCAACGCCGTGCCCTGCGCCAACTGCTGGTCAAGGCCGAACAACACGCCAAGGGCCGGAATGGCAATCAGGCCGCCACCGATGCCGAAAAGCCCACCCACGGTTCCCAGGGCGACGCCCAATACGCCGTACAGCACCCACTCGATCATCAGATTTCAACTTTTATCGTGCACAGGGACCGTCATGCTAGCGGCTGTGTGCTGGCAGCGAAACGCACAGCCACGCACAATGGCTGTGCGTTTCCTGCAAAAGCGGACTTGGCCATGAACCCTGATACATTGACCGATCAATTGAGCTTGTTTCTCGATGTACTGGAAACCGGGAGCTTTTCCGGCACGGCCCGGCGTCATCCACTGACGCCGTCAGCGGTTGCCCGGCGCATCGATAACCTGGAGCGCGCCCTCGGCAGCCGCCTGTTCAGCCGCAGCACCCACGCTGTGCGGCCGACGCCTGCGGGCAATGCGTTTGCCGAACGCGCCAGGCACGTCATAGATGAGTTGCGCCTGGCCCGGGCCGAAGCGGTGTCGTTGAGCAATGCCCCGGAAGGCTTGATACGCCTCGATGCACCGGCGGCCTTCGGGCGCCGTCACCTGGCCCCGGCGATCGCCGATTTTCTGGTGGCCTACCCTGGCCTCGATGTGCAGTTGCGCTTGATCGACAGTTTCGTCGACATGCACGGCAGCCATTTAGGCGAAGTCGACCTGGTATTACGGGCAGGTCCGCTGGCCGACACACGCCTGGTGGCGACACCCCTTGCCGACATGGTGCGCATCGCCTGCGCCAGCCCCGCCTACCTGGCGGCACGGGGCGTGCCCAAGTGCCCCAGCGAATTGCCTGGCCATGACGGCCTGGACTGGGACGGCCTGGCACCCCCGTTCGCCTGGCGATTCGAGGTAGACGGCCAGACACGTCTGTACCGGCCCTCGCGCATGCGCATGGTTGCCAACAATGCCGAAACCCTTCTGTTCGGCGCCTTGGCCGGGCTGGGAATCGCCCATTTGCCTACCTGGCTGATCAGCGAATATCTGTTGCGTGGGGAATTGATCGCGCTTTTTTGCGACGCCGGCCTGCCCCAAGCGGAGACGAGCGGCATTTATGCACTTCGCCTTGAACATGAAACGAACTCTCGCAGCCGATTGCTGCTCGAATTTCTCAAGAGCCGCTTTAGCCCGGTCCCGCCGTGGGATTTGGCACTGCGCAGTGAATTACGCTGGTAGTAAGCGTACCCCACCATCAGCGTGCTAGTTTCTTATTCAACGAATTCAAGGACCTGCATGAACGCCGATAACAAAGCCTCTGGCGCCGAACTGCTACTGGAGAACCAGGTCTGCTTCGCGCTGCATTCCACCTCGTTACTGATGACGAAGGTGTACAAGCCCTTGCTTCAGGCCCTCAACCTGACCTACCCGCAATACCTGGCGATGCTGGTGTTGTGGGAGCACGATGGTTTGACCGTGGGCGAAATCAGCCAGCACTTGCTCACTGACCCAGGTTCACTGACGCCGTTGCTCAAGCGCCTGGAAAGCGAAGGCCTGCTCAAGCGCACCCGCAGCCGTGAAGATGAGCGGGTTGTGCTGGTGCAGCTGACGGATAAAGGGCGCAAGTTGCACAAGCAAGCCGAAGAGGTGCCTCAGCTGATTCTCAAGGCCAGTGGGCGCACTCACGAGGGGCTGCAAAAGCTGCAAGCCGATTTGCTGGCACTGCGCGAGAGCTTGCAGAAGACGTTGTGAGGGGGGGCTAACTTGGGCTGGAGCGGCGCTACCGAGGTGCGGTGGCGTAGAAATCCACGCTTGCGTGTGCTCAATAGTTGGGGCCGCTTTGCGGCCCCACAGAAGCACCAGGCAGTAGCGGTGCTTCAGGCTATCCAGGAAGCATTACTTCTTGGAACGACCCTTGAAGCTGTTGTCGCGGGTGTCGATGTCGATCCACTCGTCGATCTGGATGAAGTCGGCCACCGAGATCTCGGTACCGTTCTTCAGCTTGGCAGGCTTCATGACCTTGCCCGAGGTATCGCCGCGCGCAGCGTTCTCGGTGTAGACGACTTGACGGCTGATGGTGGTCGGCAGTTCTACCGAGACCAGGCGGCCTTCGAAGAAGACGGCTTCACAGACATCTTCCATGCCTTCTTCGATGTACGGCAGAACGGCTTCGATGTCTTCGGCATTCAGCTCGTACATGGTGTAGTCGCTGGTGTCCATGAAGGTGTATTCATCACCGTTGATGAACGACAGGGTGGCTTCCTTGCGGTCCAGGATCACGTCGTCCAGCTTGTCGTCCGCACCGTATACGGTTTCGGTCTTGTAGCCGGTCAGCAGGTTCTTGAGCTTGGTCTTCATGATCGCGCTGTTACGGCCCGACTTGGTGAATTCCGCTTTCTGAACCAGCCACGGGTCGTTGTCGATCCGCAGGACGGTACCGGGTTTCAGTTCTTTACCAGTTTTCATTACGCAGTATCCGAATCTGGATGGATTTATAAAAATCGAGGCCGCATATCATAGCGAATTTCCACAAAAGTGTACTAGCGCCTTGGCAAGGTCCGGCCCAGCGGCCTGCTGGGCAGCCCAGCAACGGGCATGCTGGTGCAACTGCGCCCAATGCGGGCGGGCTGCGCGCCAGGCCTGCCCCATGTCCTGATCCCTGTTCCAGGCACGCCATAACCCGAGTAGGGCCGCTTGCGCCTCGTCCGACAAGCCGCGTCGATAAAGCGCCAGGAACGCTTCGAGTTTTTCCCAATGCGCGTTTTCTTCCTGCACGTAGATGTGCCAAAGCATGGGCTTGGCCGCCCACTGGGCGCGAACGAAGGAATCCTCGCCTCGTACGGCGTTGAAATCACAGCTCCACAACAGCCGGTCGAAATCGTCCTGACTGACGAAAGGCAACACCTGCACCGTCAATGATCCGCGCACATGCACATCGCCCGCCTCAAGGTGCGTTACCCCCAGCCACTGCCCAAGCCCGGCGATGCTTCGCCCTTGCGGTACCAGCACATGAGACGGCTGCGGGTCGGTGGCCAGCGCTTGCAGCCAGCTGGCAAGCTGCGGGTTCTCATAGGCAAATAGCATGATCAACAGGGCACCCTGCGCGGGCGTTACTTTCAAAGCCGCGAGAAACGTTGTGCGCGCTCGGCTGGACCGCTCGAAGGCATCACGCCTTGGCAACAGGTCATGCTCGCGAAGCAGCCCACCGGTTTTTTCGGTGAAGCCCGGGAAGAAAAATACCTTGCGCAGCCCGTTTGGCTGCGGTGACGGCAGCCCGTGACAGCCCTCCACCCATGGCTCGGCACTCAGGTATTCAAGGTTCAGCCACACAGGCGGGGTGTGGCGCGCTCGCATGGCCTGGACAAATGCATCCGGCAACTGGCAGGCGAACGCACCGATCACCACATCACCCGGCTCCACCGGCACCCAGGTAGACGACCACTGACGCACCTGCACACCTCGTAGCCATTGCTGCGCCGCAGTGGCGTCTGCGCCCGGGCACAAAGGCACGAAGGCATTGAGGTCATCAACCCACAGGCGCACGGCGACCTCGTGCTCGGCCACCAGTTGCCGAGCCAGGCGCCAGGTCACACCGATATCGCCGTAGTTGTCCACGACGCTGCAAAAGATGTCCCACGTGGCTGTCATGCTCGGCTCCCTAACCCGTGCCAAAGCTGCGGATTCTGCGCATAAATTGTCACCAAAGACAGCCGTGCGCGTAAAAATGCCAACGCGCATGCAACAATGCGCCAACGCCCACCTTGCCAGGAAGCAACCATGCCCCGTCGCCGCGAACTGACGATCACGCTCAAACCCTTGCCACTGATACTGAGCATCGCGCTGGGCCTATGGCTGGGCGCTGTGGCGATTGCTGCCAGCCTGTGGCTTGTGGACCAGCTGATGCCCACCCCGGTCGAGGCACCGGAGCCAGCCACCGCGCAGGACGCCCCCCGCGGCGCTACGCCGCCGACCTCGACGCAGCCACCGAACGCCCAGGCCGAAATGTTCGAGCGCTACAAGGACACGCTGCACAAGCAGCAACTGGAGCAAGCCGCCGAAGGCAACCCCCGCAACCTCAACACCCCCAAATGCCAGTTCTGGTTACAGCAGAACCGCACGGCCCCCACAGACAAAAGCCAGGCCAACGTGCTGGAGTTCTGTTACTGATCATGAACAAGGCCCACCTGATAGCGCAGATCATCGCGGCGCTCGAACACGACCTGGATGTGGTAACCCGAGCAGCGCAGAGCGCTTATGAAGCTGCCACTGCCGAAGAAAACATCGCCGAGAACAAGTACGACACGTTGGGCCTGGAAGCCTCCTACCTGGCCACGGGCCAGGCCCGGCGCAGCGCCGAGATCCGCCAGGCACTCCAGACCTACCGACAGCTGAAGCTGCGCGACTACGACCCTCAGCAAGGGGTGCAGGTAAGCCAGGTGGTCACCTTGGAAGATGAACAGGGCCAATGCCGCAGGCTGATCATCGGGCCCGAGGCGGCTGGGTTGAAGATCGTCCTGGGCGATGAGGTGGTCATGGTGATCACGCCGCGCTCACCTTTGGGGCAACAACTGATGGGCAAGCGCATTGACGAGGATGTCAGTCTCAATGCCACAGGCTGGACCCTCGTCGGGGTGATCTAGCGCCTGTGCTCAAGCGCCCCCAGGCGCTGCTCCATGAGCGCTAGAAAAGCCCGGGCGGCGGGTGTCGGGTGGGCGGACCAGATCGCGTACAGGTGCCGTACCGGCGCGTCGAGCAGTTGTACCCTGGCCACGCCGTCAAAGCCCTGGGCCACTCGCTCCGGCACCAGGCCGATCGCCATGCCGCGCTGCACGAACTTCTCCACCAGCCGCACATGACCGATCTCGAACTGCACCCGACGTTGCAGCCCTGCCGCCTGGAACGCTTCGTCGGTCTGCCGGCGCGCACCGGTGCCTTCCGGGAAATCCACCAGCACCTCCTGGACCAGGTCGGCAAGCGTCAATTGCCCGTGTCCGGCCAGGCGGTGGGTGGGTGGAAGCACGGCGACCAGCGCCTCCCGAGCCAGTAGACGATGCTGTACCCCCTGCACGCCCTCGCCTTCCCACAACCCGATGAAACCCACATCCAGGCGACGCTCGAGCACATCGGCGACCAACCGTTCGCTCTTGGCCGTGAGCCACCGTACATCCACATCCGGATAGTGCACGTGAAACTCGGCAAGCAGGTCGACCAGGTCCAGCGCCGTCAGCGAACTGATTTCACCGATGGTCAGCCGACCGCGGACCTGGCCACAGGCGGCGGCCACATCGTCGGCAATGCGTCGCGCGGCCTCCACCGCTGGCCGGGCGCTTAGCACGAACGCCTCCCCTGCCGGGGTCAACCACACCCGGCGCGAGGTGCGCTCGAACAGGCTCACGCCCAGCTGGCTCTCCAGCCTGGCCACCTGATGACTGAGCGCCGACTGCACCACATGGCAGCGCTCGGCGGCACGGGTGAAGCTGCCTGTCTCGGCCACCGCCAATGCATATTCGAGCTGCTTGAGATTCATGGATCAATCTGCTTTCAAGATGGATGGCGTGAGAACTATACATTGGTGTCATGCGTCGAGGGCGTCGATAATCTTCCCCACTTCACTGCCCGTCACGAGAACCACCATGCACACCCCAACCCTCAGCCGTGCCCTGATTCTGCTGATGGCCACGGCCACTGGCCTGGCCGTGGCCAGCAATTACTACGCTCAACCGCTGCTGCACAGCATCGCCCAGCAGTTCGGCTTGAGCACCGCCAGCGCCGGCAGCATCGTGATTGCCGCGCAACTGAGCTACGGGGCCGGCCTGTTGCTGCTGGCACCGCTGGGCGACCTGTTCGAACAACGCCGGCTGATCACCGTGATGACCGTGATCGCCACGCTTGGCCTGGTCATCAGTGCCTGTGCCCCCAGCCTGCCCTGGTTGATACTCGGCACCACATTGACTGGGCTGTTCTCCGTCGTGGCGCAGATTTTGGTGCCCATGGCCGCCTCGTTGAGCGAGCCCAATCAACGGGGCCGTGCCATCGGCACCCTGATGAGCGGCCTGCTGCTGGGCATTTTGCTGGCGCGCACGGCCGCAGGCTTCATGGCCGAACTGGGCGGCTGGCGCAGCATCTACGTGCTGGCTGCGGTGCTGATGGCGATCACGGCCCTGGCGCTGCATCGTAGCCTGCCGGAGCATCACAGCCATGCAGGCCTGCGCTATCCCGCCCTGATTGGCTCCGTGTTCCGCCTATTCATCGAAGAGCCGGTGCTACGGCTGCGCTCGCTGCTCGGCCTGTTGGCGTTCAGCCTGTTCGCACTGTTCTGGACGCCCCTGGCATTTCTGCTGGCCAACGAGCCGTATCATTACTCCGATGCGGTGATCGGCCTGTTCGGCCTGGCAGGTGCGGCCGGGGCGCTTTCGGCCAACTGGGCCGGGCGGCTGGCTGACCATGGCAAAGGCTCGCTGGGGACCACGGTGGGGCTGGTGGTCTTGCTGCTGTCCTGGGTGCCGCTGGGCTTTGCCGAGCAGTCCTTGCTGGCCCTGCTGCTGGGCGTGCTGATGCTCGACCTGGCCGTGCAGCTGGTGCATGTGAGCAACCAGAACGCGGTCATCGCGCTGCGCCCCGAAGCGCGTACCCGACTCAATGCGGGCTATATCACGTGCTATTTCATCGGTGGCGCCTTGGGGTCACTGTTGGGCACGCAACTGTTCCAGCGCCAGGGCTGGCCAGGGATTGTGGTGGCAGGCCTGGTGATTGGCGCGCTGGCATTGGTAGTGTGGTGGGTGGCAGCGCGTAAAGCCAAACCCGAAGCCTTGGTGCGCCAATAGCCGTGCCTACGGGGGCTGCGTGGTGCGCAGCCCCCAAGTCGGGGCTCCCAGGCTTTTGTCCGCGCCCAATACCTGAAGCGACTGATACTATGCGGCCTTTTTCACGGCCTGTGCCGCGCCTTCAGGAGCCCCACGCATGCCCCCGCGTCACCCTCGCCTGCCCTTTCGCCTGCTAAGCCTGGGCCTGGCCTTGCAATGCCCTGCGGTGTTCGCAGACCACGGGGTGCAACTGGACCCGCTTGAGGTGTCTGATACCTACGGCAACGACGGCTACCAGGCACGTGAGGCTGCCGTAGGCAGCTTTCAGGCTGCACCCCTGCTTGACACCCCGGCATCGATCAGCGTTTTCAGCCAGCCTTTGCTGGAGGATCGGCAGGTGCGCCTGCTCAGCGAAGTGCTGCAAGGCGACGCTTCGGTGGGGGAAAGCTACGCACCGGTCGGCTACTACGAAAACTTCAACGTGCGCGGCTTCGAGCTCAATGCCGCCAGCAGCTATCGCCTCAACGGGCATACCATGGTCGGTGAGCAGAACGTGGCCCTGGAGAACAAGCAGCAGGTGGAACTGCTCAAGGGTTTGTCGGGGCTGCAAAGCGGCGTGTCGGCGCCCGGGGGCCTGGTCAACTATGTGACCAAGCGGGCCGAGCCTGTGCGCCGGATCACGTTGTCCACCAACGCGCAGGGCGAACGTTACCTGGCCACCGACGTCGGCGGCTGGTTCGGCGACCAGCAGCAGCTCGGCCTGCGGGTGAACCTTGCGCATGAGGACATTCGCTCCTATGTCGCGCATGCCGACGGCCAGCGTGATTTCGCGGCGCTGGCCTTCGACTGGCAGATCAGCCCGAACGCCACCTTGCAGTTGGACGCCGACTACCAGCACCGCCAGCAGCGCTCGGTACCGGGTTACCAGTTGCTGGGCGGCACGCGCCTGCCCCACGACGTAGACCCTGAGAACCACCTTGCCTACCAGCAGTGGGCCAAGCCTGTGCAGAACGATTCGCTCAACCTGGGCGGGCGCCTGGAGTACCGATTCGGCGAGGCCTGGACAGGCACGGTCAGCGCCTCACGCAGCCAGGCGGTGATCGACGACTACAGTGCCTTTGCCTGGGGCTCTGGGGAAGGCGCCTTCTTCAGCAGCACCGGCGACTACGACATCTATGATTTTCGCAGCCCCGACGATACCCGGCGTATCGACGAGGCGCAGGCCACGCTCGATGGGCGCTTCGATGCGCTGGGCGTGGGCCACGCGTTAACCCTGGGCACCAGCGTCCAGCGCCGCACCTTGGACCAGCGTCCGTACTACAACGCGTGGCTCGGCACCGGCAACCTGGATGAAGCCGCGCCCGACCTTGCCCCCTCGGACCAACCCGTCGGCGCTCGCGAAAGGCGTCTGGATAGCCGCCAGTATGGGCTCTTCGTCACTGATCGGGTGACGTTCAGTGAACACTGGCAAGCCATCGTCGGCGCCCGGGAAGTGCGCCTGGATGAACGCACCTGGGATGAAACCGGCACCGCCGGGCGGCACACTCGCCAGTATCAACTGCTGCCCAACGCGGCGCTGGTCTTCAAACCTGCACCAGACACGACGCTCTACGCCAGTTACGCCAAAGGCCTTTCGGCGGGCGGCACTGCACCGTGGTTTGCCCGTAACGCTGCGCAGATCCTTGCGCCCACCCTCTCGCACCAGCTGGAAGTGGGCCTCAAGCATGACTGGGAGGCGCTGAGCGTGAGCGCTGCGTTGTTCCAGATTCGTCAGGCGTACCAGTACGCCCGCCCTGACGGCGACGGCGCTTTCACCTATGTGCAGCAAGGCCAGCAGAAAAACACGGGGCTGGAACTCGGGGCCAGCGGTTGGGTGACCTCCAACTTACAGTTGCAGGCCAGCGCGGCCGCCATTCATGCGCGGGTGGTCGGCAGTGGTACGGCTGAGCGTGAGGGGCACCAGGCCATCAACGTGCCAAGGTTCCGGGCAGCCCTGCAGGCGCAGTACACCCTGGCGGTGCCAGGGCTGGCGATACTGAGCGGGGTACGCTACAGCGCCCGCAAGTACGCTGATCATGCCGGCAACGTGGCGGTGGGTGGGTATACCGTGTTCGACCTGGGCGGGCGCTACCAGACGCGCGTCGGGGGGTATGACACGGCGCTGCGGCTGACAGTGGACAACGTCTTCGACAAGCGTTATTGGCGGGATGTGGGGGATTATCTGGGGGATAACTACCTGTTCCAGGGGGCACCGCGTACGGCACGGTTGTCGGCTTCGGTGAGTTTTTGAGTTGTAGTGGCTGAGATTACTCGCTTCGCAGCAGGAATCGCCGGGGCCGCGGCGATTACCGCTGCAAAGCTGCAGCCCGTGCCTCACACACCGTCGGCAGCCCCATCAATAAACACCCCAAAAACAAAAAGCCCCCATGCTTTGCAGCACAGGGGCTCTTCGTAGAATGTGGCGGTGAAGAAGGGATTTGAACCCTTGATACGATTTCTCGTATACACACTTTCCAGGCGTGCTCCTTCGACCACTCGGACACTTCACCGTTTCTCTTCAAGCCGTATGGCCTGTCGAGGTGCGCTAATTTAGTGAAAGACGTTTCCTTTGGCAAGCATTTTTTTCAGTTTTTTCATGCATTTGCATCTCGCCGTCGGCAGCGCCTGACTGGCCAGTCAGCCTTGCTGCTTTACCTGGCCTGCGCTGCTGGGTAACGTCGGCGCCACGCCAACAAAAGGACTCTGCCATGAGCGAGCTGATCACCTACCATGCCGAAGACGGCATCGCCACTCTGACCCTGAACAACGGCAAGGTCAATGCCATATCGCCGGACGTCATCGACGCGTTCAATGCAGCGCTCGATCGCGCCCTCGAGGCCCGGGCAGTGGTGATCATCACCGGGCAGCCGGGCATTCTGTCGGGCGGCTACGACCTGAAGGTCATGACCCGCGGCCCCAAAGAGGCCATCGCGCTGGTCACCGCAGGCTCCACCCTGGCGCGCCGCCTGCTGTCGCATCCGTTTCCAGTGGTGGTGGCCTGCCCAGGCAACGCCGTAGCCAAAGGGGCGTTCCTGCTGCTGTCGGCCGACTACCGCATTGGCGTCGAAGGCCCGTACAAGGTGTGCCTGAACGAAGTGCAGATCGGCATGACCATGCACCATGCCGGGATCGAACTGGCCCGTGACCGTCTGCGCCGCTCGGCCTTCCACCGCTCGGTGATCAACGCCGAAGTGTTCGACCCCCAGGGGGCGGTGGATGCAGGCTTTCTGGACAAGGTGGTGCCCGCCGAGCAACTGATGGAGACCGCCTTGGCTACAGCGCAAGCGCTCAAGCAGCTGAACATGCTGGCCCACAAGAACACCAAGCTCAAGGTCCGCAAGGGCCTGCTCGAAGCCCTGGACAAGGCTATCGAGCTGGACCAGCAACACATGGGGTGACCTCACCACCTGCACAGATCGACCAGAGCGCCTCCACCAGGGTTTGCCCCGGCCAGTGCACAGTCGTACACTGCCGGGCGACTGTCTGGTGTGAGTCGTACCATGCTTTACGTTCTTCGCATGTTCCTGCTGGCGCTGCATTTTCTCGCCGTCGGCGCCGTGGGGCTGATCATTGGCCTGTGCCGCCCGTTCAACCCCGACAACAGCCGCGTGTTCGCCCGGCTCTACAGCGTGCCGGCTACCTGGCTCATGGGCCTGAAGGTCCAGAAGCAGGTGGGGCCTTTGTGGGACCAGCCACCGGGCTGCGTCATCATCGCCAACCACCAATCCAACTTCGACCTGTTCGTCCTGGGCCAGGTGGTCCCGCAACGCACCGTGGCCATCGGCAAGAAGAGCCTGGGCTGGATTCCGCTGTTCGGGCAGTTGTTCTGGCTGGGCGGCAACGTGCTGGTCGACCGCAAGAACGCCTACCAGGCCCGCAAGGCACTGCAAAAGACCACCCGCGTCCTGCAGAACGACACCTCCATCTGGATATTCCCTGAAGGCACGCGTAACGCCAGTGAACAGCTATTGGCGTTCAAGAAAGGCGCATTCCACATGGCCATCGAGGCCGGGGTACCCATCGTGCCCGTGTGCGTGAGCCGCTATGCCCACCGGCTGAACCTCAACAGCTGGCGGCGCCGGACGGTGATCGTACGCTCCTTGCCTCCCATCGCCACCACCGGCATGACGCAACAGGACCTGCCTGCGCTGATCGAGCAGTGCCGCACCCACATGCAGCAGTGCATCGACCGGATGGAACACGAACTGCCCTGACCCGTTGCTCTCCCGCCCACTACAGCCCAAGCTGTAGGCCGTGTTCAACCACAAAAAAGCGGGCAATCATGGGGCGAGTCGTGGCAGCGGCGGTGTACAGCGCCGGTAGGAAGGTCACCAACATCAGTATCGATGAAGGCAGCGAATGGGCACGCAAGCCAGGCCACTTCGTCTGGATCGGGCTGGAGGAGCCCGACGCCGAAGCGCTGGCCAACCTGCAACGCCAGTTCAACCTTCACGAACTGGCCATCGAAGACGCTCTGGAGAAACACAGCCGGCCGAAGCTGGAAACCTTCGGCGACGCCTTGTTTATCGTCACCTATTCACCGGTACGCCAGCAGGGGCGGCTGGAGTTCATCGAAACCCACATCTTCGCCGGCAATGGCTACGTGATCACCTGTCGCAATGGCCATTCCAAATCCTATGCCCTGGTGCGCCAACGCTGCGAAGCGCGGCCGTTGCTGCTCGAACACGGCGAGGACTTCGTGTTGTATGCGCTGCTGGATTTCGTTACCGAAAACTACCAGCCGGTCAGCGAGGCGATTCATGGGGAAATCGAAGCGCTGGAGCAGAGCGTGCTCGGCGGATCCTTGCTCGAAGCCGACATCCGTCGCCTGCACAGCCTGCGACGCGATCTGCTGCGCTTGCGCCGCTACGTGGCGCCCATGGTGGAAGTGAGCGAGGAATTGCAGCGCCTGAGCTTTCCCTTCATCGACAAGAACATGCGCCCCTACTTTCGCGACGTCCAGATCCACGTCACCCGGCAGATGGAAGACCTGGCCGGGATTCGCGACATTGCCAGCCAGACCATCGAGATCGGCATGCTGCTCGAAGCGTCTCGCCAGAGCATCGTGCAGCGCAAGTTCGCCGCCTGGGCGGCCATTCTGGCCTTCCCCACTGCCATTGCCGGCATCTACGGCATGAACTTCCAGAACATGCCGGAGCTGAGCTGGCACTACGGCTATTACGTGGTGCTGGGGGTGATTGCGGCCGGATGCACAGGGCTGTTCGCCAGCTTCAAGAAATCCGGCTGGTTGTAACCAAGCAAGGGGCACCCGGCGCCCCTGCCCTGTCAGGCCGCGTTGTGCTTGCTGGTCGGTTGCTGGATGAAACGCAACATCCACTCGCCTACCACGTCACCCTGATGTTCGGTGGCTAGGCTGGCGACGGCCTTGTGGTAGACCTCATCGCCCAGATGCGCCTGTCGAGCGTCGAGCAGGGCCCGGGAGTAGTCATGCACGAACTCTGGGTGACCTTGGAAACACAGTACCTGATCGCCGATGCAATACGCCGCATTGGGGCAGAAATCACTGGATGCGATGACCGTGGCGCCTTTGGGCAATTCGGTCACCTGGTCCTGGTGACTGATCAGCAAGGTCAGCTCAGACACCTGAGGTTGCATCCAGGGTGCCCGTGCAGACAGTGAATAACGGTGCACGCCGACGCCCCAGCCCTGCTCGGCCCGCTCCGCCTTGCCACCCAGGGTCAGTGCCAGCAACTGGTGACCGAAACACACGCCCAGCAGCTTCTCACCCTGGTCATACAGCTTGAGCAGGTAAGCCTTGAGCGTCTGGATCCAAGGTTCGGAACCGAACGAATCGGCTTTGCTGCCCGTCACAAGGTAAGCATCGAACTTGAGATCCTCTGCCGGATATTCACCGTTCATGACGTTATACACGCTGAACTGTGCTGTGATCGGCTGACGGGCGAAGAGCTGCTCGAACATCCTGCCGTAGCCTTCGTACTGCGCCGTCAATTCCGGTCGCAGAACATCGGTTTCAAGGATGCAGATGCGTAACGACATAGGGATAGTCCTGAACGACATGGATGGAAAACAGCTATAGAGCGTGACGCGAAAGGCACGTACAAGCAAGAGGGTCGCGCAGACGAACGGTGCACGCCGGGTAGAGGCAGTACAAAAACAGCGAGCCTGTCTAGCTGAAGCCTATCAGCGCGATGGCTTGATGCTTTAAATCGAAATGCTTTATAGGCGTTGGTAGTTAGAACAAAGGGTTCTCAAGCCTGAATCGTGTACACCCTAATGTTGCAGGTATGTCCACATTCATGAGGCAAGCGGTGCAGGTGCCGGTAGGGGCCATTGCGATCGACCCGACGTGTGACAAGGAAGCCAACGGGTATTGAGGAATAACAACAAGAAGGCGGTCCGCCATGTTCAGACAATCGAAACTTCGCCAAGCTGGGCTCATTCTTTTCGCGACCACGCTGTTGCTGATACTGCCGAACCTGACACGGGTGTTCGGTTAAGGCCCGTGGTGGCGGGAGCAGGCTGCATAGCGGTAACCTGCTGGCCCCTGATGGCCGGAGTATCCCATGCGCCCATGCATTGCCTTGGCAGCCCTGCTGTCATGCCTGCCGCTGTCGGCGGCCCAACTGCACCTTGAACTGGGCACTGGCCAAACACAGTGGAACAGCGAACAGCTGCTCGCGCATTCCCAGGCCAAAGCGGTAGATATCAGCGAGGACGTTTCCTATAAGCGCCCCATGCGCTATCGCGCAGTACCCCTGGCGGTGCTGCTGGACGGTGTGGGGCCAGAAGACCATCTGCAGGCCATTGCAGCCGATGGCTTTGCGGCAGAAATGCCCGCTGGCCCTTTGCTTCAATCCGGCCCGGCGCAGGCCTGGCTAGCCGTCGAAGACCCGGGCGACCCATGGCCGCCCCTAAGCAAGGGCAAACCGAGTGCAGGGCCGTTCTACCTGGTGTGGACCGCGCCGCAAGCAAGCGGCATTCGCCCCGAACAATGGCCCTTTCAGATTTCCACGATCCGTAAGCTGGCGCCTGTCGAGCAGCGGTTTCCGGCGTTGCTGCCGGACCCGAAGCTGCCCAGCGGCAGTCCCGTGCGACAAGGCTTTGCACTGTTCCAGCAAAACTGCCTGGCCTGCCATCGCCTTAACGGTGCAGGGGATGCTCAGGTAGGGCCTGATCTGAACGTGCCGCATAACCCGACCGAGTACTTCCAGCCAGGTTACCTGCGCAGGCTGATTCGGGACCCACAAAGCTTGCGGCAATGGCCCCAGGCGAAAATGCCGGGCTTTGCCCCAAGTGTGCTGAGTGATAAGGAACTCGATGCGCTGCTGGCGTATCTGCGGCACATGGCCACGCGCAAATCCTGAGAAAATTGGGCCGCAGGACGGCCCAATGGCCTAGGCCGTGAGGCGCTCGTGCTTGACCCCCCACCCCTCCACTTCGCCGCCATAAGGCGTGACAACCTGCTCGAAGGCCTCCTCGAAATCGCCAATGCCACCGTGGGTGGCGAACATGATTTTACTGAGTTCCAGGTGCCAGGCACCGTCATCGAGCTCGGTCACCTGAGCGTTGAGCGATTCGCCACGAAACTCCCCGGCTGCGCGACGCGCAGCGGCTTCATCCGGGAAAACGGCATAGAACTCGATAGGGTGAATCTGGGTGAAATCGAAACCGCCTGCCTTCATCTGGCGCAGGACGTTGCTGCTGATATCGTCGTGTTGGCTGCTCATGAATCGTCCTCCTGAATAACGCAGTGGATAGACTTTCCGTGCACGGGCACCTGCCCCAAATCGTCGGGCAGTTCGAGCTGATACAAGACGCGGGTGGGAACGGTGCCGCCTGCGCAGCCGGCGGGCACCTTCATGCAGCGTAGTGCCCAGGCGGACGCTACGCAAACCGTGAATCAGGGCGCCTCTTCAATGCTGGTGATGGTGACGCCGCTGTGTTCTTTCAGCCAGCGCGCCGTGGGGGAAACCGCGCGATCCTGAAAATCGTTGAGGTCCAGCTCATCCATGACCGGGAACAACCGCGTGCGGATGGCACGGGCGGCGTCTTCCTCGCTGGGGCGATGTTCTGCCTGCAGCACGATCGAGGTCGGTGCGCCTTTCTGGTCGGCAAAGATGACTTCCCACTCTTTCATCGAACGAGCCCTCTCAATCAAACGACACCTTACGCGATGCCTGAATAACTGACCTTGGCCCTTGGGGAATGTTCAGAAAGTTGAACACCCCCGACCAGGGCCGCCCGGTAGCGGCCCTGGTCGGGGATGTGGACACGGTTACTTCGGCGTGCCGTGCACTACCCCTGCCGTGTTGTCCAGCAAGCTCTTGGTGGCCGTCTGAATATAGGCTTCGAGCTGCTTGAGCAACTGCGGCTGGTCCGGGCTTTCGATGAGCTCGGCCTTGAACTCGCGACCCAACTGATAGCGGTATAGGCGCGGGGTCATGTCCTTGGACTCGATCAGGATACGGTCGCCCTGCACCAGGCCCACGATCTGCTCGCTGCCCGAAGGCTTGATCATGCCGATGCCTGGGTCGCCCTCAGGCAGGTTGAGCAAGTCGCGCCCCCAGCACTGATGGCGCGTCTGGCCGCCCAGGCGACCCATGATAGTCGGTACGATATCGACCTGGGTGCCCACGGTATGGTTGACCGCACCGAACTTCTCCTGGATGCCTGGAGCGATCAGCAGCAGCGGTACGTTGAACCGTCCCAGGTCCAGTTCGGTGACCTGTTGATGGTTGCCGAAACCATGGTCACCCACAATCACGAACAGGGTGTCCTTGAAGTAAGGCTCCTTGCGCGCCTTCTCGAAGAACTGGCCCAGGGCCCAGTCCGAGTAGCGCATGGCCGTCAGGTGTTCGTCCAGGCGGCCTTGCCCGGTCACCTTCTCTACCGGCAGGTCCTTGGGCAGGGCGTACGGCGTGTGGTTGGACAGGGTCTGGAGCAAGGCATAGATCGGCTTTTTACCATCGTGCTTGGCCAGTTCCTGATTGCCGCGGTCGAACATGTCCTGGTCGGACACGCCCCACGTCGGGTCAGAGAACACCGGGTCGACGAAGTCCTGCCGGCCGATGAAGGTGGTCATGCCCTGGTTGCCGAAGAAGCCGGACTGGTTGTCCCAGGCGAAATCGCCGTTGTAGACGTACACGTCGTCGTAGTCACGGGCGCTGAGCAAGGCTGGCAGCCCGGACAGCTTGTGACCGCCCTCCGGGGTCTGCATCAGGTACTCGAAGCCTGGCAGGTTGGGGAAGCACGCCATGGTGGCGAACATGCCCTGGTGCGTGTGGGTGCCGTTAGAGAAGAAACGGTCGAACAACAGCCCTTCCTTGGCCAGCTTGTCGAAGTAAGGGGTGATGTTGTTGGGGCTGCCCAGCGCGCCGACCGAATGGCCCGCGAAGCTCTCCATCAGGATCACCACCACGTTCTTGATGGGCAGGGTGCCCTCGGCTGGCGGCACGAAATCGCGGCGCACGGCAGCTTCGTCGGCATCGACCAGGGTGTCATGGGGGGTCAGCAGTTGCTGGCGTACGGTCTGGGTCGCCAGGTTCTGCTCAAGCACCGGCTTCCAGATGTTGGCGCGGTCCTCGCCAAAGCGGCTCTTGGCGGCGTCGATCAGGGTCAGGGTGCCGTTGAGGCCCAACTGGTTGACGAAGTTCGAGTCGGTGGTGAACGCGTCACCCCAGCGCATGGGCGGGCCCTGACGCAGGGTGCCACGGGCGGCGATCACGGCCACCAGCAGGATCACCATGAACACTGCCAGGCGGTAATACCAGGCAGCCACCGGCTGGGTCCCAATCCCGCGGGTCAGCCGGTCCACACCCTTGAACAGCAGGCTGAGCAGCCAGGTTCCGAACACCCAGGCCAGCAGGTAGCGCACCACTGGGAAGCCGTACCAGAGCATGCTCATGACGGTTTTGGGGTCTTCCTTGATGTACTGGAACACCAGCCCGTTCAGACGCTGGTGGAACTCGCGATAGAAGTCCAGCTCCATCAGGCCCAGGAACATCACCACGCTGGCGGTGAGCGTCAGCCAGAACCGGAACACACCCCGGCGGGCCATGGCCCAGGGGCTCAGCAGTGCCAGCAGCAGCGGTATGCTGATGTACACCACCACCCGAAGGTCGAAGCGCAGGCCGTTGACGAACCCTTCGGCGACCGTGGCCGCTGGCGTGTCGCCAATCATGTCGCTGTTGTAGACCAGCAGTGCCAGGCGCACGAGGCTGAGCATCAGCATGATGACCAGCGCGCTGAGCAGCGTATAGGCCAGGTGGGATTTGAGGGTCGGCGAGAACGGCGCTCGCGCGCGCCGTTGCTTCAAGGCGTCCGGGTTGGCCATGAACAGGAAGGTCCTAGAAATGCGGTTTGCGAAGAAGGCGCTGGCGCAAGACCAGCGCGGCATTGTGCGGGTGCTGATTCTGTTTAATTCATTGTGAAAATTTTGTCACGGCCTGGATGCGCCTGTGGCGCCAGGGGTGTAGTTGTGCTGACTTCAAAGCCGGCCCGAGCCGCGCGGCCCGGCGATGGCCCAGATCACCAGCCCCACGACTGGCAGCAGGGCAATCAGGAGAATCCACAACACCTTTACGCCCACTTCGCGGTCGCTCTTGTAGACGTTGATGATGGCCCAGATATCCAGGGCAAGAATGATCAGACCTACCAGGCTGTTGAACATCGATCCCATACCGCGTACTCCAGTTGATGAGTGTATTGCTGCATAGCATAGCCCCCTATCGGTTCAATAGAAGGGAATCCTTGGCCTGGCCAGCAGGTCACTGCCTATGATGCATCGTCATTTCGATCAGAGGTTCTGCATGCCACCTGCCCACAGCCACAGCGCCACCCCGCCCTCGCCGTTCAGCGTGTGGCGGCAACAGATAGCCAACAACCCCTGGGTCGGA
The DNA here is from genome assembly GCF_002420785.1 of Pseudomonas sp. UBA5666. Lineage (NCBI taxonomy): Bacteria > Pseudomonadati > Pseudomonadota > Gammaproteobacteria > Pseudomonadales > Pseudomonadaceae > Pseudomonas > Pseudomonas sp. UBA5666. The sequence continues at coordinate 172,202 of NZ_DIIQ01000041.1, read as the reverse complement.
GCAGGCCTTGCGCTGAGCCTGGTGGCCGTCGTGATCCTGCTGGGTGCAAGCCTGTGGAACGCGGTCAACGGCGATCATTCCGAAAACCTGCACCTGGCCGCGCTCGGTGGCCTGTCCGGGTTTGGCGCCACCGCACTGGGCGCCGTGCTGGCCGTGGTTTTGCGTGATGTCAGTAGCCGTAACCAGGACGTGATGCTGGGGTTCGCTGCCGGCATGATGCTGGCGGCCAGTTCGTTTTCGCTGATCCTGCCGGGTCTGGACGCGGCGCGGGAAATCACCGGCAGTGGGCCGGGTGCGGCTTTGATCGTGGTCGTCGGCATGGGGTTGGGCGTGCTGCTGATGCTGGGCCTTGACCGTTTCACACCCCACGAGCATGAACGCGTCGGCGTGGTTGGGCCAGAAACCGAACGGTTCAGCCGGGTCTGGCTGTTCGTGCTGGCCATTACCCTGCACAACTTGCCCGAGGGCATGGCCATCGGAGTGAGCTTCACCAACGGTGACATGAACATCGGCCTGCCACTGACTACCGCCATCGCCATTCAGGACATCCCGGAGGGCCTGGCCGTGGCGCTGGCGCTGCGGGCGACCGGGCTGTCCAACCTGAAGGCCGCACTGGTGGCGATTGGTTCAGGGGTGATGGAACCCTTGGGCGCGATCATCGGCCTGGGTATTTCCACCGGCTTTGCCGTGGCCTACCCCATCAGCATGGGGCTGGCGGCGGGCGCGATGATCTTCGTGGTGAGCCACGAGGTCATTCCTGAAACCCACCGTCACGGCCACCAGACCTCAGCCACGCTCGGCCTGATGGGCGGTTTTGCGGTGATGATGTTCCTGGACACCGCACTGGGCTGACAGCGCCGGTGTGCGGCCCTGTACGAAACGGTCAGGCGTGCAGGGCGATTTTCAGGGCCTCCAGGGCTGGCTCGGCCTTGATGCCGAGTTCAGCGGCCAGCGCCTGGACCCGTTCCAGATCCTGCTGGCCCACCATGACCATCTGCAACTCATCATCGAGCAACTGGCTGAAATCGAGCAGTACGTAGCCACCGGCTTCCTTGTTGAGCGCTCCCATCTGCACCTGGATGCGGTTGAGCGCAACGAGCGGTTCGGTGCGTGCCAGCTGCTTGGGCTTGAGCGTGAACGGCACGCTCTTGTCGAAAGAGTCGCTGATCTGCTGGAACAGCTCCTGATAAGTGTCGGCCTGGAATACCACGGTATCGGGCAGGCTGCCGAGCACTATCCATTCGCCCAGTGGGATGGGAAAGCTGTCGTCGTAGTTGATGTCGGGGTTGGCGGCCAGGAAGGCGTCGGGGTCGGCGTAGGCCTGGGCAGCCTCGTCGGCAATGCGCTCGATGTCTTCTTCGCGCAGGCAGCCTGCACCGATGAGGCGGATGAATTCGAGCAGCTGAGTTTTCATGAGGGGGGGGCCTGTGGCGATGGCAAAGTCGCCAAGGATAGCCGCAAACGCCCCCTGCCCGTTAGCCTGCCAGCGCTTGCAGGCGTGCGGTGGCGTCCACTGCGCCCATGGTCTGGGCTGCCATCAGTGCGTTGGCACCACGGGCATCTTGCAAGGCGGGGTTGGCACCCTGGGCCAGCAGGTACTCGAGGATCTCGACACGGTTGAACATGGCGGCCAACATCAGTGCCGTGCGTCCATCCTGGGCAGCGGCATCGACCGGTACACCGTTTTCCAGCAACAGGCGGATCATGGCCATGTCCCCTTTGAAGGCGGCACCGGCAATGGGCAACTGACCATTGTCGTTGGCGATCAGCGGATCGGCCCCGTGGCTGAGCAGCACCTGAACGGCGTCATGGTGGCCGTGGTAACTGGCCAGCATCAGCAGGGTGTCGCCCTTGTGATTACGCAGGTTCACCGGCAGACCGCTTTGCAGCAGGCGCTCCAGCATCGGGGCATCGCCTTGACGGGCCTTGTCGAATACTTGTGCGGCGAAGGCCGCCGCTTCATCGGTAGACATTTGAGCAGGCTGAGCGGGCGCAGTCTGGGTGGACATAAGGAACCTCCTGGTAGAAATCGTTGCCCAAGTGTTTGTCAGGCCCTTCCTGCGCGTCAAAGGTTCCGTTTCTATCGAGCCCATAGTGTTGATCGGCTCGCCGTGCAAAATGCACTGTGCAAAATGCATGACCTTGCAGCTTGCATGGAAAGCATTCTCCAAAAGTAGCCCAAGCCCCTGATTTTATTGGATTTTTCCTACACGCTGTTTCTGGCACGGTCGCTGCAATCTATCTAGACATCGATTGCCACACACCTTGTCAGGAGTAGTCATGAACCTTATCCAGGAAAAATTCGTCTCGGTGTTCCCTGCTTACCAAGTAGCGACTCAACCACGTCCTGACGGCGGCATCTTGCTGACTCTGCGTGCGGCCGACGGCAAGGTTACCCGCCGTGTACTGACCTACACCCAACTGCACAGCGCCGAGCAATTGTCCTGGGCCATCAGCGCCATCCGCCGTGACCTGGCCGAGCAAGCCAGCGAGCTGCCGGTGATCTCGATGCTGCAGAGCCAACAGCGTTTTGCGTTGCCGACGTATCGCTGATTCTTTCACTGCCCGAAAGCGACCATTTCAGGTAGGAGCGGCCTCGTGCCGCGATGGGCCGCACTGCGGCCCCACGATTTCGGCGTAAAAGCTAATACCGCCGGGGCCGCTACGCGACCCATCGCGGCACAAGGCCGCTCCTACCCGGGCATCACATGTCTTGGGCGCAAGGCTACAGCTCGTCTATCCCCAAAAACGCTCGCGCGCTCGCATCGCCGGTGAAGATCGGCTGACTCCCTGCTTGCGCTGCAAATAGCCTGAACGCCAGGCAAAACGGCGCCTCACCCAGCTCAAGCCAGCGCCGCGTTCCCGCAGGCACGCGCAACTGGTCGCCCTTCTCACACATCACCGAATACACCCCAGCGCCCAGGCGCAAGCCGACCTGCACGCGTCCGCTCACCACAGCGATCACTTCGTTGGTCTCGAGCACATGCTCATCGCGCAGATCAGGGCCTTGCGCCTCGATGCCGTCACGGTTGATCACCGCATATGCCCGGCAGGCGTGCGTAGTCATCAGGTGATCCAGATGGGCTTGGCAAGCTTCCATCATCTCATCGTGCAAAGTGCCCGGACGCACCCGCAGCCCGTGCTCAGCCTGGGTCAGCGTCACCCCATGCTCGGCGAGCGCGGCCGTGATGTCTTCGGCGTGGGTCAGCACCTTGTTGGGCAACTGCGGGGTGGAGGGATCGAATACGCAGAGGATGCTCATCGTAAGGTCCTGTTCGGTTGCGAATGAAAGGCCATGATAACGGCTGCTGCCAGTGCTGCGGCGCTGGCCATACCAAAGGTGAGCCCAGGGCCCAGCATGTTCCAGCTGTAGCCGGCGTACAACGCGCCCAGGGCGCCGCCGGTACCCGACAGCGCGGCATACAGGGCCTGGCCCTGCCCCTGCTGCCTGGCGCCGAAACTGGCCTGTACGAAGGCGATGCTGGCGGCGTGAAAGCAGCCGAAGGTGGCCGCATGCAGGACCTGCGCGCCCACCAGTACGCTGGGCTCCGCCGCCAGGTTACCCAGCAACAGCCAGCGCACCGCGGCCAGTATGAAGCTTGCTAGCAGCACCCGGCGCACGCTGAACCGCGCGAACAGCCGGCTCATTAGCATGAACATCACCACCTCCGCCACCACCCCGAGCGCCCACAGCAGGCCAATGGCCGTTCGGCTGTAACCCAGGTGCTCCAAGTGCAGCGTAAGGAAGGTGTAGTACGGCCCATGGCTCAGTTGCATGAGTGCCACACAGGCATAGAACGCCAGGACCCCAGGCGCACGCAGCTGCATGAGGAAACCGCCGGCCGCCTGCCGCTCACCGTGCTCGACGGGCTGGGCATTGGGTACCCAGAGGCTGGCGGCCACGATACCCGCCATGATCAGAACCAGGGCCACAGGGTAGATGTCCAGGCTCAGCCACTCGAACAGGCGCCCAAGCCCCACCACGGTGAGGATGAACCCGATCGACCCCCACAGCCTTACCTGGCTGTAGCGCGACGTCTGGCCGTGCAGGTGCGCCAGCGTAATGACCTCGAACTGCGGCAGCACCGCGTGCCAGAAGAACGCATGCAAGGCCATGACCATCGCCAGCCAAGCGTAGCTCTTGCCGAAGAAGATCAGGCTGAACGTTGCCAGCGTGCACAGCGCCCCAAGCCGCACGATCAGCAGGCGCTGGCCGGTCCGGTCCCCTAGCCAGCCCCACAGGTTGGGCGCTATGCAGCGCATCAGCATGGGAATGGCCACCAGTTCGCCGATCCGCGCGGGCGAAAAGCCCAGGTGGTCGAAGTACAGCGCCAGGAACGGCGCCGTGGACCCCAGCAAGGCGAAATAGAAGAGGTAGAAACTGGACAATCGCCAGTAGGGTATTGGCTGCATGGGGTTGCCTTGGAAAGCAGGGCCTGCTGGCGGTGACTCAGCCGCTTGAGTCACCGCCGCGAGAAAACAGGCCCAGGTGGGTCAGAGCTGGCCCAGCACCGGCGTGCTCACCTTCACCTCGGCGTTCTGGGCACGGTGGCGCAACAGGTGATCCATCAGCGCGATGGCCATCATCGCCTCGGCGATCGGGGTGGCGCGAATGCCTACACAGGGGTCATGCCGGCCTTTGGTGATCACGTCCACAGGGTTGCCGTCGACGTCCACCGAGCGGCCCGGCACGGTGATGCTGGAGGTGGGCTTGAGTGCCAGGTGGGCAACGATCGGCTGGCCCGAGGAGATACCACCCAGGATGCCGCCCGCGTTGTTGCTGAGAAAACCCTGCGGGGTCATCTCGTCGCGGTGTTCGGTGCCGCGCTGCGCGACGCTGGCAAAGCCTGTGCCGATTTCCACACCCTTCACAGCATTGATGCTCATCAACGCGTGGGCCAGCTCGGCGTCCAGGCGATCGAAAATCGGCTCGCCCAGGCCCGGCATCACGCCCTCGGCCACCACGGTGATCTTGGCGCCTACCGAATCCTGATCGCGGCGCAGCTGGTCCATGTACGCCTCAAGCTCCGGCACCTTGCTCGGGTCGGGGCTGAAGAAAGCGTTCTGCTCCACCGAGTCCCAGGTCTTGAAAGGGATTTCGATCGGGCCCAGCTGGCTCATGTAGCCACGCACGGTGATGCCCTGGGTGGCCAGGTACTTCTTGGCGATGGCGCCGGCAGCCACGCGCATGGCCGTTTCGCGGGCCGAACTACGCCCGCCGCCACGGTAGTCGCGGGTGCCGTATTTGTGGTGGTAGGTGTAGTCGGCATGGGCCGGGCGGAACAGGTCCTTGATGGCCGAATAGTCCTTGGACTTCTGGTCGGTGTTGCGGATCAGCAGGCCAATGGAGCAACCGGTCGTGCGCCCTTCGAACACGCCCGAGAGGATTTCCACCTCATCGGGCTCCTGGCGCTGGGTGGTATGGCGGCTGGTGCCGGGCTTGCGCCGGTCCAGGTCACGCTGCAGGTCGGCGAGAGAGATCTCAAGGCCTGGCGGGCACCCATCGACAATGGCGACCAACGCCGGGCCATGGCTTTCGCCAGCGGTGGTGACAGTGAACAGCTTGCCGTAGGTATTGCCGGACATGGACGCTCCGCGAGATCTGCCTGAAGTGAACGAAAGCGGCAGTATACAGATGGATTGCCTGCCTGTGCGGGCCGGTTGGCAAGCGCATCGTTACGGACGATACAGGGCCTTGGACCTGGCCCTAGAACCTTCATTGGCCATTGTGGGTCAAAGTGCTATCTCCCCCTGTGTAGTTGCGCACGATGCCGCGTTTCATTGCCCTGTTTTGCCTGCTGTTGACCAGCCTTTGCCATGCCGCCACCCCCACCGTCCTGCACCGCCCCATCGACCTGGACACCGGTCAGGGGGTACTGCACGGCAGCCTGCTGTTACCCCAGCAGGACACGCCGCCGCCGGTGGTGCTGATCATCGCAGGCTCCGGGCCCACCGACCGCGACGGCAACAACCCGGCCGGCGGGCGCGTGGACAACCTGAAGCGCCTGGCCCTGCTGCTGGCCAATGCAAACATCGCCAGCGTGCGCTACGACAAGCGCGGGGTGGCCGCCAGCCAACCGGCCACGCCCGATGAGCGCGACCTGAGCGTGGAACGCTACGTTGCCGATGTGGTGGCTTGGGGCCACAAGCTCAAGGCCGACCCCCGCTTCGGCCCCTTGATCCTGATCGGCCACAGCGAAGGTGCGCTGATCGCCAGCCTGGCCGCCGAGCAGGCCGGGGCCAGCGCAGTGATCAGCCTGGCCGGCAGCGGCAGGCCCATGGCCGAGGTGGTGCGTGAGCAGCTGGCCGAGCGCCTGCCGCCTGCGCAGCTGGCCCGTGGCAGCGCCCTGCTCGACCGCCTGGAAGCTGGCCAGACCAGCCTGGACGTGCCCGCACCACTGCGCCAAGTGTTTCGCCCCAGCGTGCAGCCCTACCTGATCACCTTGTTCCGGCAGGACCCGGCAGCCGCGTTTGCGCGGCTGTCCATGCCGGCGCTGATCGTGCAGGGGCGCAACGACGTGCAGGTGGACGTGGCGGATGCGCAGAAGCTCAAGGACGCCAAACCCGATGCCCACCTGGTGCTGATCGAGGGCATGAACCATATGCTGCGCATCAGCCCCAAGGACATGAGCGAACAGCGCGAGAGTTACCAGAACCCCCAGTTGCCGCTGGCACGGGAGCTGGGCGAGCAGATCGTCGCGTTCATTCGCCAGTTGCCACCGGCCTGATCGACGGGCTCAGGTCTGCGCGCAGGCGGCCGATACAGCGTGCATAGCCAAGGACATGCCCTGATGACCACACCACCTGCTGCCACAGAGCCGGCTGAAGAGCCCCAACACACCCCCGCCCTGCCCTGGGCGGATCTGGCCGTCGAACATCACCAGTTGCTGCGCCTGGCGCCCCTGCCTGGCGACCGCGCAACCGGCGCCCGCCCCCTGCGTTTCGTGCAGTTCGGCTATGCCGAGCGCCACGACCCGGCCCACAGCCTGCTGCGCATGCAGATTGGGTTGCCCGGCCAGAAGGTGCACAAGGGCCATAACCAGGTGGACATACGCGTAGATCACCAGACGAAGCGCGTGTACCTGGGGGATGAACATGGCCTGCAACTGGAGCCGGTCAATCGCGGCCTGGGCCGCTTTTTGCTGGCCCAGGCTGCCCAGTGGCTGCAGCGCAAATGGCCGAATTACCGAGTAGAGGCTTTTGCGCTGCCGAGCAAGGATGCGCTGGAGGAGGACTCGCGCCTGCGCCGGGACCAGTGCCTGCGTGGGGTAGGCCTTGAGGTGCAATACGAAGACGGGCAGGTGCTCAAGGGCCGAACGGCCGAGACCCGGGTAGACCAGTTGGAGGTAGGCTGGAACAGCGAGCGCGTGCAGCGCCTGGGCCTTCTGGATGCAGCGCAGTTGCTGCAGCAGGCAGACCAGCAGTTGCAGGAAGGCGAAGCCCGCTTGCGCGAGCGCGACGAGCGTGTGGCCAAGTACCAGCGCGAAGACAGCGGCTTGCGGTTCACCATCACCTGCCTGGTGGCCTTTGCACTGTTTCAGGCCGGGCTGCTGATCTGGATCGCCACGCGTTGAAAGCCTGGGGCCGGCGTTGTGCGAGCCTCAGGTGGTGTGAAGACGGCTTGGGCGGAACGGGCGCCTGGCACCCGTGCCCCCCACTCGGCCTCAGACGCGGCCTTTGAACAACGCCTGATGCTGACGGCACTGCTCGGCGGTGAGCATGAATACCCCATGCCCGCCGCGCTCGAATTCGAGCCAGGCGAAGTCGACTTCCGGGTACAGCGCCTCGACATGAACCTGGCTATTGCCCACCTCCACGATCAGCAAGCCCTTTTCGGTCAGGTGATCGGCCGCTTCGGCCAGCATGCGCCGTACCAGGTCCAGACCATCGGCACCGCAGGCCAGGCCCAGCTCCGGTTCGTGGTGGTATTCGGCCGGCATGTCGCCGAAGTCTTCGGCGTCCACATAGGGCGGGTTGGACAGGATGAGGTCGAAGCGCTGGCCCGGCAACCCCTCGAAACCATCGCCCTGCACGGTGTACACCCGGCCATCGAGGCCATGGCGCTCGATGTTCTGGTTGGCCACTTCGAGCGCTTCGAACGACAGGTCGGCCAGCACCACCTCGGCCTGCGGGAAGACGTCGGCGGCGACGATCCCGATGCAGCCGGAGCCGGTGCACAGGTCCAGAATGCGGGCTGGCTCAGCGCCCAGCCACGGCTCAACACGCTTTTCCAGCAGCTCGCCAATGGGTGAGCGCGGCACCAGCACGCGCTCGTCGACGATGAACGACATGCCACAGAACCAGGCCTCGCCCAACAGGTAGGCGGTGGGCACCCGTTCTTCGATGCGGCGCTTGAGCAGGTGCTGCAGCTGTACACGCTCGGCATCCTCGAGCATGCAGTCCAGGTAGCTGTCGGCCACCTCCCACGGCAGGTGGACTGCCCCCAGCACCAGCAACCGGGCTTCATCCCAGGCGTTGTCGGCACCGTGGCCGAAGAACAGGTCGTGCTCATGGAAGCGGCTGACCGCCCAACGGATGTAGTCGCGCAGCGTGCGCAGACGGGATGTGATCACGGGAAACTCCTAATTCAGACTGGCCGAAAGTCTAACAGCCCAGGCCCTGGATTTGTTCCCTGCAATCGCCTGTACGGTAGCCACAGGCCAGCAACCACGCCGCTTGCGTTGTCAACCATTCCCATTGTCGCCAAGGCAGGGGAGAATAGGCGTACAAAAGCCCTATACCAAGGAGCCCTTGATGTCCGTTCCAACCACGATGTTCCGCCTCACTGGCCGCGATTACCCGCCGGCCAAGCTGAGCCAAGCCAGCCTGATCATCATTGATGCGCAGAAGGAGTACCTGACCGGGCCCCTGGCGCTGTCGGGCATGGATGAGGCCGTGGCCAACATCGCCAGGTTGCTCGACGCCGCGCGCAAGGGCGGCCGTCCGATCATCCATGTTCGCCATCTGGGCACCGTTGGCGGGCGCTTCGACCCCCAGGGCCCTGCAGGTCAGTTCATCCCGGGGCTCGAACCGCTGGAAGTCGAGACCGTGATCGAAAAACGCATGCCCAATGCCTTCAAGAACACCAAGCTGCACGAGACGTTGCAAGCACTCGGCCATCTCGACCTGATCGTCTGCGGCTTCATGAGCCACTCCAGCGTCAGCACCACCGTGCGCCGTGCCAAGGACTATGGTTACCGGTGCACCCTGGTGGAAGACGCGTCGGCCACCCGCGACCTGGCTTTCAACAATGAGGTGATTCCAGCGGCGCAGATCCACCGGTGTGAAATGGCCGTGATGGCCGACAACTTCGCCTGCGTGGCGCCGACGGCCAGCCTGATCTGATCCGATCAGGAGGGTGGCGGCAGGCAGGAACCCGAGGGGTGTTTGTGGGTCCAAGGGCCCAGACCCCTACAGGAGAGCAGGATGAAGCTTAAAGGCAGTATCGACGCCAAGCGCCTGCGCCCGCGCCAACCGCGCAGCTGGGGCGCACGCCTGGGTGCTGCGCTTGCCGCGCTGCTGGCCACCCTTGGTGTGTTACTGGCCATGGCCGGCGTGGCCGGGCTGCTGGGCAACTACCCTGCCCTGGCCGAACTCAACGCCAACAAGCCGCTTGCCGCCACCTTGACGGTGGTGGGGCTGCTGATGCTGTGGCTTGGCGTACGCTTCTGGCGCCTGAGCCGCATTCGCATGCGCCGTGCTCGGGAGCTGAACATGTCGCCCCACTTGATGAAGAAGCATGAGTGAGGTTCCTGCAACCGCAGCCCCCCTGTAGGAGCGGCCTAGTGCCGCGATGGGGCGCGCAGCGGCCCCAGGATTTCAGCTTGGCCGCCTAGATCGCCGGGGCCGCTGCGCGTCCCATCGCGGCACTAGGCCGCTCCTACATTAGCTCACCGTCCCCCTTAGTAGCCCACCGTCGCCCTTCCCCACCCGACCACCATGGCTGCACACCGCCGCGCACTCGCGTAAACTATGCCGCCCACGCGGAGGCATCATGCAAGACGACGATTTTTCCCTGTTCAAGGCCGAAGTGCGCGGCGTCAAGCCGATCACGCACGACCGTGCCGAGGTCGGCAAGCCCAAGGCCGATCGCCAGAAACTGGCCGGCCTGCGCCAGTCGGCGACCGTGTCCAGCGACAAGGCATTGGTCATCGATGGCATGTCCGACCAGTTCGTCATCGACGTGGGCGCCGAAGACGAACTGATGTGGCGCCGTGACGGTGTTCAGGAAACCCAGCTGCGCAAGCTCAAGCTTGGGCAGATACCGTTCGAAGGCAGCCTGGACCTACACGGCATGACCGTGGAAAAGGCGCGCGAGACGCTTTGGGATTTCATCGCCGAGGCGACGCGCCTTGAAGTACGCTGCGTGCGGGTCACCCATGGCAAGGCGGCACGCCTGGACGGCAAGCGCCCCATGATCAAGAGCCACGTCAACACCTGGCTGCGCCAGCACCCGCAAGTGCTCGGCTTTGCCTCCTGCAGTGCCCGCCACGGTGGCACCGGCGCGGTCTATGTGATGCTCAAACGAACCATGCTCGAAGGCCGCGACGAGTAACGCCGCGCTTGCAGCGCCGCCCTTGCCGCCGTAACCTTCGTTTTTGCGATTTTTCCCACAGGTAGATCCATGTCCCTGGAACAGAACTACACCGAGATCCTCAGCCAGATTGGCGAGGACGTCTCCCGTGAGGGCCTGCTCGACACGCCCAAGCGGGCTGCAAAGGCGATGAAGTATCTTTGCCGCGGTTATGAGCAAACACTGGAAGAAGTGACCAACAACGCGTTGTTCAGTTCCGACAACAGCGAAATGGTGCTGGTCCGGGACATCGAGCTGTATTCGATGTGCGAGCACCACATGTTGCCCTTCATCGGCAAGGCCCACGTGGCCTACCTGCCCAAGGGCAAAGTGCTGGGCCTGTCGAAAGTGGCGCGTATCGTCGACATGTACGCCCGCCGCCTGCAGATCCAGGAAAACCTCAGCCGCCAGATCGCCGATGCCGTGCAGCAGGTGACCGGTGCCGCCGGCGTTGCCGTGGTCATCGAGGCCAAGCACATGTGCATGATGATGCGCGGTGTGGAGAAGCAGAATTCGAGCATGATCACGTCGGTGATGCTGGGTGAGTTCCGCGCCAACGCGGCCACCCGCAGCGAGTTCCTCAGCCTGATCAAGTAACCGGCTGCGTCACCCAGGCCGACCCCTGCCGGTCGGCCTTTTTCATTTCAGGAGTTTGTACATGATCGTCAAAGCCCTGCGGGTTGGCCTCGGCCAGCTTATCGTATTCGGCGACTGGGCCAGCCGCCCGGCCAAGCGCAAGCGCGACCCGGCGGCCCAGGCCCGCGTGGACGAGGCGGCCGAGGGCCTGGCGCTCTACCAGTTCCATGCCTGTCCGTTCTGCGTCAAGACCCGCCGCACCTTGCACCGCCTGAACGTGCCGGTGGCGTTGCGCGATGCCAAGAACGACCCTGTGCACCGCCAGGCCTTGGAACAAGGCGGTGGCCGGATAAAGGTGCCCTGCCTGCGCATCGAGGAAGCGGGCAAGGTGACCTGGATGTATGAGTCCAAGACCATCATTGCCTACCTGGATGAGCGGTTTGGCAAGGGTTGATTCAGCGGTGGCGGGTGCAGCCTTGGCACCCGCCAGCGAGCCAGGTCGCTCCTACATGTTGCTCGTGAATCAGCCCACCATCGGCACATGCCGCGGATGGCTGCTCACCCTCTCCAGCCAGGCACGCACGGCCGGGTAGTCCGCCAGGTCGAAACCGCCTTGCTGTGCCACATGGGTGTAGGCATACAACGCCACATCGGCGATGGAATACTGGTCACCTACCAGGTACGGCGTCACCTGCAACTGCCGCTCCATCACACGCAGCGCCTTGTACCCGCCCTTGTGCAACTTGCGGTACTCCTCCACGCGATCATCCGGCAGCCCCAGGTAGAACTGGATGAAGCGGGCCACAGCGATATACGGCTCATGGCTGTATTGCTCGAAGAACTGCCACTGCAAGACCTGGGTGCGCAGGCGCGGCTCGGCGGGCAGGAACTCGCTGCCGTCGGCCAGGTAGTTGAGGATGGCATTGGATTCCCACAAGTAACTACCGTCCTCAAGTTGCAACACCGGCACCTTGCCGTTGGGGTTCATGGCCAGGAACTCGGGCGTCTCGGTCTCGCCCTTGAGAATGTCCACGGCGTGCCACTCGTAGGGCCGCCCCAACAGGCTGAGCATCAACTTGACCTTGTAGCAGTTACCCGATTGATAATCGCCGTAAACCTTGTACATCACCCCTACCCCTGCAATGCCGTCATACCAGAGCGCCTGATAGTTAACGACTGTACGGTTAAAAGCAATGATCGCTGTATCGCTGCTGTCACCTCGCCTGGCGTTAGTCTGAAAACCACGGCGTACACCCTTACAAGGATTTTTCATGACCGATGCCACTTCCGCTCGCCTTCGCCCCCTGGCAGATACCTCGCCCTCGGCGGTGGTCGCAGGCTTCATCGCCATGCTCACCGGCTACACCTCCTCGCTGGTGCTGATGTTTCAGGCCGGGCAAGCGGCTGGCCTGACCACCGCGCAGATATCATCGTGGATCTGGGCGCTCTCGATCGGCATGGCGGTCTGCAGCATCGGCCTGTCCCTGCGCTACCGCACGCCCGTGACCGTGGCCTGGTCCACGCCCGGCGCGGCGCTGCTGATCACCAGCCTGGGCGGGGTGAGCTACGGGGAGGCGATCGGGGCCTACATCACCTGTGCTGCGCTGGTGCTGATCTGTGGGCTGACCGGCAGCTTCGAGCGCCTGGTCAAGCGGATTCCTGCCTCGCTGGCATCGGCGCTGCTGGCAGGCATCCTGTTCAAGATCGGCAGCGAAATCTTCGTCGCCGCCCAGCACCGCACCTTGCTGGTGCTGGGCATGTTCTTCAGCTACCTGTTGGTCAAGCGCCTGTCCCCGCGCTACTGCGTACTGGCAGCTCTACTGGTGGGCACGGCCCTGTCCGGTGCCTTGGGGCTGCTGGACTTCAGCGGCTTCGCCCTGGAAATGGCAACGCCGGTATGGACCACGCCGCACTTTTCGCTGGCAGCCACCATCAGCATCGGCATTCCGCTCTTCGTGGTGGCAATGACCTCGCAGAACATGCCGGGCATTGCCGTGCTGCGGGCAGACGGTTATCAGGTGCCGGCCTCTGCGTTGATTTCAACCACCGGCCTGGCTTCGTTGCTGCTGGCCCCGTTCGGCTCGCACGGGGTGAACCTGGCCGCCATCAGCGCGGCCATCTGCACCGGGCCGCATGCCCATGAAGACCCGAGCAAGCGCTACACCGCGGCCGTGTGGTGCGGCGTGTTCTACGGTGTAGCCGGCGTGTTCGGAGCGACCCTGGCAGCGCTGTTCGCGGCCTTGCCCAAGGAACTGGTGCTGTCGATTGCGGCGCTGGCCCTGTTTGGCTCGATCATGAATGGCCTGACGGTAGCCATGAGTGAAGCGCGCGAGCGTGAAGCGGCCGTCATCACCTTCATGGTCACGGCCTCGGGGCTTACGCTGTTCTCCATCGGTTCGGCCTTCTGGGGCATCGTGGCCGGTGTACTGGCCCTGTTGATCCTGAACCCACGCAAGGCGTAAGACACCCGCCCATGGCAGGCTCCCCGCCGGCGGAGCCCTGCCAGGCCGGCGCCATCACAGCCTGAAGTGCCCCACCATGCCCTTGAGGTCGGTGCCGAGCTGCGCTAGCTCGACGCTGGACCGGGCGCTGTCCTGCATGGCCAACGCAGCCTGGTCGGCACTGCCACGAATTTGCGTGACGCTGCGGCTGATTTCTTCGGCGACCGAGCTTTGCTGTTCGGCGGCGGCGGCGATCTGCTGGTTCATCTGCTGAATCAACGACACCGCTGCGGCAATACTGCCCAATGCGCTTTCGGTGTGCAGGGCATCGGCCACGGCCAGGCGCACCAGCTCCGTGCTGCCGCGAATCTGCGCGACGGACTGCTGCGCATTGCCGCGCAGGCTGGCCACCAGGGTTTCGATCTGCTCGGTGGACTGGCGCGTGCGCCTGGCCAGTGCACGCACCTCGTCGGCCACCACTGCAAAGCCGCGCCCCTGCTCGCCGGCCCGGGCCGCTTCGATGGCCGCGTTGAGGGCCAGCAGGTTGGTTTGCTCGGCCACGCTCTTGATGACTTCGAGCACATCGCCAATGGTATGGATTTCAGAGCTGAGGCTCTCGATGCCCGCGCTGGCGGTTTCGGCTGCGGCGGCCAACTGCTCAATGCGCTGCATGCTCTGGCGCACCACATGCTGCCCCGAATCGACCTTCTCGTCCGCAGCCTGCGCCGCTTGCGCGGCTTGCTCGGCGTTGCGCGCCACATCGTGCACGGTAGCCGTCATCTGTTGCATCGCCGTGGCCACTTGTTCGGTCTCTTCCTTCTGGCTGCCGACTTCGCGGTTGGTCTGCTCGGTCACGGCCGACAGCGCCTGGGCGTTGCCGGCCAACTGCTCGATGCCTTGCTGCAAACCGCTGACGATGCCTGACAGGCCGGCGGCCATCTGCTGCATGGCCTGCATCAGTTGCCCCACTTCATCGCGGCGCGGGGCGACGGGCTCGAACGCCAGTTCGCCGTCGGCAATGCGTTGCGCACGGGCAATCACATGTTTGAGCGGGCCAACTACGGCGCGGGTGATCAGCCAGGCGGCCAGCACGCCCACCAGCAAGGCCAGCGCGGTGGCGATGGCGATGGCCACCGTGTTGCGCTGCAAGTCGCCTTGCAGCACGCGCTCTTCGGTGAGGTAGGCCTGATCGACGCGACTTGTGACGTGCTCGGCCGAGGCCTGCAACTGCGCTTTGAGGCCTTGTTCGCTGGCCAGTTGGTCGGTGTATTCGTTGAGTTTTTCGGAGAAGCTGCCAATGTGCCCCGCCACCTCGTTGAGTACGCTCTGGTAGCCACTGTCGGTGACAGCCGCTTGTAACTGGCCCACAAGGCTGGCGGCCTCGACCGTTTGCGCGATGCGCGCCTGGCTGACGTCGTCTTCGCCCTTGCGGCTTTTCTCAAGGCGCACTCGGGCTTCATCCATGGCCTGGAGCATCAACCGCGAGACCTGGGCCACTTGCGCGGCCTGCTCCAGGAACTCACCGCCCTGCTGGCCTTGTGATTGCTTGAGGGTATACACCCCGTCATCAGCCAGGCCGGACTGCAGCACATCGAGGTTGTTGGCAACGCTTGAGACCGACCAGCTGGCAGTATCGAGCGCCAGTTCCTTGGCCTGCACCGCGCCGACGAACGCTTCGAATGCCTGGCCATAGGCGGCCAGCTCGGGCTCGGCTGCGGCCAGGGCCGGCAGTGCACGAGCGCGCTCGACCAACCCTTGCAACCCGGCGCGCAAGGCTTCGGCTTGCTTGATGTCGGAGCGCAGTGCAAATGCCTGTTCGTGCTGGCGCAGACGCAACAGGTCGGTATTGAATTGTGCCAGCGCGCGCAGGCTGTCAAAGCGCTGTCCGACACTGTGCAACGCCGCGATACCGATGGCAGCCACCGCCAGGGTCAGCAGCAACACCAGGGTGAAGCCCAGCGCGAGTTTGCGCGCCATGCCCAGGTTGGCCAACACACCGTGCTTGCTCGCGCCCATGCCGATTCCCCTTGTGAGTGTCAGGTTATCCCGAACGCCAAGGGTGGCAACGTTGCCAACCCCTGAACAAGGGCCTGACGTCAGAATAGTGTCAAATAGCTATGAGTATGTCGGTAATGGGTTTGTAGGAGTCGTCCTACGTATGAAAGGCAGGGATGGGTGGCCGGATGTTGTCTGGCAACGACGGTGGTTGGCGAAGGCAGGCTGGGGTGCGCGAGGGATGAAGATTTGCGGCTCGGGGCGGAGAACTTGGGGCCGCTGCGCAGCCCATCGCGGCACAAGGACCGCTCCCACAAAAGTGCAATCTACAGGCTACTGAGCCCCGTGTGGGAGCGGCCTTGCCGGGGCGCCGGACCGGCCGCGATGGGGCGCGCAGCGGCCCCAGGATGTCAGCGTGATAATGCATCTTCAGGACCAGCGCTCAACCCCTGGCAGCCTTTGGGCTTCATCCACCACAACCTCACCGATTCAAATTGCCGTGGCCCCTCCATCCACCGTCAGACAATGCCCAGTGGTAAACGCCGCACCATCGCTGCACAGGTACAACACCGCACTGGCGATTTCGGCCACGGTGCCGATGCGCCCTACCGGGTGCATGGCGGCGGCGAACTCGGCTTTGCGGGGGTCGGCTTCATAGGCACGGCGGAACATGTCCGTATCGATCACGGCCGGGCACACGGCATTGACCCTGATGCCCTTGCGGGCATATTCGATGGCGGCAGACTTGGTCAGCCCGATCACGGCATGCTTGGACGCACTGTAGATGCTCATCTTCGGCGCTGCGCCCAACCCCGCCACCGAGGCGGTATTGACGATAGCGCCGCCGCCCTGGGCCAGCAGTAGCGGCAGCTGGTATTTCATGCACAGCCACACACCTTTGACGTTCACGCCCATGATGGCGTCAAACTGCGCCTCGCTGCCGTCGGCCAGCTTGCCCTGCTCGATCTCGATGCCCGCATTATTGAAGGCATAGTCCAGCCGGCCATAGGCGGCGACCAGGTGCTCGTGCAGCTGGCGGACCTGGTCTTCGCGGGTCACGTCGCAGGCGATGAACAACGCCTCGCCACCTGCGGCCCGAATCTGCCCGACCGTTTCCTCGCCGCCCACGGCGTCCAGGTCGGCGACCACCACCTTCAGGCCCTCGCCGGCAAAGGCCAGCGCCGTTGCCCGGCCGATGCCCGCCCCGCCCCCGGTGACCAGTGCTACCTGGCCCGAAAAACTCATGCTCATGCCGCGCTCCTGTCAGGGCCTGTGAGGCACACGAGCATAGCCAGCCGCTGGTAAGGCCGCAGCATCATCACATGGACATTTATAGGACCATGCTTGTCAGTGATGTTGAGGACCTGCTTTCATCAACAAGGTAGATTTATCCTCTTGTGCCCATTCCATTCTTCAAGGACCCGTCATGACCCAGACCAATCGCCGCTTCCTGCTCGTCAAACGCCCGGTCGGGGCGGTAACGCGTGAAGACTTCACGTTCGAGACCCTGCCAGCCGAACAACCCGGTGAAGGGCAAGTGATGGTGCGCAACCTGTACCTTTCCCTGGACCCGGCCATGCGCGGCTGGATGAACGAGGGCAAGTCCTACATCCCGCCGGTTGCCTTGGGGCAGGTGATGCGCGCCCTGGGCGTGGGCGAAGTGGTTGCGTCCAACCACCCGGACTTCAAGCCTGGCGACCATGTGAACGGCGCATTGGGCGTGCAGGATTACTTCACCGGCGAGCCCCAGAACCTGCAGAAAATCGACCCGAGCCTTGCGCCCCTGCCCCGCTACCTGTCGGCCTTGGGCATGACCGGCATGACGGCGTACTTTGCCTTGCTGGAAGTGGGCCAGCCTAAAGCCGGCGACACCGTGGTGATTTCCGGCGCCGCGGGTGCGGTGGGCAGCATTGCGGGGCAGATCGCCAAGATCAAGGGCTGCCGCGTCGTGGGTATCGCGGGCGGTGCCGAGAAATGCCAGTACCTCAAGGATGAACTGGGCTTTGACGGCGTCATCGACTACAAGGCCGAGGACGTACAGGCAGGCCTTAAGCGCGAATGCCCGAAAGGCGTGGACGTGTACTTCGACAACGTCGGGGGCGAGATTCTGGATGCGGTGCTGACGCGCATCAACTTCAAGGCGCGCATCGTGATCTGCGGTGCGATCAGCCAGTACAACAACAAGGAAGCGGTCAAAGGCCCGGCCAACTACCTGGCGCTGCTGGTGAACCGTGCGCGCATGGAGGGCTTCGTGGTGATGGACCACGCCAAGGACTACGGCAAAGCGGCCAAGGAAATGGCCGGCTGGCTGGCCAATGGGCAGGTCAAGAGCAAGGAAGACGTGGCGGACGGCCTGGAAACCTTCCCAGACACCCTGTTGAAACTGTTCAACGGGCAGAACTTCGGCAAGCTGGTGTTGAAGGTGTAATGACTGACTGGACGCACGCCTTTCAGGTCCCGATCCGATGACGGTGCCTGAAAGGCGTGCGGCTCAGGCTCAGCCGCGAATCTCGGCCACTACCGCTGCCAACGCTTGGGCCGGGTCGGCGGCCTGGCTGATGGGGCGGCCGATTACCAGGTAGTCCGAGCCGGCGTCCAGGGCCTGGCGCGGCGTGAGGATGCGACGCTGGTCATCCTGGGCGCTGCCTGCCGGGCGAATGCCGGGGGTGACGAGCTGCAGGCCAGGGTGAGCGGCCTTGAGCGCCGGGGCCTCCAGCGCCGAGCACACCAGCCCGTCCATACCGGCCTTTTCGGCCAGCGCCGCCAGGCGCAGTACCTGTTCTTGCGGGTCTACATCCAGGCCGATACCGGCCAGGTCTTCGCGCTCCATGCTGGTGAGCACGGTCACGCCGATCAGCAGAGGTTGCGGGCCGCTGCGCTTGGCCAGTTCTTCACGGCAAGCAGCCATCATGCGCAAGCCGCCGGAGCAATGCACGTTCACCATCCACACGCCCATCTCGGCAGCGGCCTTGACGGCCATGGCCGTGGTGTTGGGGATGTCGTGGAATTTCAGGTCCAGGAACACTTCGAAGCCTTTGTCACACAGGGTTTCGACAATGCCCGACGCGCTGCTGGTGAACAGCTCCTTGCCCACCTTGACGCGGCACAGCGCAGGGTCCAGCTGGTCAGCCAGCTTCAGGGCGGCTTCGCGGGTAGGGAAGTCCAGGGCGACGATAAGGGGCGTCTGGCAAGCAGGCATGGCAGGGTCTCTTGGCAAGTCGGAAACGGCGCGCATTGTAAACGATGTGACGCAGGCTGGGGGGGCCGCTGGCCCAGGAATTGGTCGGACGGTGGGCCAGGATGTGGGCCGGTGGGTGCTGGGCCTGCGTGAGGCGCCGTACCATTGAACCAACGAAGCGGCGCCTGGCTCAAAACAGGTGAGCAAGCCGCTTACATTCGCAACAGGAGAAGGAAAATGCCTTGGTATGCCTGGCTGATACTCATCGTTGCCATTGGCTCGATCGTCGGCGGTTTGATGATGCTGCGCGACACGGCCAAGAAGCTGCCGTTGACTGACGAGCAGTTGCGCAAGGTTCATGAACGCAACGCCGAGGCCGATGCCCGGGATGCTCAAGACCGCTGAATGCGGTTGATGGCCTTTCAATGAGCGGGCCTGTCGAAGGCCCGCCCCCCTGTGCTTATTGCACTTTCAGCTTGTCGCGGTTGCGTTCTAGCAGCGCATTGCCGATGCCTTTTATCTCGAGCAATTCATCGACCGACGCGAATGGCCCGTGGGCTTCGCGGTAGGCGACGATTGCCTCGGCCTTTGCCTTGCCGATGCCGTTGAGTTCTTTCTGGAGCGTCAGGGCATCTGCGCTGTTGAGATCGACCAGCGGGGTTGCTGACTGGCTTGCCTGGGCGACCATCGCCATGGGTTCGACCATGGTCGTGGCATTGGTCGGTGATGCGTTTACGGTGAACGAAAGGCTGGCGATGAGTGGGAGCAGCAGCGCGGTGAGCAGGTTTTTACGCATGATGAAGACTCCTAGGGTTGGTCGTTTCTGGCAGCCTGTTCCTTGGGCTGCGGGGTTAACCCTAGCGCTGGAGGTGGGGGTGGGACAGGGTTGGGGATGGGGTAATGGTTACCGGATTGGTCGGGAGTGGGCTTAGGGTGGGGGGTGGTTGGAGAGGTGGTTCTGCCTGGGTTGGCCGGGGCGTGCAGGGTTTATGGGCGGGGGGATGACCGATGGAGAATGGGGCTGACGTGGTGGGGGTCTTGAGTCTGACAAGCGTGTCGGGGTAGTCGCTTGGGGGTTAGGGTGTGTGATGTGGTGCTGAATGCGGGGGTGCTGGGTGCCCTACGGGGTAAGAGCCGCGGAGATGGTGGGCGCGCTTTAGATCTTGGGGCCGCTTTGCGGCCCATCGCGGCGCGAGGCCGCTCCCACAGGTCCGGGTAGGCCTGTGCTTCACGCCGTGTCATCGCCTGCCTAGCACCGCATCTGAAGGCTAACGCCTCCCGGGGTGGGAGCGGCCTCGTGCCGCGATGGGCCGCAAAGCGGCCCCGGGGCACCGAGCCCAATCGACGGCTCAAGCACTTACCGCTCCACTGGCCCCTGGCGACGCTGCAGGTAAACCCAGTCCACGATATCGCCCTGCGGCGAATACCCGTTCACCATCTCGCGCAGCAACTGCCGCACGCGGGTGAAGTCGTCCTCGGCCACCGCCGCCAGCAACAGCGTCAGCCCTTCGCGCAACCGTTCCCACGCCAGGTAGTCCTCGTTGGCCGCCATGATCATCGGGTGCGCGGTGGGGGATACGTCGTCGCCGATCAGCAGCTCCTCGTACAACTTCTCACCCGGCCGCAAACCCGTGAACTCGATGGCGATGTCGCCCTGAGGATTGGACGAGCTGCGCACGCTCAAGCCCGACAGGTGAATCATCTTCTCCGCCAGCTCGACGATGCGCACCGGCTCGCCCATGTCCAGCACGAACACATCCCCGCCCTGCCCCATGGCCCCGGCCTGCACCACCAGTTGCGCCGCCTCCGGGATGGTCATGAAGTAACGGGTGATCTTGGGGTGGGTAACCGTCAGCGGGCCACCTGTCTTGATCTGCTGGTGGAACAGCGGAATCACCGAACCGGACGAACCCAGCACGTTGCCGAAACGCACCATGGTGAAGCGGGTCTTGTTCACCCGCGCGATCTTGTTGCAATCGCCATACAGCACCGGCGCCGCTTCCCGGCTGAGCGCCTGCAGGATCAACTCGGACAGTCGCTTGGTGCTGCCCATCACATTGGTCGGGCGCACGGCCTTGTCGGTGGAGATCAGCACGAAGTTGGCCACCCCGGTCTGCAATGCCGCCTGGGCCGTGCACAAGGTGCCGTAGACGTTGTTGAGAATGCCTTCGGCGATGTTGTGCTCGACCATCGGCACATGCTTGTAGGCGGCTGCATGGTAGACGGTGTCCACGCGCCATGTGCTCATCACATCGACCAAGTGTTGCTGGTTGCGCACCGAGCCCAGGATCGGCAGCAACTGCACCGACAGCGATTCGCGGGCCACGCGCTGCTCCAGCTCGCTGAGGATGCTGTACAGGTTGAATTCGGCATGGTCCAGCAGCAGCAAGGTCTTGGGCCCGAGGCCGATGATCTGCCGGCACAGCTCGGCGCCAATGGAGCCGCCGGCACCGGTCACCAGCACCACCTGCTTGTGAATGCAGCGCTCCAGCAAGCCTTCCTGCGCGGGCACCGGGTCACGCCCGAGCAGGTCGGCAATGTCCACGTCCTGAATATCGTCCACCTTTACCCGGCCAGTGGCCAGGTCGGCAAAGGCCGGCACGCTTCGCACGTGCAGGGGGTACGGTTCGAGCAGGGCGAGAATCTCCCGGCGCCGCGCGCGGGTGGCCGACGGCAGTGCCAGCAACACCTCCTGGGCGCCGGTTTCCTTGAGCATCTGCTGCAAGTGCTTGGGCTTGTAGACCTGCAGCCCGGAAATGACCCGGTTGGCCAGGTCGCCGTCATCGTCGAGGAAGGCCACCGGGCGCATCACCCGGCCCATGCGCAACGCCGCCAGCAGCTGGTTGCCGGCGGTACCTGCGCCATAGATGGCTACCTTGATCTGCCCGTCGTCGCGGTTGGCGAAAGGGATCTGATGGGCGCCAGTGAACCAGTCGCCCAGAAAATACTGGCGCATGATCAGGCGCAAGCCGCCGATGATCACCATGCTCAACCACCAGTAGTTGAAGATGATCGAGCGCGGTACCACCACCTCGTGGTTGCTGTACCAGTACACCACCACCGCCAGGATCAGCGAAGACAGGGTCACCGCCTTGATGATCGCCACCAGCGCATCGTTGCCGAAGTAGCGCATCACCGCCCGGTACATGCCGAAGCGGATGAACAAGGGGATGGCCACGCACGGCGCGGCCATGAACAGCCAGGTGTGCTCGACGATGGGGTTGTACATCTCCTCCACGCCCAGCCGCACGATGAACGACAGCCACAGCGCGAACCAGATGAGGGCAATGTCGGCACACACCTGGATCAGGCGTTTCTGCCGACGTGACAGGGTGACCAGAAACTGCCGCAGCCTGTCGTTCTTCGCATTGCTCATCGGGTTTTCCTCATGGCTACGCCATCTTGTGAAAATGACCAGAGCGACTGCCGAACATACAGCCCTGTACAACCCTGATTGCGCCCGCCTTGCTGGAGCATGCTATTCCTTCTCCCCTGCCCGGTAGGCAACTGCCAACAGTATCAGAGGGGCATAGGCCACCAAGGTTCCGGTTGCCCCATCAAGTTTGAGCACCACGACGACCAACGCGACGGGCAGCAGCCAGCCCAGGTTGATAGCCGCCACCGCCAGGCTCACCGGCCGGTGACGACCGTGGCGCCGCGAGGCGTACTGGTAGGCATGGCTGCGATGTGCTTCGTAGACCCTTTCACCGCGTAGCAAACGGCGCGCCAAGGTGAAGGTAGCGTCTACCACGAATACACCCAAAAGTATTAACCACCCCCAGAAGAGTAGCGGATCTATCCAACCTGCCACGATTGTCAGCAAACCCAGCACGATGCCAAGAAAACCACTGCCCGCATCGCCCATGAAGATGCGGGCAGGCGGGAAGTTCCAGATCAGGAAACCGGTGACGGTGGCGGCCAGCAGCAGCGGCAACCACGCAGCACCCGGCGCACCCGCCAGCCAGAACAGCACGGTGCCGCCCAGGCACACGCAAATGGCTTCGATGCTGGCAATGCCATCGATGCCGTCCATGAAGTTGTAGAGGTTCAGCAGCCAGACCAGGTACAGCAGCCCCAGCGGCGCGGCTAGCCACAGAGCATGCAACGGCCAGCCGAACACGCTGATTGGCGGCAGACCACCCAGCCAGGCCAGCCCCCAGGCGGCTGCGGCGAAATGGCCCAGCAGGCGCCAGCGCGCGGCAATGTGCCCGTGGTCGTCCATGAACCCGATCACGGCCACCAGGCCCCCTGCCCCGAGGATGCCCACCAGCACCGACGGCGCCACGTACCCGGCCCAGCCCAGCACCAGCACACCGACCATGAAGGCCACGACGAAGGCCACCCCCCCGCCCCGGGGCGTGGGCAAGGTATGCGAACTGCGGGCATTAGGGATGTCCAGCAGGCTGCGCGACAGCGCGTAGCGGCGCAGTGCGGCCGTCATCAGCCAGGTGGCGATGCCTGCCACGATGAGGATGGCGGTCATGGGCGGTGGTTCTCCTTGAAGGCGTGCGCGGTGTCGGCCAGGCCTTGCTCCAGCGTGTAGGGCGGTCGCCAGCCCAGCAGCTGGTGGTTCTTGGTGATGTCCACTTGCAGCGAGCCCAGCAGGCGCTGGGCCAGATCACGGCGCCCCAGCAGCGCGGCGCCCGTTTGCAACAGCGCGGCGGGCACCGGCACTAGGCGGGCTGGACGGCCCAGCGCCCGGCCGAGGGCCCGCAGCAGCTCGCTCAAGGATACAGCCTCGCCGTCACTGGCCAGGAACGTCTGGCCTGCTGCCGCAGGGTGATCCACGCAGGTGATGATCAGATCGACCAGGTTGCCCAGCGAGACCAGGCTGCGGCGATTGTGTACCGCCCCCAGCGGCAGGGGCACGCCACGCTCCAGCCAGCGCATCATGCTCAGGAAGTTGGCCTTGACGCCCGGGCCGTAGACCAACACCGGCCGGATCACGACGACCTCCATGCCCGTTTCGGCGGCTACCGCCCGCAGCCCCTGCTCGGCCTCGTGCTTGGAAACGCCATAGGCGTCCTGGGGCGCGGGGGTATCATCGGCATGCAGGGGCCGGCCCGGCTGGCTGGTTTCGCCATTGACCTTGATCGAGCTGATGAAAATGAAGCGCCGCACGCCCGCAGCCGCCGCCTGGCGGGCCAGGTTGAGCGTGCCCTGCACGTTCACACGGCGAAACTCGGCCAGGCTGTCGGTGGCGGTTTCCTTCATCACATGCACACGCGCCGCCGCGTGCACCACGACGTCTACATCGACAAGGGCCGCCTGCCAGTCGGTCTCGGCGCTCAGGCCCGCAACGGTGACCGCGTCAATGCCTGCCAGGGGCGATTGGCTGCCGTGGCGCAAGGCGGCGCGGGGCGTAAGGCCTTCGACCGTCGCCAGGCGCTGGCACAGGGCGCTGCCGACAAAGCCCGAGGCCCCAGTGATCAATAACGTGCGTCGTTCCATGAAATCCGTTCTCGGTTCACACCGGCAAGGCCGGCATGCGGCGATCTTCGCGCCCGTTGTGCCTGACTGACCGGGCTACAACAGGCTGCGATACAGCTCGGCGTAGGCATTGGCCATGGCCGATGCGGTAAAGACGTTCTCGAAGCGTTGCTGGGCGGCGGCACCCATGGCCTGGGCCTGGGCCGGGTCGTCCCACAGCTGCTGCATGGCCTGGGCCAGCGCCGGTGCATCGCGCGGCGGTACCACCAGCCCGGTCTGGTCGGCCAGGTTGATGAAGGTGGTGCCGGAGCCCATTTCGCAGGAGATCAGCGGCTTGCCGTACATGGCCGCTTCCAGCAGCGAGATGCCAAAGGACTCCGAACGCAGGTGCGACGGGAAGGTAAAGGCATAGCACAGTTCCAGCAGCGCCACCTTGTCTTCGTCCGGCAAGCCACCCAGGAACTGTACCTGGCTCAGGCCCGCGTCGCTGGCCTGCTGGCGCAGCTGCTGCTCCAGGAAGCCGCCGCCCATGATGACCACGGGCAAGCCGCTGATACGCGCGGCCTCCAGCAGGTAGTCCAGCCCCTTGTAATAACGCAGCGCCCCGACGAACAGGAAGAACCGTTCGCCCAACCGTTGCCGCCAGTACGCCAGCTTTTCGGCGCTGGCTTTGGGGTACGTGGACCGGTCCAGACCATAGGGGATGATCGACACCTTGTCCTTGAACTGGGTCAATACCGGGCTATGCGCCGCATAGTTGGGTGAAGACGCCACAATGCGGTCGACGCTAGAAAAAAAGCGGTTCATCAGCGGCTGGTACAGCTTGAGCAGCCACTTCTGCTTGACGATGTCGGAGTGGTAGCTGACCACGGTCGGCTTGTTCAGCCGGGTGGCGAAGTGCACCAGGTCCATGTACGGCCAAGGGAAGTGGAAATGCACGATATCGGCCTTGCGGGCCAGTTCGGCAAAGTCCTTGAAGGCCGACAACGAAAAGCCGGTGGAGGCGACATGCAGGTCCAGCTTGGCACGGTGCGTGAGGTGGTTGGCCACCGGTTCGTTGCGGGCAGCGCCACGTGAGCTCAGGTACAGCACCTCAGGTTCGATACCGTGGGCCTGGGTGCCTTCGGCGATCTGGAAGATCACCTGCTCGATACCGCCCATGGAATCGGGGTAGTAGGTTTTGAAAAAATGCAGAACCTTGATCATCGTTGCTTGACCGCTTGATACACCTCAAGGGTGCCTTGGGCACACCGTTCCCACGAGAAACCACCGGCATGTTGCAAGCCCTGGGCAATGGCCGTGGCGCGCCAAGCTTCGTCTTCCAGGCCCCGTTGCAGCAGTGCGGTCAAGCCGTCCACGTCATCGGGCGCGCACATGAGCGCTGCATGGCCTGCGACCTCAGGCAGCGAAGAGCTGTTGGAGCACACCACCGGCACACCGGAGCTCATGGCTTCGAGCACGGGCAGGCCAAAGCCTTCGTAGTGGGACGGGAAGGTGAACAGCCGGGCGCCGGCGAACAGCAACGGCAAGTCTTCGCTGGGGGCGAAGCCCAGGTAGCGGGCCCAGCCCTGCTGCTGCGCCTGGGCGATGCGGGCATGGATGGCCTCGCTGCGCCAGCCTTGGTAGCCGGTGAGGATCAGCGGCCAGCGTTGGCGCAGGGCAAGCGGTAGGCGGCCATAAGCGTCCAGCAGGTTTTCGATGTTCTTGCGCGGCTCGATGGTGCCCACGAACAGGCTGTAGCCACCAGGTTCGAGACCATGACGCGCCAGCGTTTGTGTGAGCGCCTGCGGGCTACGGGGGTGGAACTGCGGCGAGCTGGCCAGGGGAACCGCATGAATGCGCTCAAGCGGCCAGTTGAAGTAATCGGCCAGCTCCTGGCGAATGTAATGGGACACCGTGATCAGCGCATCGGCCCGCTCTAGCGTCAGCAGGAGCTCTTTTTGCAAGTACCGGGCGATCTGCGGGGTATGGCAATGGGCCCAGGTGAAAGGCGACAAGTCGTGGAACGTGGCGACGCTGCGGCCTGCGAAGGGCGGCAGGTAAAAATTGGTGCTGTGGTAGATGAAGTCATCATGCCCACGCAATGCGCGCTTACGCAGAAACGGCATCAGCCGCCGGTAGGCTTCGACGGCCAAGGCGTTTTTCTGGACGAAACGCTTGAGCCCATGCACGGCATCGGACTGGTCTGCTGGCTTGAGAAGCGCTGGCACGAAGCTGCGCCCGGCAAACAGCCGCAGGTCGTCGATGTCATCGCACTGCTGCAGCCGCGAGGCCAGCTCGTAGGTGTAACGCCCGATACCGGTCAGCGGGAAGCGAACCGACTCGACGGAAAGAATGACCTTCATTGACCGGCGAGCATCCAACCCAGCGTTTCGTCCAGAGCGGGTGTTTCCCAACCCGGCACCAGCGCCCGCAGGCGGGCGTTGTCGCCGCACAAGGTCTTGACCTCGTTGGCGCGCACGAACGCAGGGTTTACCTGCACGTCAAGCGTGTGCCCGGTGATGGCCGAGCACTTGGCGATGACTTCGCGCAGCGAATGGGTGATGCCGGAACTCACGTTCACGGTCTGGCCCACTGCCCGCGCCTCAATCAGGCCACGGTAGGCACGCACCACGGCGCGCACGTCGCTGAAGTCACGCCACACATCCAGGTTGCCCAGTTCGATGGCTGGGGCCTTGCGCTGGAAGTGCGAAACGATCTTGGGCAGCAGGAAGTTCTCGGCCTGCCCAACACCTGTGTAGTTGAACGGACGCGTGATGACGATCGGCAGCCGGTCGCACCACAGCTTTGCCATGTACTCCATCGCCAGCTTGCTGACGGCGTAGTCGTTGGCAGGTGCAGGCGGGGTGTGCTCGTCCAGCATCCCTTCGGAAACATTGCCGTAGACATTGGCACTGCTGGCAATGAGTACGCACTCTGGCGTTTTGCCGCAGGCCGCAATGGCTTCGAGCAGGTTGCGCGTGCCGATCAGGTTGACCTGATAGAAGGCATCGGCAGCGCCGTGCCCGACAAACGCAATGGCAGCCAGATGCACGATCACATCCGGCTGCAGTTCGGCCAGCAACGCACGCAGGCCCGGCCCATCGGCCAGATCGACCTGGTGGTAATCGGGCGCCGCCGAAGGCTGGCTCCCGGTACCGATCACTTCATAACCATTGGCCTGCAATTCGGCCGCCATGTAGCGACCGGTGAAGCCGTTGATCCCGGTGACGAGTGCGCGTTTGCTGGCCATTTGCATCAGAACGAGAACCCTTTTTCGTTACGACGCAGGTCGGCTTCGACCATCATGCGGCACAGCTCTTCAAGGCTGGTTTTAGGCTCCCAGCCCAGTACCTGCTTGGCTTTGGCCGGGTTGCCGATGAGCAGCTCGACTTCGGCTGGGCGGTAGAATTTCGGGTTGATGACGACCAGTACCTTGCCGGATGCAGCGCAGGTGCCTTGCTCGGCTTCGTCCTTGCCGCTCCAGTTGATTTCGATGCCAGCGGCCTTGAAGGCCATGGTGACGAAGTCGCGCACGGTTTCGGTGCGGTTGGTGGCCAGTACGAAGGTGTCTGGCTCGTCAGCCTGCAGCATGCGCCACATGCCTTCGACGTATTCCTTGGCAAAGCCCCAGTCGCGCTTGGCGTCGAGGTTGCCCAGTTCCAGCTTGTCCAGCAGGCCCAGTTTGATCTTGGCGACCGAGTCGGTGATCTTGCGGGTCACGAACTCACGCCCGCGCAGGGGCGACTCGTGGTTGAACAGGATGCCGCTGGTGGCGAAGAGGTTGTACGACTCGCGGTAGTTGATGGTCATCCAGTGGGCGTACAGCTTGGCCACACCGTAGGGGCTACGCGGGTAGAACGGGGTAGTTTCGACCTGCGGGATTTCCTGCACCTTGCCGAACATTTCGGAGGTGGAGGCCTGGTAGAAGCGTACCTTCGGGTTGACGATACGGATGGCTTCGAGCAGGTTGACAGCGCCCAGGCCGGTGATTTCGGCGGTGGTCAGGGGTTGCTCGAAGGACACACCCACGAAGCTTTGTGCGGCGAGGTTGTACACCTCGGTGGCTTCGGTGGTTTGCAGCAGGCGGATGCTGGCCGACAGGTCGGTGAGGTCGTACTCGACCAGGTGCAGGTTAGGGTTGGTGTGGATGCCCAACTCCTCGATACGCCAGAAGTTAACCGAGCTGGTACGACGGTAGGTGCCGTAGACCGTATAGCCCTTTTCCAGCAGCAGTTCCGCCAGGTAGGCGCCATCTTGACCAGTGATCCCAGTAACGATTGCTTTCATGCGACTTAACCAACTCCGATAGTGCCGTGCGGGCATGTGTGATTATTGGGGCTTGACGCGGCAGCTCCGAGCCGCGCGTACTCGCTTGCATGCGGCAGTATACATAGGTCGGTGGGAGTACTCGACTCACAAAGTACTGGCGCGGCGCCAGCCGCTGGTCAGGCCTTATTGAAGGGGTTAGGAACCGGCGCGGGAGAATAAGTTCCAGGGGGGAGAATGGCCAGTGCTTGGGGTGTAGGAATGGTCTGAATTTGGGTGGGTTCTAAAGGCTGGTCGTGTGGGAGCGGCCTTGCGCCGCGATGGGCCGCAAAGCGGCCCCAGGATTGCAGCTTCGCAGCGGATATCCCGGGGGCCGCTGCGCGGCCCATCGCGGCACGAGGCCGCTCCCACAGGGGGGGCCGCGTAGGCGGAACGCCAGGAGGCGTGTGCCGAGCGATCTCTTTAACAGCCTAGGCTACCGCCCAAGCCCACCCCACCCGTCCAATCAGCGGCGCGCATCCAGCCGCGCCACGTCACCGCCCGGCAGGGTCGGCTCTGGCACAGGGCTCAACCACACATTGACGTTGTCCACGCTGTCCTGGTTGAGCTGACCCGCCCAACGATTGAGCAGGAACAGATTGGTGATGAAGTCATACTGCGTCTTGAGCAAATCACGACGCGCCTTGAACTCGTTCTGCACGCTGGTCAGCACATCCACCGCGTTGACCACCCCGTAACTGAACGCCTTCTGCGCCGCTACGCTGGACTGCTGGGCCGAGGACAGGGCGTTGCGGTTGGCGCGGATCTTGTCCACCGCCGCCTGGGCCGTGAGGAAGGCCGTGGTGGTTTCCTTCACCACCTGGCGGCGAATGCCTTCGAGCTGTTCTTCGGCCGCCAACTGCTCGTCATACAAGCCACGCACACGGGCCGAGGTGGAGCCACCGCTGTAGATCGGGATCTTCACCCCAAGGCTTGCCACATAGCTGTCGCTGCGCGGCGCCTGGGTGTTGTCGTAACCCTGGTCACTCTGCTGGGCGCTCAGGCTCAGGGACAGCTGCGGATAGTGCTCGCCCTTGCCTTCACGCACGGCCGCCATGGCCGCCTCGGCACCGCTGCGCGAGGCCTTGAGCTGCGGGTTGGTTTCCACGGCCTGGGTCAACCACTCCTGCAAAGGGCGGGTGGGCGCCTGCAGCGCGACATCGTTACGCACCCGGCTCAGCGGCTCGGTGATGGGCCGACCGACGATCTCGGCCAGCGCCTCACGGCTGACCTGCACCTGGTTGCGGGCTTCCACCTCCTGGGCGGCCAGGAAGTCGACGCGCGCCTGCATGTCCAGCTTGTCGGTGATCTTGGCCATCTGCCGGTCGAACATGCTGGTGACACGGTCCAGGTTTTTCTGAGTGGCGCGACGCTCGGCCTGCACCAGCGCCAGCTCGTCGTCGGCGGCCAGGGCTACGAAGTAGCGTTTGGCCAGGTCGACCGTGGCTTCGGCCAGGGTATCTTCGGCCTGCTGGCCCTTCTGGTCCTTGACGCTCTTGGACTTCTGGTACCGCTCCCAGGCCGGCTTGTTGTACAGGTACTGGGTCAGGCTCAACGAATAGCTTTCGTTGTTATAGATGTCGCGGTCGATCTCGTTCTTGCGCAGCACGCGGCTGGTGTTGGCGTTGGCCGACACCTGCGGCAGCAGGCCGCCCAAGGCTTCGCGCTGCTGGGCTTCGGCCGAGCGCGCGCGGGCATAGGCGGCCAGCACCCGAGGGTCTTCCAGCCTGGCCTCACGGTACAGGCCGGCCAGGTCCAGCGTGTAGGTCGACGCCGACACCGCTTTGGGCACGTCAGCCGGCGCGCCCTTCCCTTCCACGGCCACCGCCTGGCAGGCGACCATGCACATCAGCATTCCAGGTAGCAAACGCAGCACAATCATTCCTCGATCAGCGATTCGGCGAACATGTTGCGGGCCGGTTTGAGCAGGTACTGCAGCATGGTGCGGTCGCCGGCGTTGATCAGCACTTCGGCAGGCATGCCGGGGTGCAGCTTGCGACTGCCGAGCTTCTTCATGCCATCTTCGGTCACCTGCACACGCACCAGGTAGTAAGTGTCGCCGCTGCGCTCGTCGGTCAGGCTGTCCGCCGAAATGCGCACCAGCTTGCCCTCGATGACCGGCGTGGTGGCCTGGTTGAAGGCGGTGAAACGAATGTCTGCGGTTTTACCCAACTCCAGACGGTCGATGTCCCGCGTGGCCACCTTGGCCTCCACCACCAGCTCGGACTGTGCAGGCACGATATCCAGAATCGGCGTAGCCGCGCTGATCACACCACCAATGGTGTGCACCTTCATGTCCAGCACCATGCCGCTTTCGGGTGCGCGTATCACCACACGCGACAGGCGGTCACGCAGGGCTGCTTCTTTTTCCTGAAGGTCGAAAACCTGAGCCTGAACGTCAGAAAGCTCGTTGGCCACGTCGGAATCGAATTTCTTCTTCAACTGCACGATCTGCAATTCGGTTTCACCAATCTGCAGATTGGTCTTGGTGATGTTGGACCGATGGTCCGCCACTTCGGTCTTGAGCATGTCCAGCTTGCGCTCCTGCTCGAGCAGGCGCTGATTGTCCACGAAGCCTTCGGCCAGCAACTCCTTGAGCTGCTTGATTTCACCGGTGTACGACTTCTCCAGCCCGCTCTTGGTCCCGATCATGTCGTTCAAACCAGCGATCTGCTGTTTCATCTGCTGGATGCGCTCGCGGTTGACCGAGATCTCACCCTGCAACGAGTTGCGCCGTGCGTTGAACACCTGCAACTCACCCGCCATGGCCTCTTGAGCACGGACCGAGTCGGTGCCATCCATTTTGACCGGCGGGATTTCGTTCAGGCCGTCGCGCTCTGCCCGCAGGCGTGCTTCTTTATAGCGCGCCACGATCAGCTGGTTGCGGGTGGACTCGTATTCGGCGCTGAGCTGGGATTCATCCAGCACGATCAGCGGGTCGCCCTTCTTGACCAGGTCGCCGTCACGGGCCAGCAGTTCCTTGACGATGCCGCCCTCAAGGTGCTGCACGGTCTTGCGGTAGTTCTGCACGGTGACCACACCGGAACCATGCACAGCGTTGCTGAGTGGCGCGAAGGCCGCCCAGCTGCCGAAAATACCGAATGTAACGAAGACGATGGTCAGGCCGATGCGGCGAATGCCGCGGTCGGACGTGGGCATGTCGTCGAAATTGTGATCGAAGGTAGTGATCGCTTTACTGCTCATCTAGAAATCCTTTCACACGCCGGTGCTGGTGGTGGTGGCAGGCGCGGCAGCGGGGGCTGCGGGCGGCGCGGCATTGGGTGCAGCGGGCGGGGTGGCCGGTGGCGTGGCATTGGGTGCAGCAGGCGGCGCGGCCGGGGGCTGGCCAGGCGCGGGCTGAGCGACCCGCTGCTGGCCTTTAGCCTGTTGCGCTGCCAGCTCGGCGATCACGCGGTCGCGTTCGCCGTACAGCGAAATGGTACCGCCCGACATGACTAGAATACGGTCCAGGCGGGTGAGGATGTTGGGGCGGTGCGAGACGATGAAGACCGTGGCACCGGTTGCCTTGAGCTTTTGCAGGGCCACGCCCAAGGCGCGTTCACCCACGTCGTCTAGGTTGGAGTTAGGTTCGTCGAGCACTACCAGGCGCGGGTTGCCATAAATGGCACGGGCCAGACCAATACGCTGACGCTGACCGCCGGACAGGTTGACGCCGTCGCTGCCGATTACCGTGTCGTAGCCATCGGGCAGCATGAGGATCATCTCGTGAACGCCGGCCATCTGGGCCGCTTCCACTACCTTTTCCGGGTCGATCTTGTCGAAGCGGGCGATGTTCTCGCTTATGCTGCCTTCGAACAGCTCGATGTCTTGCGGCAGGTAGCCGACGTATGGGCCAAGGGCCTGCTTGTCCCAGCTGGCGATATCAGCGCCGTCGAGGCGGACCACGCCGTGCTGTGGGGGCCAGATGCCCATCAGGGCACGCACCAGCGTGGATTTACCGGCGGCACTTGGGCCAACGATGCCGACGATGGAGCCGGCCGGGGCCACGAAGCTGATGCTGCGGATGACCGGGGCCTTGGCGCCAGGCGGGGCGACGATCAGGTTTTCGACCTGAATGTGGCCTTCTGGGGCTGGAAGCGGCATGCGCTCAGGTTCGTTTTTCAGGTCGTCCATCACTTTGCTGAGGCGGTCGTATTGGACTTTGGCGGCGACGAAGCCTTTCCAGCTGCCGATCATCTGGTCGATGGGAGACAGCGCGCGGCCCAGCAGCAGCGAACCTGCCATCAGAAGGCCGGGGTTGATTTCGTGCGTGACTACAAGATACGCACCAATGGCGAGCATGATGGACTGGGACCAGATTCGGAATGTTTTGGAGGTGGAGCTGATAGCACCTCCCTTATCGCTGGCATTAGACTGCAACAACATGATGTGCCGCTGACGCTTGGCCCACCGGTTCATTAGGGTATCAAGCATACCCATCGACTCGATAACCTCGGCATTACGCAAGGTACGGTTCGTTACCACGTTGGAAGCGACGTTCTCCTTGTTCGCTTCAGCCAACGCACCGCCAGTCGACCTATGATTGACGACTGCCAACACTGTCAACACCGCGCCGCAGAACAGTGTCATCCAGCCGAACCATGGGTGGAACAGGAACATCACGATGGTGTAAATGGGGAACCACGGGGCATCGAAAAATGCGAAAAGCCCTGGCCCTGTAAAGAACTGGCGCAGCGAGGTGAGGTCGTTAAGGGACTGCGCCGTTGCATCGGAGCCGCCGCTATTCAATGCACGCTTGAAGCTTGCCCTGTACACATCGCGGCTGAGCATTACATCCAGACGGTTACTGATACGCACCATGATGCGCGAGCGTACCCACTCCAGGGCACCCATAGTGGCGATCAACACGGTCATAATCAGCGTGAGCATGAGTAAGGTAGAGGTGCTACTGGAAGGCACCACACGGCCCGAGATCTGAATCATGAAGAACGTAGGCACCAGCATCAGTGCGTTGACGAAGAAACTGAAGAAGCCTACCGAAAGGAAGCTGCTTTTGCAGGCTCTGAGGGCGGCTTGCAGAGTGTTTTCGGATTGATAACTCATGGTGTCCGTACTGGAGAGTGGCGAAAGCGGCGGGCAGTGTAACACCCACCAGAGAAGGCAGCGTGTCAGATTGCTCCTTGAGCCGCTTTGTTCAGCGACGAACAGTAGAATTTCATGAAATGTTTGAGCAGAACGGAAACAGGCAGTTGCTTGAGTGGTCAGAGTGACCAACGGCTAGACACCTTTAAACCGACGAAAACTAGACGCCAGAAAACCATCGAAAGTAGTCATATGCGCATTTCAATATCCTAAATCTTTGATTTCAAGCGAATTTTTCGAATTCCGTAACGTCCTACCCTGGTACTCAGTTATGAACAAAAAGCGGCGAAAGATCGTCCCTCTTATAGCTAAGTTCCCCACTGATATGAATTTTTTTTTAGATTTCTTGGTTGACATCTTGCCCCTCCGGCGGCATCTTCGCCACTCGCAAGGAGCCTTCAATGGCAGTTCAGTGTATGCACGGGTTTGAGCACGTTAGCTACCAGTGTTATTGCTTAAAAGGAGCTTAACAACGCCATGTCTATGCCTTCGCAAACCCTGGACGGCCTGAAAATCAGCTCCCGGGTCACCCTGCTCGAACCGGGCATGTATATCTTCAGATTCGCCTCACAGCCTCCGGCAGACAAGCCTGTCTGCATCGCGTTGCAACAAGCGCCGCTAGGTAAAGGCTCCATCGATTTCTTCCCCGCCGAAGGCGTCAGCAAAAATATGCTGACCAAGCTTGGCGACACCATCGTCGCCAGGGTCAAAGGCGGTGTCACCACCGTGCTGATCACCGAGTACCACATGTTCGACGAAGTGATCGAGCCTGTGGATTTGCGGATTGATCGCATCGACACCTCCCCCGCCATCATGCGTACCTTCGCAGTAGTGGCGAGCACCGACCCTTCGCAAGCCATCGCCGCCAGCACCAAGCCGCTGCCGATTACCTTAACCGCCCACCTGAGCCAAAGCGGCGAAGTCGTGTCCGGTGAAGGCTGGGTTGGCGAGCCGGGCGCCGATGAATTTATCGATTCTTTCGCCATCGACTGGGCCGAGAAGCCTGTCGGTGTCGACCTTCTTTATACCTGCATGGTGGCCGGCTCCGGCCCATGCCGCAATGTCTCGACAGGCACCACAGTCGGCGCCCGTGGCCAGGGGCTGCCGCTGATCTGTGTTGGTTTCAGCCTGGTAGGCCCACTGCGCAAGCATTACGAATTAACCGGCCTTGTTGTTTTCAAAGATACGGAACCACAACGCCTGGTCGCGAATCAGATGATGCACGGCCCCACCGGCAACGAGCCGCTGGTGGCCTTGCACCTCGCTTTAACACCCGTAACGAAGATGAACGCTGCCCGCCTTAAGTCTCCGTGGGAAAACTCTGCGTCCGAGCAGAATACGATTGCAGCGGGCCACATGGCCTGAAGTAACAGGAATACATCATGCAATACGATAGCCCTCAGTCGAGCAGCGCTCTGCAAGACACTCTGAACGCCGATAGCGCCAACCTGTCCGAAAACACCATCGCTGCCATCAGCAGCCTGCTGAACCTGGACACCGTTGAAAACGTCAACATCGCCGGCATCGAAGGCAACGTTGTTCAGCTGCCAACTTCCGGCCAAGCTGACATCGTTCTCGGCGAAGTCGAAGGCGCCCAAGGCGACCAAGTTGTTGTCGACCTGGCAGCTGCTGAAGCCGCTGGCGTTAACGCCTACGTGCTGCAAAGCGATGCCAACCTGGTTGTTGACCTGCAAGGTCAAGCAGCTGCTGGCGACGTTCAACTGTTCGCTGCTGCCCTGGCTCCAGCCGTTGATACTTCGGCCATCGAGCTGGTAGTTGCAACTGGCAACGGTGACGACGTCATCACTGTCAAAGGCGACCAGAACACCCTGATCGATGCTGGCGACGGCAACGACACCATCGTGACCGGCAACGGCAATAACACCGTTATCGCTGGCCTGGGCAACAACAACGTGACCACCGGTTCGGGCGATGACACCATCATCCTGAGCGGCAGCGACCACGCTGACATCGTCAACGCTGGCGCTGGCTTCGACATCGTTCAGCTGGACGGTTCGCGCGACGACTACACCTTCACCGTCGGCAACAACTTCAACGTCAACCTGACCGGCAACCAAACTGCCGCCATCACTGACGCTGAGTTCCTGACCTTCGTTAACGGTGACACCACCGAAACTGTAGCCCTGGCTCACAGCGACGAAGAAGCAGCTGCCCTGCGCCTGTACCAAGGCATCCTGGGTCGTGACGCTGATGCATCCGGCGCCAAGGACTTCACCGCCCTGGTAAGCGAAGGCACTTCGCTGACCGACATCGCCAACCAGTTCCTGAACTCGGCTGAGTTCGCTGGCGCTGCTTCGGCCCAAGACATCAACGAGCTGTACCAGGCTATCCTGGGCCGCGCCGCTGATGAAGAAGGCTCGACTGCATGGCAAGCCGTGCTGGCCAACGGTGGCAACCTGAACGACGTAGCTGCTGGTATCGCTCTGTCGAACGAAGCCATCCAGCTGGATCAGTCGAACGGTGACTTCGTCCGCGAACTGTACGAAAACGTACTGGGCCGCGAAGTTGAGCAAGAAGGCCTGGACGCTTGGGTATCCCAGCTGTTCAACGGCACCAGCCGCGCCGAAGTGGCCGCTGGCATCGTTGGCTCGGCTGAAGCTGCTCAGAAGTCCAACAGCGACTTCATCGACTCCCTGTACCAGTCCGCACTGGGCCGCGAAGCCGATGCAACTGGCAAAGCTGCTTGGGAAGCTGTCCTGGACAACGGCGGCACTCACGCCGACGTGGCCCTGGGCATCGTTGGTTCCAACGAAGCCATCGCAAACATCGACAACGTCGTTGTACTGCACGGCCAAGTGTAACTAGCCCTGTCGTAGCGAAACGTACACCCGGCCGCAAGGCCGGGCGTATGCCAAAGGGGGCGGCTTTCGAGTCGCCCTTCTTTTTATTTTTTGTAGCCAAGCCAAGCTTATGTCCAGACAACTCGACCATGGGCGAGAAACGCTCATGGACATCTTCCACCGCCACCGTCAGGCCAACGAGCAAGACGCGGCGGCAACTGCACTCGAACGTGCGTTGCAGATCCCCGAGTACCGGGCCGAAGCACTCGTATGGAAAGGCATCGCGGCCCTGCCGCAGACGCCCAAGCTGGCTTTTTTATTTTTTGCCGAGGCCGCAAAGGCCCTGCCCGAGCGGGCAGATATCCACGCCCTGGTGGGGCGTAGCTTGCTGGCGCAAGACCAACCCTCATTGGCCACGCGCTACCTGACCGACGCCTGGAAACTTCAGCCCAATGACCTTGGCCTGCGCCTGACCCTCTGGGAGGCCCGCAGCCTTTCGGAAACACCTGCGGACGTGCGCCGGATGATTCTGGCCCACCTGCCCGATATCCATACAGGCAAAGAGCTGGCGGTTGTGCTGAAGCTGCTGGCCGCACAAAGCGATGCTCCCGGTACTGTCGGGGTTGTGCGTTATCTGCCGGATCAGAAGGAAATCCAGGGCTGGGCAGTCGATTTGCAGAACCTGCAAGTACCCGCCTCTATTCAAATCGAAGCCAATGGCGGGCGAATCAACGCGACCGCAACTGTCAGCCATCCGCTGCTCAGCGCAGCAGGCCTGCCGGCAAGCCATGGCGGGTTACGGGTGAGCGTGCCTAACCCAACGCCTGCGGTTACGCTGCAGTTCGCCAATGGCACCCCCCTACTCGGCAGCCCGGTTTACGCCATGCCAGTCTTCGTCCCCCCTGCTAGTGCGGGTGGTAGCGAAAATAACCCGGTGGATGTGTTGATCCCGGTTTATAACGGGCTCGAAGAAACACTGGAGTGCATCAACAGCGCGCTGGACGCCCGCAAATTGAACCGCACTGCGCATCGCCTGGTGGTCATCGAAGACAAGACGCCCGTCCCAGCGCTGGCCAAGGCACTTAAAGTGCTGGCTGCCAAAGGCAAGATCACGCTGATACAAAACGCCGTGAACCTTGGGTTCATCCGCACGATGAACCGCGCCATGGCCCTGAGCCCGAACAAGGACGTGGTGTGGCTAAATGCCGATACCCGCGTGCACGGTGCCTGGCTGGATCGCTTGCGTGAAGTGGCCTATAGCGACGAACGCATTGCATCGGTGACGCCGTTCACCAACAACGGCGAGTTGATGAGCTTCCCACGCAGCCAGATTTGCCACGACATGCCCAGCGCCAAGGCGCAGGCCGAACTGGATGACCTGGCCCGCCAAGTCGCCAGCCCGCCGGTGGAAATCGAGACGGGCTGCGGCTTTTGCCTGTACATCAAGCGGGCGGCGCTCGACGAGGTGGGCTACCTCGATGAGGTGCACCTGGCACGCGGTTATGGTGAAGAAACCGACTGGTGCCTGCGCGCCCGCAACCATGGTTGGCGCCATATGGGCGCGCCCAATGTGTTTGTGGCGCACCAGGGCGGTATTTCGTTCGGGGCCGAGAAGGTACTGCGTGTGGCGATGAACAACGCCATATTGCGCAAACGCTACCCCGACGCATCGGCGCGCTATAAAGCATTTTGCCTGCGCGACCCCATCAAACCTGCACGCCAGGCTCTGCAGCAAGCTCGCCTTGACCAATTGGCACGTATGCCGGTAAGTCAGCGGAATGCATACTGGCAATCGGGTACTGACCATACGCTCCGCATTCACGATGGCTCCATGACAGAAGCGGACTTCGGTTTGAGTTATCACCGGAGCAGCCACAGCACCTGGGTGCTGTTGACTGCTCCATTGAGCCATCTACCGCTGAATCTTGAATTCGAACTGCCGAACGATTTCGCCCGTTTGGTCGAGTGCCTGCGCAATCTACCATTGCAGGCAATCTCGTATGAGCACTTGGCACGGTGCCCGGTGGGCTTATGTGACCTGCCGGCAATGCTGGACATTCCGTATAGCATCCAATGCCGTGATGACCGCTTGCTCGATCAACAGGGTGATTACGACTGGCAACGGTTTGCCCGTGAGGCTGCAAACGTCGTGTTGCCGTGGCCGGCGCTAAAGCCCATCTATAGTGAAGCGTTGCCAGACACCAAGCTAGTGGTCGAAGCAACCCCGGTTGATAACGAGGCTCCCAAGTATGCGCCGCAGTCGCTGATGATCGGTGACAGCCTGCGCGATCAGGGAACTGCCATTGCCTGGCTGGATGCCGCTCGTCACATAAGCCAGGCCGGGCTATCCATCCGTTTGCTTGCGCACACCGATAGCCCTTGGCTGAATCAGTTGCAGGCCACCGGGAGTGTCCAGCTTTTACCTGAAGTGGAAGGCTTCAGTCTGGCCGAGCGTGCCCAAGCCGCTGGCTGTGAGGGTGTGCTGAGCCTGACCAAGAATTCTGGCAATGGCTGGATGGCGCATGGCTTGGCGACCCAACTGGGCGTACCAATGTTTGCCCGCCCTACCCCGCTGAGAAGCGACAAAGGGGCAATCGACCTTATCAATTTGCCTTTGACCTTGAGCCTGGCCCAATGACCGAACACGTTATGGAACAACCGCAGACGGAAGTGTCCGCCATTCAACATAATTTCAGCGGGGCCATACTCGGTCTTCAAGGCGATGTGCTGCACGGCTGGGCAATGGACAACACGCAGCAAGAATACCGTCCGGTTGTAGAAGTACTCATTGATGGCGCCAGCGTGGCAATCGTAAGGGCTGACCAGTACGAGCCAAGTGTACCTGCAGGCGACCGGTTTCACGGTTTTGCAGTGCAATTACGCCAGCGCTGGCTTGATGAGGCCCGGTTGATCACTGCTCGGATAGCTAATCAATCGTTTGTGTTGGGCGGCCAATTGGCGCTCCCAACAGTACCCACTGTATCCAGTGAAGAGAGCGCTTCGGTCGCGTCCCAGGTTTGGCACACGGGCGGCCTGCGTGTGGGGGGTTGGTGTTGGGATCCGAAAGCACCCAATCGACACGTAGATGTAACGGTACGGGAAGGCGACCGAATAATCGGGCAAACCACATGTAATGAACACCATCAAGCATTGGTCTACCGCGCTACAAGTGACCATGGGTTTGGTATTGATCTACCTTGGGAATTGGCTGATGGCAAATTGCATGTTCTAGAGATCGTAAATGATCTAGGCCAAGCTTTGGCAGGCAGCCCTATTCGTTTGTGCTGTCTGCCTGAGGGAATTGAAGGGCTGCTCCGGCAGCTGGACTCTGCGCACAACGGAGCAGAATTAGCTTTATTGACCGAAGTTGCTAAAGAGCAAAGTTTGCGTTTGCCCAAAAGCGCTGGATGGGAGCACTACCCGCGTTGGTTCGAAGCGTTCCAACGGATGGATGAGCAGCAGACACCGCAACTGCAAGGTAAGCTGGGCGTGTTGATGCTGAGCGACGGGAATACCCTTCATGAAAAAATCAGCCTTAACAGTTTGGGGGGAAGCCATGTTTCCGCACATCCAGTGTCTATCGCAGCACCTAGCAACGTGTTGCCAGCTTTGGCTGAGCTGCTTGAAGCCGGTTGTGATCGGATTCTACCGATTACATCAGGAGACCGCCTCGCCCCTAGGGCGCTACCGCACCTAAGTGCATTACTTGATGATGGTAGCGCGTGGGCATACGCGGACTGCGACCGGGATGGTCCACAAGGCGAACGCAGCCTGCCCTGGTTGAAGCCAGTGTGGGATCTAGACCTGTTCATTGGCGCCGATATTTTTTCCCCTGGAGCGATTTACAGCGCCAACATCATTAAGAACGCATTGTCCCTGCTTATTAGCGACAAAAATAACGCTGAAGTAAACGTCGATGACCTTACCGCTGGCGTCGCACTAGCTACGCAACACGCCCGAGCTAGGGTAGCTCATCTGCCCCGTGTGCTATACCACCGCTCTGTTCAAAGACCAGCAAGCCCAGAGCAGACACAGCCGTGTCCGCAGCGACTGCAAGCAATGAGATGGTTGTGCGAGAATCTAGCACCTGGTGCGACGGTGAGCCAATTGGTGGATTACCCAGCACTGCTCAGAGCACACTGGCCGTTACCATTGGAACTGCCCCGCGTGAGTCTTATCGTCCCAACGAGAGATAACTACAAGCTGCTGCATGCTTGTGTCGAAGGACTGCTTAACGAAACCGATTACCCCAATCTAGAGATTATTGTTGTCGATAACCAATCCAGTGATCGATTAACACTAGACTATCTCCGCAAACTGAGTACACGCGGTGTAAAAGTGGTATCCCATCCCTATCCTTTCAACTACGCGACGATCAACAATCGCGCTGCAAGCTTCGCGACAGGTGAGTTGATTGGCCTAGTAAATAACGATATTGAAATCATAGAGCCCAACTGGCTAAACGAAATGGTCGCTCAAGCTCTCCGACCTGGTGTGGGCGCAGTGGGCGCTAAGCTATTGTGGCCGAACATGATGGTGCAACACGGTGGTGTAGTTGTTGGAGTTAATGGACTTGCCGCCCATACAGGCAACTCATTAGAACAGCGGGATGCTGGTTACTTGGGCACTAATCAAATCACACGTCGACAAAGCGCGGTCACAGCGGCATGTTTACTGTTACGGAAATCGGTGTTCGACTCCGTAGGCGGGTTGAACGAACGTGCATATCCAGTCGCGTTCAATGACGTTGATTTATGTTTGAAGATTCAGCAACAAGGATTGCATGTACTCTGGTGTGCGTCCGCCCGGTTGATTCATGCAGAATCAGCAAGCCGAGGAAAAGATCTCAGCCCAGAAAAAATGGCAAGAGCTACTCGTGAGCAGAATCACTTCAGGAGCACTTGGTCTAGTCCTGAGAAGTCTGATCCTTATTATCATCCAAACCTGAGTATTGACTATCTATCTGGGCCATACGGGGGCTTGGCCTTTCCCCCCAGAGACGTAGCGACCCGATACTCCAATTGACAGCATTGACTCACGGGAACGAGTAAAAGAATTATGAAAATTACTGTGGCGGGTACTGGATACGTCGGGCTGTCAAACGCAGTTCTATTAGCGCAGCATAATGACGTTCTGGCAATTGACATCCTTCCTGAAAAAGTCGAAAGGATTAACAAGAAATTATCTACGGTAGCTGATGTTGAGCTGGAGCATTTCCTGGCAAATGAGGAGCTCAGGCTTCGCGGGACCACTGACAAGCGCGAGGCTTATTCAGAGGCTGAACTAATCATCATCGCTACGCCCACCGATTATGACAGCCACACAAATAAATTCGACACAGGCTCGGTAGAAGCAGTTATAGCGGACGCACTAGAAATAAACTCCAATGCTGTTTTTTTGATTAAGTCCACCATCCCCGTAGGATTCACCGCAGAGGCAAGAAAGAAATTCCAACATCCCAACATCTTTTTTTCTCCCGAATTTCTCCGAGAAGGCCGAGCACTGTATGACAATCTCTACCCGTCAAGAGTGATCATCGGCGACGACTCAGAAATGGGCAAATCAATCGGCCAGCTATTTTTAGACGCCGCTCACAAACCCGATGCGAAGTTAATACTTACCAACTCTACAGAAGCTGAAGCTATCAAGCTTTTTTCAAATACATATTTGGCAATGCGCATTGCGTATTTCAACGAACTGGACAGCTATGCTATATACCACAATTTGAATGCCCGCCAGATCATTGATGGAGTAAGCTTGGATCCGCGCATTGGGCAGCATTATAATAATCCGTCTTTTGGTTACGGAGGCTATTGCTTACCCAAGGACACCAAGCAGTTGCTCGCAAATTTCTCCAGCGTTCCAAATGATTTAATTGGAGCAATTGTATCATCTAACCGGACAAGAAAAAATATAATTGCAGATGAGATAATCAAGAAAAAGCCGACAGCTGTTGGCATATATCGTCTTATAATGAAATCAGGGTCCGACAATTTCCGTTCTTCCTCGATTCAAGGGATAATGAAAAGACTAGCTTCCAGCGGAATCAAACTTTATATATACGAACCCAACTTGAACCACGCCGAGTTCGAAGGGAATCATGTAATCAAGGACCTGGAAGAATTCAAGTTGCGCTCTGAAATAATACTTGCCAACAGACTGGACAGTAGACTTGAAGGTGCGCTCGAAAAAGTTTACACGCGAGATCTTTTTGGAAACGACTAAAGACGATGAGATGGGATCTCAATCTTTCCTCAAACCAATTAACTTTATGAAGATTTCGGATAACTGACATGCCCAGAGTCACGAAGAAAACGCAACCTAAGCCGCATTCAACAAAGCGTTCTGCGAGCCAGACTGCGAATACCACTCAGGTTTCGACGCAGTCAACAGCAAGTGAATCTTCGATAACCGAGGAAGCAAAACTTGAAACCGATGTACATCGGCTGAAGCTCCAAGTGAAGAAAATGGAACATCTTGCAGTCGAAGAACGCATAAAATTTGACGAAATATGCCATTCTCTGCTCTCTCAATTACATAGCACGCAGGAGCAACTTGAAGCTATTTGGAATGAGCATGAACGTGCAAATAGTGAGCGCGATCAATTTAAAGAGCTTTTCTTCTACACACTATCAAAGAACTCAAATTTTTGGCTCTACAAAAAAATCTCAGTAGAGCTGGCTCCAAGCAAGTCAAGGCTCGAAATCGACATATACCTTAAAGATACGTATATCAATGACGAGCGATTCGACGAAACGAAATTTAGATTGGTCATCGACAACGGCACTGCCGGATTGATTTTCCAAGCCGCTAAGCCTGGCGAGCCTACGATGATTAAAAAATGGTCACGTGAGCAACTAAGCGCGCAAGAGCTATGTTGCATGCCGGCCCAAGGATCCAGCTTTGAAAATGCCAACGCTACGTTAATGAGTCTAGGCACTACTGACTGGCTTAGGGTTAAAGATCTATTCAAAAAACTCGGATACTTCTTCGAGAATAGCTTAGACACGATCCCATTCAGCGATGAAATTGCCATTCAAATATCGCGGGCGCTCAAGAACACTAACACTATTCTTGATAATTGGCCGAAGATATTGCGTTATGATCAAGTATCACTTGAAGACTCTACTGACTTCGACAACTACAACGCATTAAATATTTGTTTGCACAATGCATTGATAGGCGACAAAGTTATTGAAAGATTCCCATACACGATGGCTACTACCTATACTAGCGAAGAGCTGACCCAAGAGCATCCGCGGCTAGAGTTTTCGGAACTATGTCAGCACTTAATCGAGAACTGGTATGCTGAAACACAAGATGATCGTGGTGCTCGACTCGAACTTAGATTTGCTTATCCTAATGCTATGGATATCGAGGTATGGCATAAACTCAGTCAGAGGGATCAAATCCTATTGGCAACCATACTCAGTGGAGCAGAGCGGCAACTGTCCGAGCTTGAAATTACGCCTGAACTGAGCAAATTGGACACCGCAGCATGGCACGAGGTCGCAAGAACTATGCGAAAAGCGTTAGGAGACTATACCCT
Source organism: Pseudomonas sp. UBA5666 (assembly GCF_002420785.1). NCBI lineage: Bacteria > Pseudomonadati > Pseudomonadota > Gammaproteobacteria > Pseudomonadales > Pseudomonadaceae > Pseudomonas > Pseudomonas sp. UBA5666. The sequence continues at coordinate 128,269 of NZ_DIIQ01000041.1, read as the reverse complement.
GCATAGTCGAATAAGAAATGTTCACCGGACTTGATGATTCCGAAACGCAGACAGTTAAGATCATGCAATGGTCACTACTGCGCATCAACACTAAATCCTAGCCGAATGCAAGTATTAAACAATGCTCAACACATTCAAGAAGTTCCTCAGAAAAAGCAAAGTTTCAAATCAGGCTAGCGTAGAAGATACGGAAACAGAAAAGCCATACCATGAAATGCCAGCATTACGTATCGCTGAATTGAAAATTGGCGAGGGATGGGCATCGAACACAATTAATACGACCATATTTCGGCATCATGCGATTCTCACGATGAATGGTGCGCAGTACACAGCTTTCTATGTAAATACCACCACGCTACGGATTATTAAGAGAGACCTTGCGACAGACTGCCTAGAAAGTCACGACATATCAGGTACTTTCAACCTGCATGATGCCCATAATGGAATCAGCTTGGGTCACGACAGAAAAGGCAGGATTCATATAACGTACGATCATCACGCATCCCGGCTCCAATATCGCATTTCTCGCGAGCCGCATACCATTCATGACTGGACTGAAAGCCGGTCTATGACGGATGCACATGAAGAGAATGTAACTTACCCGTCATTTATACTCCCTAGAATGGATTTTCCTCTGACATTTCTATATAGAGATGGCTCATGGAACAAGGGCAAAGCTCGTCTTAAATACTTTGATGAACAGACAGATTCATGGTCTGATTTAAAGGAGCCAGTGCTGTCGGGCGCAGACTTACGTCCTTGGACGGCCAATGCTTACTGGAACCATCCATGCGTCGGTCATGACGGCTCACTTCATGTCTCATATGTGTGGCGCACTCACAGCCTACCGCCGAATCAATTGATCAATAACATCAATGTTTGTTATGCAAAGTCAATGGATAATGGCTTAACATGGTTCACGAGCAAAGGAATTCAATATCAAACCCCTATTACTCCCGTTAATTCAGAAGTAATTTGCGCGATATCCCCAGGTTCTAACTTAATCAACCAATGCGGTATGGCACTCGACAGCAACAATCGCCCTCACATCGTTTTCTATGCTAACGATAAAGATAACATCCCGCAGTACCAACACCTTTGGTTCGACGGGATAAGTTGGCATACGCAGATAATATCTAGTCGCCTCGAAAGCTTCAGTTTACAGGGAGGCGGAACGCTTGAGATACCCATCAGCAGACCAGACATTATAATAAGTGACAATAACGATGCGCATGTCATATTTAGAGGCGATTTGACAGGGGATAGGATGGCAATCCTATCGTTGGAATCTCCCGATTACAATTATAAAAGCTCTAGACTTGCCTTGATAGATCCAGAACCACTGGGACGATCTGAACCGATAATAGATCGCTCTAGGTGGAGTGCCGAAGGCATACTGAGCATGCTGATTCAAAGATGCCAACAGCCTAACCATGACGAACCTAAAGCTGAAACACTTAGCAGCATTAGAGTACTAGATTTAAAACTTCGGAATAAATCATGACCAAGCCGTCTATCGACTCCAAACCGTCCGTTTTAGCACGAGGCAACGAAGCGCTACGGCAAAAGCGGTACGCTGATGCTATCGAACTCTTCGAGTTAGCCAAATCTGCTAATCCTAAGCTGGCTGAGCACATTAACTTCAATATCGCATACGCTCAGCGCTTTATTGATCCTAGTGAAATAATCAAGCTCAGGGCAACCCCTCCGGCCAATGATAAGTCTAGTGAGAAGCCACGACCTGTTTATGAATATCAATTCCGAGTTGAAGCAGTTGATGAGAGTAGTTTGAAGGGTTGGGCAGTAAACACCAAGGTAGCTGAGGATATTTTTGATATTGATATTCTGATCAATGGTCTACCTTATATAACCATTCGCAATGACGGAAACCGACCTGATCTTAAGCGGCACAAAAAATCAACGGGAAAAGGTGGGATCGCATTTCGATTCCCTCCTGCTTTATTTGATAAAGGTCATCATTCGCTTACGGCGAAGATGCCTAACGGTAAAGTTTTCCCTATAAAATCGTTTGACATAAATCAGCCTACCTTGTCATATGACATTCATGGCTCGCCTAGCAAGCGACGCGTTACCGTCATCGTGCCTATATATAATGCTATCGATGACGTGAGGGTGTGTATTGAGCGTTTGACTTCCTATACGGACCCGTCTGTTGATATCATTCTTATCAATGACTTCAGTTCGGACCCCGAGATCTCCAATCTTTTGTCCACTAAACTAGTGCAACAGCGATTCATAGTGGTGCACAACGATGAGAATCTTGGTTTCACTCGAACTGTAAACAAAGGAATAGAGCTAGCTAAAAGCAACGATGTTATTCTGTTGAACTCAGATGCCCGCGTTACACCAAGATGGATTCAAGGTTTGCAGTATGCATTAGTCCGCGATCATCGTATTGCAACAGTAACAGCGATGTCTGATCGTGCAGGCGCCTTCTCGGCTCCCAACATCGGTAATTCAAACGACTTACCCCAAGGGGTTTCTGAATCCGATTATGCCGTCGCATTTAGAAGACGGTCGCGGCGGATCTACCCTGTAGTGCCAACAGGTAATGGGTTCTGTATGTACATTCGTCGGGAAGCAATTGATGAAATTGGCAACCTAGATGAAACGGCTTTTCCGCGCGGTTATGGAGAAGAGAACGATTTTTGCATGCGCGCTAGATCGCGCGGCTGGATAAACATCATCGATGATGCGACTTACGTATTTCATGATAGATCCAAAAGCTTTGGCGGCGAGAAGACAGTACTAATTCAAGCTGGACGCAAAGAGGTAGATCGTCGATATCCCGATTACAAACATGCCATTAAGGTCTTCAGTGAGAGCCCACTCATCGCACTAGCTCGCTTTGCAGCCAGGCAAGCAGTTAATGATTGCCTATCCTTTGATGGTATCAAGCCTCGTGCGCTATTCGTTGTAGCTACCAGTACTGGTGGAACACCGCAGACAAATCGCGACCTGATGCTTGCGTTATACGACTCATGGGAGCCTTGGCTACTACACTGCGACTCCAATACTCTTACCCTTTATAGAGTTCACATAAATGAGGATGATGAGGTAGTGTACCGTCATCATTTGAACGAACCTGTAGATTTACTCACACACACATCTTTTGAATATGACAGAGTAGTAAGTCGTTGGCTGCTGGAAACTGACTTCGAGATTGTTCACATTAGACATTTAGCTTGGCATTCACTCTCTTTACCCAGTTTAGCGAAGCGATCTGGCGCACGCGTGATTAATTCGTTCCACGATTTTTATTCACTCTGCCCTACTGTCAAACTATTAGATGGTGACGACTACTACTGCGGCGGCGACTGCACTAAATCGACGTCGACACGTAATTGCTCTAACCCTCTTTGGAAACAAGAGCAACCGGCACTTAAGTCTGGATGGATTAATACTTGGAGAGAACGATTCCAAAACGCTTTAGCGGATGTAGATCAATTTATTACAACATCTGAACACGCGAAGAATACCATCTTAAATTATCTTCCAACAGTCCCAACTTCTCGTTTTCACGTGATCAATCACGGGCGCAATTTTGATGGTTTTGCGAGCCCGGTTTTGAAACCCCTCGCTGATGGGGATAAAATTCGAGTCCTGATTCCTGGCAATATAAATAGCGCTAAGGGGGGGGACTTCATTCAAGAAATTCTCCGTCATGACGTAGACCAAAAGATAGAATTCCATATCCTTGGCGCTGTTGACGGCGCAATGACCAATCAATTCTCTACTCACTGGCAAGATAGGATAATTTGCCACGGAGCCTATCAGCGGGATGACTTTGCAAAGCATGTGGCTTCAATAGCCCCACACGTCGGTGGCATCTTCTCAATTTGGGACGAAACTTGGTGCCATACTCTCACTGAGCTATGGGCTTCAGGCATACCCGCTTTGGTGCTAGATTTCCCAACAGTTGCTGAGCGCGTGAGGAAATCCCAAGCAGGTTGGGTTTTACCTAGAGGCGACGCGGCCTTCGCTTGCAAATACATCGTTAGCGATGTCGTCGCTGAGTATGCAACTGTCCTATCCCACGTTTCCACTTGGCAAAAAACTGAAGGCTTATTCAGAAATACTCGCTGGATGGCAGCGCGTTACCACGATATTTATACGACACCCCGCTATTCGGATTCAGCACCGGCGCTTTATAGTTCTAAACCCAATACAAGAATGCTCGCGGTTGTATGCCCTAGTAACCAGGCCCAAACAGATGCCCCAGGCTCCACTTACGTGCGTATCTGGGAGCACGCACATAATACTCCAGACAGTTCCTTCGTTCATTGCAAAATGACCCCGGACCAACTTGTAGTGGCGGTGCAATCAAAGGAGGTTTCTAAAGCGATTATTCAAAGGACTGCGCTCAGCGAAAAACACATCAATGCATTGATACCGTTTGTAAAATCTGGTGATTTTAGTTATACGTTTGACTTAGACGATAATTTGCTAGCCGTTCCGGACCATATTGATAGAAACGGAAAGTATAAAAAATATGCTAACACACTAAATAAAGTCATCAATAATGCGGCAGTTGTCACCGTTTCCACCGCACCTTTACTGCATGAGCTATCAAAACATCATAGCTCAGTAGAAATTATCCCCAATACTCTCAGCCGGCGTCTATGGCGACGACCGTTGATCAAAGCTAAAAGCACTGACTTCACAGTACTTTACTTTGGAACAAAGTCTCACAAACAAGATTTTGAGATGATCTACCCTGCATTAAAGAACGTTAAGTCCGCATTTCCTGAACTGAAAGTTTTATTAATCGACATTCTTGAGGATGGGTATGATTTACCGGATTGGATCGAGAACTTCACAGTCCCTTTACCCAATAGAAAGTACCCAGACTTTGTCGAATGGCTAAAGGATATAGCCAAGACTGCAGATATTGGGATCGCCCCACTTGAGCACACACCATTCAATGCATATAAGTCTAACCTTAAGGCGTTAGAATACGCTGCACTGGCTCTCCCCGTCATCGCCTCCCAATGCGGCATTTATGAACCTATCAGCCGAACGGCGCCGGCTATTTATACGATCCCTAATGACACTGCCTCATGGGCGCAGGCCATAACTGAATGTATATCTAAGCGAACTGAGCTAGAAGTACTCGGCAACCGAAACCGCGAGTGGGTGCTGACCAATCAGCTTTCGAGTGGAGGCTATGCTGATAATTCGCTAGTGAACAAAGCTTTTAGCGATAGTGAACCTGCTTCACTGCATCGCGACATTATTATTAAGCAGCGGAGCTAGGGCTATCCATGAAAGCTGATCATTCTTTAAGACTACCTTTTCCATTTCGATATTTTGAAGCCAATGGATATGGCGCTGTTACCCGGGGATTGATAGGAGGCCTAGTTCGATTAGGAGTTGATGTTCGAATTCCTAATACCGATTATTCCAGGTTTGCAGCCCGCTCCGGTTTACAATTGACCGCCGAAGAATCAAGCATATGGGAAGAAATTCGCTCTAAGCCCGATGATCTGTCAATCATCACGAGCTTACAGATATCTGTGCCTCATGTATTCGAATCGGTAGGAGGAATTGAGTACCTCTACACAATGACCGAAAGAAATAACTGGGCAGATAGATACTCAAATAAGAACTGGCTCGAGAAACTTAACTCACCAAACCTCAACATAATCACACCGACCCAGTGGAACAGGTCTATTTGGATTGCAGGAGGGGTTACTAACCCTATCTATGTATCACCATGTGGCGTCGATCGTGATAAACTTTTAACACACTCCAAAACCTGTTCCTCTGAGCGGAGTGCAAAGTTCACGTTTTTATCCGTGTTTAACGGCTTAGGCAACAACTCATCGAGAGAAAACTGGAAATTGTTGCAACAAGCTTTGGAAATCGCGTTTGAGCACGATCCATCAGTTGAATGGTTAGTCAAAACCAATGAACTACCTCCGGGCTACGTGCCCTCTTCGAAAATCGCTATGCGTATAATTGCCGACCCTCAACTTTCTGAAAGTCAAATGGTTCAGCTGTATATGACCTCCCACGCCTTCTTAAAAAACTCAGTTGAGGGATGGAGTATGCCTACAATGGAGGCTATGTCGCTGAGAATTCCCGTCATCCATAGCTATAATACCGCCCCGACAGAGTATTTAACGAATGCGAATTCATTGATCTACGCACCAGACGACCTAGATACCTTAGTAGAGCATCTGAAATTCATCAGAGCAAATCAGAATTCCGCTCGCGCTGCTAAGATGGTACGTGCAGCCGAGACCACTGCTAAAGCCTATTGCTGGGAGACTGCCAGCATGAAGCTCAGAAATACACTTTTCCCAGAATAAGGACCGCTGGTGTGACTTCCATATCCGATCGAGAAGATAAAATGACTGATACTGATATGCCCGTTACTCGTAGGAAGCTGTTGGTCACTGGTGGAGCAGGCTTCATCGGTTCTGCAGTGATTCGGCATATTATCAGCAACAGTAAAGACTCAGTAGTCAATCTCGACAAGCTTACGTACGCTGGAAACCTTGAATCTTTAGAACCTGTTGCTGCGAATTCGCGATACGAGTTCGAGCATGTTGATATTTGTAATCGTGGCGAGCTAGACCGAGTATTCCGCGATCATCAACCGGATGCAGTGATGCATTTAGCCGCAGAGTCCCACGTCGACCGATCGATTACCGGACCATCAGAATTCATTCACACCAATATACTCGGCACATACAACCTATTAGAAGCTTCTCGAACATATTGGTCTGAACTAGATGGCGCAAAAAAAGCGAATTTCCGCTTCCATCATATTTCTACCGATGAAGTTTACGGAGATCTAGAAAGGCCAGAGGATCTTTTCACAGAAACGACGCCTTATCAGCCTAGCTCTCCGTATTCGGCCAGCAAAGCGAGCTCAGACCATTTGGTCCGTGCCTGGGCTCGCACATTTGGCCTTCCCACACTTGTTACTAACTGTTCTAACAATTATGGGCCTTACCATTTTCCGGAAAAACTCATTCCGTTAGTCATCCTGAACGCGCTTGAAGGCAAACCTCTGCCAATCTATGGCAAAGGCGATCAAATCCGCGACTGGTTATATGTGGAGGATCATGCTCGAGCTCTTTATAAGGTTGTCACCGAGGGTGAAGTCGGAGAGACTTATAATATCGGCGGCCACAATGAAAAACAAAACATTGAGGTAGTCCGAACTGTTTGCGCACTGCTCGATGAGTTGCGCCCAGAATCCGGGCACTGTCCTCATGCCGACCTCATCACTTATGTACACGACCGCCCGGGTCACGATCTTCGGTATGCAATTGATGCTAGTAAAATCCAACGCGAATTAGGCTGGCAGCCGCAAGAAACATTTGAGTCTGGTATTCGGAAAACAGTAATGTGGTACCTTGAAAATCCTAGTTGGGTTGAGCACGTCAAAAGCGGCAGTTACCAGCAATGGATCGAAAAAAACTACTCTGTCCGCACGAGTAAAACATGAAAATCCTATTGTTAGGAAAAAACGGTCAGGTGGGCTGGGAATTACAGAGAGCTCTTGGCATTTTGGGCGAAGTTACCGCTCTTGACCGACATTTGGCAAAAACGAATTATGGCGATCTAAAGGGCGACCTGTCTGATTTGTCAAGCTTGCGCGAGGCTATCAGAAGAGTCGCGCCACAGCTCATCGTCAACGCAGCCGCCTACACAGCCGTTGACATGGCCGAAAGTGATCGCGATCTAGCTTACACCGTCAATGCTCTTGCCAGCCAGGTCATCGCCGAAGAAGTCAAACGCATGAATGCATGGTTGGTGCATTACTCTACTGATTATGTTTTCGACGGCTCCGGCAATACCCTTTGGAAAGAAACCGATAGTGTTGCACCTGTCAATTACTATGGCGAGACTAAGCTCCAGGCCGAGCGTTTTATACGGGCGACGGGTTGCAACCATCTGATTTTCCGTACCAGTTGGGTGTATGCTGCACGTGGCAATAACTTCGCCAAAACTATGCTGCGGCTAGCTAAGGATCGCTCTACACTCCACGTCATCGCTGACCAGGTTGGTGTACCCACCGGTGCGGACCTGCTTGCCGATGTAGCAGTCGCTGCAATACAGCAAGCTTGGCGTAGACCGGAGCTGGGTGGTATCTACCACCTAGCTCCGTCCGGCGAAACCACGTGGCATGCCTACGCAAGCTTTGTTATTGAATTTGCACGGAGTCAAGGCGAGTGCTTGGCTGTCGAATGTATCAACCCGATCGCCACAACCGAGTATCCGACACCGGCACGCCGTCCGTTGAATTCACGCTTAGATACAGCCAAGATTCGCAACTCCTTCAAGCTGCATCTGCCTGATTGGCAGAGTGGTGTCGCTCGCATGCTCATGGAAGCTATTAATAAATGAACAAAACCAATCGCAAAGGGATCATTCTGGCTGGTGGTTCCGGAACGCGCCTCCACCCAGCAACGCTTTCTGTCTCCAAACAGCTACTGCCTGTTTATGATAAGCCGATGATCTACTACCCGCTGGGGACGTTATTGCTGGCCGGCATCCAAGACATACTGGTCATCTCCACTCCTCAGGACACGCCGCGCTTCGAGCAGCTCCTCGGAGATGGTAGCCAATGGGGTATCAACTTAAGCTACGCAGTGCAACCGAGCCCAGACGGTTTAGCTCAGGCATTTACCATTGGTGCCGATTTCATCGGTGATAACCCCTCTGCACTGGTACTTGGCGACAATATTTTTTACGGTCATGACTTCCAGTCGCTGCTACTCAACGCAAACACTCGCGATGCTGGCGCATCCGTCTTCGCCTATCATGTGCACGATCCTGAGCGTTACGGTGTAGCCGAATTTGATGATACCGGTCGCGTGCTCTCATTAGAGGAAAAGCCGTCCGCACCGAAGTCCAGCTATGCAGTAACTGGCCTCTATTTCTACGACAATCAGGTAGTGGACTTGGCGCGCAACCTGAAGCCTTCACCCCGAGGCGAGCTTGAAATCACCGACCTCAACAACCTTTACCTCCAGCAAGAACAGCTGCATGTAGAGATCATGGGCCGCGGCTATGCATGGCTGGACACCGGCACGCATGACAGCTTGCTTGATGCCAGCCAGTACATCGCGACCATGGAACGCCGTCAGGGTCTCAAGGTTGCTTGCCCAGAAGAGATCTGCTTCCGCGCTGGCTGGATCAACGCCGAGCAACTCGAGCGCCTGGCTCAGCCGTTGCTAAAAAACGGTTACGGCCAATACTTGCGCAACCTGCTTAACGAAAAGGTGTTCTGATGCACGCTACATCCTTGGCAATTCCGGAAGTCTTCCTGTTTACCCCGAAGGTGTTCGGCGACGAGCGTGGCTTCTTCTATGAGAGCTTCAACGCTAACGTCTTCAAGGAAGTCACCGGACTACAGCCTGACTTCGTCCAAGATAACCACTCGAAATCGGTCAAGGGGGTGCTTCGGGGTTTGCACTACCAGCTTGCGCCTCACGCTCAAGGCAAGCTTGTTCGCGTGGTCCAAGGCGAAGTCTTTGACCTAGCCGTTGATATCCGTCGCTCCTCCCCCACTTTCGGCAAATGGGTCGGTGCGGTGCTTTCTGCGGAAAACAAGAATCAGCTGTGGGTCCCGCCAGGGTTCGCGCACGGTTTTGTCACCCTGAGTGAAACCGCTGAATTCTTGTACAAGACCACCGATTTCTACTCGCCTGCCAGTGAGCGGTGCATCGCGTGGGATGACCCGGAAATCGCTATCGAGTGGCCGATTGATTTCAGCCCGAGCTTGTCTGGCAAGGATCAACTCGGCGTGGCGTTGGCTAACGCTGAAGTGTTCGAGTAATCCTGCAACGGGGCCAAGCCGCGTAAGGCTTGGCCTTGTCAGCACCTGCAGCCTAAGCAGTTCTGATTGCCCGGCACCTGGGCTAGCCATAATAAGAAACGCTTGCGAGCGCTTTACCCGCTTCGACGATTAGAGCGGTGCCGCTTTTCCCGGTAAACGACTGAGTCTGGTGTTGAGCACGCAGGCCTAGTCTTCAAAAAGTAAAAAGATCAGAATCTACCCCTTCCTTGTAGTCCATTTCCCAAAGATACTCTTCCTCCCTATTTTCCGTTGCGGCCATTCTGGAAGCGACCTAGTCTCGCCCTGTCGTTGGCTATCAACGGCACGGCTTTGACAGGCCGTCACGGTACATAGAAATCAGCTCGTCCTTGATGGCGGCTGTACGTGCGGGCACGCTTGCGTGCGCCGGAACTTGCTATGTCCGCCGGTCTGTCAACCCACGTACAGCTGCCACCCACTTGTTTGACAGCAAGAGGCGGCCGCACTGATCAAAGGACATACGCGATGCTCAAGATCGTCCCCGACCCACCGCACCACATCCACTCCCTGGAAGACACCCTGATTCAAGCCTCGGATCACGCGCTATGCGCCGCAACCGTCGCCCATCAGGCCTTGCTGCTACAGCCCAAATCCCCGACATCGATTCTGATCATGACGTCTCTGCACGAACTCGAGGCGCTGCGGGCATTGCTGGAGTCAGCGCTTCTGCAGGTGCAAAGGCCCAGAGAACCTCGAGCAATGCATTGAAGTCAGCTGGGGCTGTGGTGGGCTGACCATTGCCAAGCAAGGTCGCCCGCATTGCAGCCCTGGCAGCAAACAGGCAGGGAGATCAATCAATGACCGCACATCACACCGGCGTTACCGCCGGCAAAACCAAGTTCTACCAAGGCAAACAGCAAACCGAGCCGCTGTTCTGCATCGAACCCGGCATACCGTGTGAGCACGCCCGTGCTCAAGCCTCTGAACTGATGGGGTACGCGCAGGAGCTGACCATCAGTGGCTTGATGGAGGAAAACCCGAAGTTGGTGTGGGCTGCATACTATCTGGGTGCGCTGGCTAAAACGCTGATGGACGATGCTGAGGCTGGCATGGGGAGCTGAGCGGCGGGTTCATGCGGCAGTAAGTTTTGGAGATTCCTAAGCCATCGAAAAGACCTGCTCACGAACCCTGACACAGGCTATAACCGCAGCACCCAATCGCGCTGTGTGGGACATCTCCGCACACAAGCTCAGTGGGTGCTGTATCCCAAGCCAGCGTATACTCCGCCCCCGGCAGGGAGGGCTCATGATCATGGTCATAGGCCCAGGTGGCAGCGTTCAGCGTTAGTACACAATTTGAAAGCGCCAGTGACCGCAATGCCGGACTCATTTTTGGCTGGATCAACATTTACCTTCCTTACCTCCTTTATCAAGCAGCACACATGACTCTTCCTAACCCCAGTAATCGGCTCTATACGTTGGATGTGCTGCGTGGCGTTGCTGCCCTGTGTGTCGTGTTCTGGCATTGGCAGCACTTCTTCTATGTGGGTAGCGCAGCCCATGACTTCGACCCGGCACAGCAACCGTTCTTCAGCACGTTTGAACTGCTGTATCGGCATGGCAACTTGGCTGTGCAGCTGTTCTTCACATTATCGGGGTTCGTTTTCTACTGGTTGTTCGCAAACGGCATCAGCTGTCGCTCGTTGACGGTGTCACGTTTTGCCCAGGACAGGTTTAGCAGGCTCTACCCTTTGCACATCGTCACGTTCATGGCTGTCGTGGCCCTGCAATGGGCCTATCTCAGCAGCCACGGCACCTATTTCGTCTATCCGTTCAATGACGTCTATCACGCGGTGCTGAATATTTTGATGGTGCCGGCCTGGGGCTTGGAAAAGGGTTGGTCCTTCAACGCGCCTGTGTGGTCGGTGTCGGTGGAAGTGTTGCTCTACGCGATCTTCTTCATCATCTGCCTGACCAAGCGCTGGAAATGGCCATTGACCCTGGCGGCCATCGCGATTGGCAGCTTCCTTTATCCAGACATCTACAAACTGGGTAGTGGTCTGGTGTGCTTTTTCGTCGGTGGCATGACCTATGGCGTGCTGACGTGGGTGCGCCGGTATCTGGGCGATGGGGGTGCGCTGCTCATCACAGGCCCACTGTGTCTGGTGGCCTGGATCTGGCTTTTGAAAACACCTGCCGGGCTGAACAACCCGTTGCTGCTTTACGTGTGCTACCCATTACTTATTGCCGCACTGGCGGCCGCGGGCTCGCGCTGGCCCGGTCTGGCGCGGCGCTGGGCGTGGCTGGGCGACATTAGTTACTCGTCCTACCTCACTCATTTCCCATTGCAGATCATATTCGCCATGGCCTTCGACGCATTGGCGCTTTCACGAGCAGTGTTCTATCAAGGGTGGGTGATGGTGCTGTTCTTTGCTGTACTCATACCCCTGAGCCTTGCCACCCATCGGTACTTGGAGCGCCCCGCCCAAGCTTGGCTGCGACAGCGAGAGCGGCAGGTTTCTGCATTAACACCTAACTAACCCAACCGGTCCCCTTCTGGAGCAGATCAGCGTTTCATCGCACCGTTCGATTCGCCTGCACCACGCTTAACTGCCGGTTTTGTATTTTTCCGAGGGAGTGGGTACCGCCGCAGCCGGCCTATTGATCGGAATTTACGCCTTTCCTGTAGCCCATTTCCCAAACACAATCCCATCGCCTTTTTTCGATTGCCGTTGTTCAGGCGCAGCCCTAGTCTCACCCCGTCGTTGCTCATCAACGACCGGCTTTGGCAGGCTGTTCGACAAAAAGGTAGTGTCACCCTTATGGTGGCTGTGCGTGGGGCACGTTCGCGTGCGCCGGGTAAGTTCCTCTGTCGACCGGTCTGTCAACCCACGTACAGCTGCCACCCATTTGTTTGACAGCACTAGGTGTCGGCCTCGTCGAAGCTGACCATCAGCGGCTTGATGGACGAAAACCCGAAATTGGTATGGGCCGCGTACTACCTGGGTGCACTGGCCAAGACGTTGATGGACGATGCTGACGCTGGCATGGCGAACTGAGCGGCGGGTTGTTGATTCGGCAAGGTGCTCACTGCCCTGCCCTGACGGTACCTATCGATTCAGGCGCATAGGTACCGTCACAGCACTGCTATTTGTCTTCCCGAATCACAATCTGCCGAAGCCCAATCCCCAACATGCGCTTGTCGCCACTGATACCCAGCTGCTCGGGCGAAGTGGCCTGGGGTACCTTGATGGTCAGCTTGCTGACTTCGTCGGGGTTGTCGATCTTCAAGCTATACGGTTCCACTTCACCGCTCAGCTTCAGCGGATAGCGGCGATCATCTACCTTCACTTCAAAGGTGCGGCCCTGGTTGGGGCCAAACGCCTTGGCGTTGATTTCCAGCGTGAAGGTTTTGGGCAGCGGCCGTGAGAACTGCAACGTCACGGTGTCACCTTCGGACCAGGCGCCCCAGCTTTCGGCATGGGACAGGCCGCGCAACGTGTCTACCGACTCGGTGTGGATGTTTGAGCGGAAATCGAGCAGCAGCGGGTTGTCCTTGGGCAGCTTTCTGGCCAACGAGAAGCCATTGAGCTTGAGGACCTTGAAGTCGCCTTTGGCAAACTCGACATCCCCTACTACCAGGATCCATCTCTTGTCAGCCGGCGACTGGTCGGCGGTGTAGATTTCGCCTGGCTTATACGACAAGTCCGGGCCTGCGTTCAAATCTTCCACCCAGTACAGTGCCCGCAGAATCGAGGCCGGGTTATCCCCTACCACCAGCAGATGTGGACGCTCGCTGACGGGCAGGTATTGACGCGCGAACATCCCGGCCTTGTCATACACATCTGCATGCCTGCGTTCGAGCAGCGACATGCTGGCGTATACCGTACTGACCAGAATGGAAAGCGGCAGGAAGACGAATACGAACAGCTGCAAGCCCTTGCGCGGTTTTGCACACCACAGCATCAAGCTGATCAGCGAGAGCCCTGCGAGTACGAAGAAAGCCCGATTGCCAGCGGTAAAGCCGCGCAGCTCAGGGTTATCGATAAAGCTCAGGGTAAACGGGTACATGCGCGTGATGCCGGCATACACCACAGCGCCCATCACCACGATCGCCACGCCCCAGCGCACGTAACGGTGCGCCGTGAGCCTGGCCCCCGCCAGTTCGGCACCGGCGGCGATGAACAGCAACGGGAACAGGAAGTCGTAGTAGCGCATGTGCAGGCGCAACGCGGTTTCGACGGCGTTGGTGCCGGCCACGGATGCCGAGAACAACGCCACCACGGCGATCAGGTTCAGCAGCAGGAACAGGGTGAAGAAGGCAAACTTCCCGTCCTCGCCGATGGCGCGAGTTCGCACTGTGGCGATGCTGGTGGTGATGATGATCGCCAAGGCGCAGCCGAACATCACGGCATTGCCCAGCAGGTGCCCGGCCGCAATGGTCGGCGCCGCTTTAAGGATGGCCAGGTACCGGTCGAGGCTGGAGGCGCTGGACTCAAGGGTGGTGGCGTAGAAGTTGCCGAACAGCGTCAGGCCTGCCTTGCCGGCGACCAGGTAGCTGAAGCCAAATTTGGTCAGCAACATGACGCCGACGAACACAGCGGCGTTTTTTACCGCCGTCACGAACCAGCGGTCCTGGTCTTTGTAGGCAAAGTAGGCAATGCACAGGCAGAAGGCTGGGATGACGAACAGCGCATGCGGCTTGACCAGGGACGAACACCCCATCAGCACGCCGAGCAGCGCCCAGCGTTGCCAAGGCGCGTTCGAGGCCAGGGTCAGAAAGTACCAGGCGCTGATCCAGAACGTCAGGTAGAACAGCGCTTCAGGCATGAAGTACGTGGTGTAGCCGTTGATCGGCCCGAGCATGCTCAGGGCCACGATCAACACCGACACCCGCGCACTGCAATACCGGCGTGCCACCATGAAGATGAACGGCGAGGCCAGCACGAAGAACAGGGCATTGAGCAGCTTGGTACAACCCACGAACCCGTCGCCACACATCAACGTGGACTTGTAGATGCTCAGGTACAGGTAGTTGGGTATCGATGCGCTCGACAGCGGCAGCACGCGTGCCATCGAGCTGTAGGTGTATTCATCCCCGAAGACGGTTGGGTAGATACCGCTTGAACGCATCATCAGCAGCACGAAGGCCAGTGCCATGATTGCCGCGACTGCCACGGTCGCGTTCAGCTGCGACCTTTCTATCAACTTCATACTGCCCTATCCCTTCTACTGCTCTTCATTTCCACAACCTGCTGCATGTGCGCCCGATCAGGACTTAACGGCCAGTACGATGCCGAACATGATGAATGCGACGCCGATGAAGTACTGGACCTGGAACCGCTCACCCAAGATGAAGTGGCTGCCGATGGGCACCAGCACGAAGGCCAACGCCATCAGCGGGTAGGCTTTGCCCAGTTCGATCTTTTGCAGCACCCACACCCAGGCGATGGTGGTCACACCGTACAGTGCGAACGCAGAGCCCAGAATCATCAAGGTCTTGAGGTCGAAGATGGTGCCGGCGCGCTGCAGCGCACTGGCGCTGAGCTTGAACATGATCTGGCCGGTCGCGATACCCACGACGCATAGAATTGCAATGGCATACATCATGGGCGCTTACCTGCCTTGAACTTGGACTTCAACCGCGATAGGTGGAACGGCCTTCTGGGGACCGAGGCGATGTCCTGCCCCAAGAACGCCAGGATCAGTTGGATACCCAGGAATATCGGCAAGGCAGACAGCATCACGGTGCCGGCAGAGTTGGCGACGCCGGTATAGATGGACGAAGCCCAGTGAGACAGGCCGAAGACCAGACCCCATATCAGCAACAGCAGGCCAGCCGGCAGTTCCAGGGACGCCAGCGACATGTCGCGCAGGTAGTAGTTGTAGAAGATCCGCTTGCCGAAGTTGCGCACGTGCTTGGCCAGAAACTCGCCCACGATCTTGGAAATCTTCAGGTTGCTGACTTCATCGCCGTACTTGGCGTCCATGGGTACATCCACCACCACCGCGCGCAGGGTATTGAGCCGGAACAGGATGTCGGTCTCGAAGAAGTAGCGACGGCTGATCTTGGCGAACGGCAGGTGGCGGGCGACGTCACGGTGGATGGCCGTGTAGCCATTGGTGGGGTCGAACAGGTCCCAGTAACCGGACGAGAACTTGGTCATGAAGGACAGGACAGCGTTGCCGAACAGGCGAATCTTGGGCATTGCCCGGATTTCTTCCAGATCGTAGAACCGGTTGCCCTTGGTGTAGTCGGCCGTGCCCTCAAGAATGGGCGTGACGAAGTTCATCAGCAGGCCTGGGTCCATCTGGCCATCCCCGTCGATCTTGACGATGATGTCCATGCCGTCCTGGATAGCCGCCTGGTAGCCGGTCATGACCGCACCGCCCACGCCCTGGTTTTCCGGGTTGCGCAGCACCACTACACGCGGGTCGGTGGCGTGTTCCTCGACATAACGGCCGGAGCCTTCCGGGCAGCAATCATCGACTACGTAGATGCGCTCGACTTCCGGGCCAATATCGGCAATGACGCCCAGGATGTGCGCGGTCACTTTGTAGGAAGGGATCACGACCGCAATGCTGGTCGCGCGATCTTCGCAAGGTTGTACGCTGCCAGGCGAAAGGTGTTCTTGCTGGCCAATTGTCATAGTTTGAGTCCTGTTACGTATTCCAAAAAATAGTCATTGCGGTGGGCGTGGCGGCAGGGTGGCGTTTTCATGACTTGGCCGGGGCGAATGCCCAGAGCTTCATCACCATGAAGTTGAGCACTGGCACGATGAAGACCACCATCACCAGGCCCACGCCATAGTGCCAACCCATGTATTCGACCCACGAGGTGATGAGCAGCGTCAGGCCCAGCGACACCAGTGAGACCAGCAAGAAGCGCCGGTATCCCAGCCAACTCATCGGCACACGGAAGGTGAACCGGCTGTTGATGCAGTAGGACATCAGGTTGGCCACGATGAATGCACACGCGTTGGCCACGGCTGCCGGCGGCGCCAGGGTTTCCATCAGCAAAATCACCACGCCGGCATGCACCGCCGTGTTGGCCACGCCGACCAAGGCAAAACGCAGGAACTGGTAGTACTTGCCCGGAATGATCATCGGTCGGTCTTGACCACTTCGCGCACGATGTACACGGGCCGGCGCTTGGATTCCACGAAGATCCGCCCGACATACTCCCCAAGCACCCCTATGCCGATCAGTTGCACGCCGCTGGCGAACAGGATGGTGATCATCAACGAGGCATAGCCGGGCGTATCGGCGCCAAAGCACAGGGTCTTGATCAGCAGGTAAACCGCATACACAAAGGCCATGGCCGATACCGCACAGCCCAGGTAAGTCCATATGCGCAAGGGGGCCGAGCTGTAGCTGGTGATGCCTTCGATGGCAAAATTCCAGAGTTTCCAGGTGTTGAAGCTGGTCTTGCCGGTGCTGCGTGGCGCCACTTGGTATTCGATGGTGGCGGTGCGAAAGCCTACCCAGGCAAACAGCCCCTTCATGAAGCGGCGGTTTTCAGGAAGCCTTTTTAGCGCCTCGACGACCTTGCGGTCCATCAAGCGAAAATCGCCCACGTCCGCGGGTATGTGGATGTCCGAGATGGAGTTGTGCAGTTTGTAGAACCCGTTGGCGGTGAACTTCTGCACCGCGTGGTCGGTGCGCCGATCCACGCGCTTGGCCAGCACCACTTCGGCGCCCTCCTCCCATTTGGCAACGAGTTCCAGCACCACTTCGGGAGGATGCTGAAGGTCGGAGTCGATGGGCACGACTGCATCGCCGGTCGCAAAGTCCAGGCCAGCTGAAAGCGCGGCTTCTTTCCCAAAGTTTCGTGACAGGTCAACGACCGTTACGTATGGGTAAGCCGCCTGGGCCTTGAGCAGTTCTTCGTAGGTCTGGTCCCTGCTGCCGTCATTGATCGCGATGACCTCGAAGTCGTAGCGATCGGCCAACGCCTTTGACAGGGCGTCCACACGCTCGAAGAACGCGCAAACACCGCGCTCTTCGTTGTAGAACGGTGAGATCAGCGACAACAAGCGCCTGGGCTGGCTCATCAGTGGCGCTCCTTGTCCACGTCAAACTTGCACACATGGGCGTAATCGAGTTCGGTGCACTGGGGCTGATGGTCGGCTGGGAACAGCGCCAGCGCCTGGCCCACTTCAGGGAAATCGCCCTTGACGAATACATACAGGGAGTGGCGCGCATCGGAGCCTGCAATTTCGGCCTGGGTGCTTTCCACTGCACAGTTGGAGTTGGCGCGTGCCACGTAGCCGGTGTTGATCTTGAGCCCGTGCTCGACGGCATACCGCATGGTCGGCATCAGCGTACTGAGGATCATGTCCGAGCGCCCGCAGCGGAACTTGGGGAAGAAATACAGATACTGAATGCCATCGGCTATCTGGGCGTCCCACGCAGCCTGGGTCAGGATTGGTGTTGCCGGGCGCTTGGCGCCATCGATCAAGCGGTGGCGCTGGATGGACATGTCCGCCACCTGCACCACGATCAACACCAACATCGCCAGCGCGAAAACGCGTTTGGGCAGCCTGCGGTACAGCAGTACGATGGCCGCGATGGTCAGCGCATACCCTACAGGCCAGAAGAACCGGCCAGAGGCCCGGAACTGCGTAGTGATGGCCTCCATGAACGCGGGGTAATGCAGCACCAGCACCTGGTGGGTGCCCCAGTAGATGCTGTCGGAAAGTGCATACAGGGTGAGCCCAAGCATCACCAGCACCAGCGGCCAGTTGTCCGCCGCCCACCTCACTGCCCTGCGCCCGCCCAGTACCAGGCCGGCCAGCAACCCCAGCAAGATACCTAGGCCCAGGTAATTGAAGCCTTCGTATTGCCCCGGCATTTCGGCGTTTTCGATGGGGAAGAACGTACCCCCTGAAAACGGTGCCAGCAGGTTCATGGAAAACGTGCCGAAACCGGTTTCCTTGGCCACGTTCGTGGAGTCCATGGGGAACACGGTCACCCACAAGCTTGCGACGATGATCAGGAACGGCAACAACGCCCGAGGCACGTCCACCCAGCGGTAGTGCCGTGGCTTGGCCAGCCAGTTGGCGACATAAATGGCGCTCGCCATCACGCACAGGTAAATGTTGATGTAGAAGCCGGCCACCAACAATGCTGTCCAGCCTGCCACGGGCACCTGCCCCAGGCGCTGCCCACGCAAGTAGAGCGCGATGGCTGCCAGCAGGATCCAGTGCGTCATCAGCGAGATATGGGTCACACGCGCTGTAAAGGCCGGGAAGATCAGCAGGCACACCACCAGCGCCACCAGTGCCAGCCAGGACTTGACCTCAAGCTCGCGCAGTATCCACCAGCCACACACGGCCTGGCCCAGGAATGCTAGGCCCACCCACACGCCGTAGGGGTTGAACGGTGCGTATGACGCGGGCACCACCAGTTTCAGGATAAGCGCATACAGCGGAATGGTGTCCATGAACGTCGCGCGCGTGCCCTGCGGGTAATTGATGCTGTCGAATGCCAGCAGCGGATACCCGAAAGGCGCACTGAAGAACGCGTGGAAGCCAGAGATGTATTGCGTAACGTCGTCGACTTCCGACTGCCAGTACGACGATGTACCGGCGATGAACCCCGAAGGAAAATGATGCCACACGAACCAGACGGCGATAGCCAACGCTAACGCCAGGCCCGTCCTCCCCGTGGAACCCAACCTTGAACTCATTGCAAACGCCCCAGTGTGTGTTTTATAGGCGCG
This sequence comes from Pseudomonas sp. UBA5666, assembly GCF_002420785.1. Taxonomy (NCBI): domain Bacteria; kingdom Pseudomonadati; phylum Pseudomonadota; class Gammaproteobacteria; order Pseudomonadales; family Pseudomonadaceae; genus Pseudomonas; species Pseudomonas sp. UBA5666. Next base: position 108,747 of record NZ_DIIQ01000041.1, on the reverse strand, counting down.
TTAGAACGCGCACTTATCGATTGCAGCCACCAGCTGTTGTGCGCTGGCTTTCCATGTCAACCATGGCATTTCGGTGGATTGAGGGTGTTCGCCCTTTTCGAACAACCCCAGCCATTGCTTGATCTTCTCGGCAATTTCTTCTGTGTGCGTGCCTTCGAAGTACCAGGCGTGATCACCGGCCACTTCCCTGAATACCGCAAGGTCGCGGGCGATGATTGGCAGTTTGTGCTGCGCGGCCTCGATCAGCGGCAAGCCGAAGCCTTCACCGTAGGAGCCGGCCACCAGGCAGTCGGACTCCTGGTACAGGTGCTCCAGGTATTCGTCGCTGGCACCGGAGAGCCACAACAGCCGCTTGCCGCGCTCGGCGTGGTTCTCGAGCTTGCGCGCCAGTTCATCGACCAGCCAGCCATGCTTGCCCACGATCACGAGATTGGCTTGTACCCCATCGGCCCATAGCTGTTCAAACGCCTCTAGCGTTTGTGCATGCCCTTTACGGGGTTCCAGCGTACCTACCATCAGGAAGGTAGGGTTGTCTTCCAGCGCTTCCAGGCGCATGGCCGGGTCTTCCGGGAAGCCCAGCGATGGCACGGACTGGTCAAGGTCGGCGCCCAGGTGGAAGGCGCCAATGTGGAACGGGCGCTTGCGTGCAGGCATGTGCTCCAGGTACCAGTCATTGAGCTCATCAGCCACGGCTTGGGAAATGCAGATGGCGCCGTCGTATTCAGCCACCGTCCGTATCCATTTCGCATAGTGTTCGTGCAGGCTTTCGACGAAACAGTGCGGCAGTTGCAGAATCAGCAAGTCGTAGACCACGAACAGGATGCTGACGCCGTGGTCACGCATGGCGTTGAAGTAGGCCTTCTTGTGCGGCAGCACATCCATCAACAGGTCCAGGCCCAGGTACACGTCGCCAGCACGGTAGCTGATGACTTCGTCCTGCAAGGCTTCGTTCGGCTCCTGGCCCAGGAACTTGGCGGTGAACGCCGACGCTTCACGGTAGTACGGCTCTGCAGGCGTGGTGTACACCGGTACGACCTTGTAGGTCGAAGGCGGATTGACCAGCCATTCCAGCAGAATGCTGCGCACCACGCGCTGGATGCCGCTCTTGCCGTCGTGCTTGCACAGCTCCGAAATGTCGACGAACAGGCTTGGTACATCCGTAGGCGGTTGCACGGAGTAATCAACGGCCTTGGCCAGGCGCTCGACGCTGACCTCACCGCTTTGCAGCGGCGCACTGGCACTGAGGGTTTTGATCAACTGCTGCAGGTGGTCACGCGGCTGCTCGATGTGCGCTTGGTCGGCCTGGCGCTGGGCCAAGGCGTGTTCGAAGGCCTCGAGGGCGGCCTGCCCTGTACGGTCCCACGAGAAATGCTCGGCGCGGTCTGCCCCGTGAACGGCCAGGGCCTTGCGGAAGGCGTCGTCCAGCAGGGCTTGCTCGAGCTTGCTGGCAATCGCCGCTGGATCGTGTGGGTCGAAGGTTGCCTCATCCCAGCCAATGACCTCCGGTACGCTTGAGGCGTTGGCACCGATCACGGGCGCGCCACATTTCATGGCCTCCAGCGGCGGCAGCCCGAAGCCTTCGTGCCAGGACGGGAATACGTAGAGCTCGCAGATGCTGTACAGGCTGCGCAGCTCGGCATCGCTGACGAAACCGGTGAATGCCAGGTCGTCCGGGGCCAGCCCCTGGTCACGGGCATGCTGACGGTACAGGTCCACGTGGTATTGCGGCATCTTGCCGGCGAATACCAGTTGGGTCTCACCCAGCTTGGGTTTGACGGCTGCGAAGGCCTCGATCAGGCGAGGCAGGTTCTTGCGCTCGTCGGCGCCACCGGTGTACAGCACGAACGGTTCGCGCAGGCCGAATTTCTCAAGCAGCGCCAGACGCTCTTCGTGGGCGAGCGTGACCGGGTAGAACACGTCATCGGCAGCGGTGGATACGTTGACGACTTTCGCCTCATCCAGCGGCAGCAGGGAGAGTGCTTCCTGACGCGCGAAGTCCGAGATCGACAGCAGCAGATCGTACTGCTGGAGTGCGCCGACCTTGGCCAGGTAGTGGCTTTTGTAGGCCGGGTTGCCGTCGAGATACTGCTTGGGGCTTACCAGCGGGATCAGGTCATAGAGCGTGGCGCTGACCAGCGCATCATGGTGAAGCGTGGCACTGCCGATCACCGCGTCATCGATGTAGCCTTCCACCGAGCTGGTCACGTGGATCACGTCCGGCTCGAGCGCGTCGATGCAGGCTTGGCGCATGTGTTCGGCCGTCTGGCGACGCGCCAGGTTGTTCGGGTGGCTGTCGGCGACGGGGCCTTCGGCGTACCACACGCGAATATGGCTCTGCGGCAACAAACCGATGAACGCGGTGCGGATGGGCTCGATGCTCTCGTGCAGCATGCCGTTGAGCACAAGATAGACTTCGTGTTCGCCGCGGTTGCGCACGATGCTCTGGGCAAACGCCATGCTGTACCGACCAATCCCTCTGAAACGGCTTTCGGTCTGCGCGCCCTGCATGTCAATTACGATACGCATTACTTCTGGCCCTTCGTCACGGCAGCACGGAGCGCGCTTTCGATCTGGCGCCCCCGTGGGGTCAATGGAGCATGGTCGATCAAACCGTGCTGTGGGTCGTTGGCCTCTACAGGCACTGCAGGCGCTGGCACCTTCAACAGGTCACGCAACACGCCAGTAAGCCAGGGGCTGCGTTGAACCAGGGCCCTGACCTTGCGCTCGACGGCAGGGCGACGCGCCAGCCACAGCCGTGCGTGGGGCGCGACGCGGCGCAGGGTGTGCTTGGCGGTTGTTGCGGCGCTGCGAGGGTGCTTGACCAGGTGGCCCAGCTTGCGCACGGGCGTGGTCGCGCGCCACACGGTGCTGCTCTGGAATGTGGTCAACTGCTGTTCGAGCGCGGTGGCGCGCAGGTACCAGTGGTGGGCGTTGCTCAGCGAGGTGTTCATCTCGAGTTGCAGCCGTTCGGCCTGCTCGCGTGCCTGGGCCAGTGCGTGCTGGGCATGCTCGCGCTCGTTGTCCAGTTGGGCTTGCAAGCGCTCGCGCTCTTGCGCAAACCCTGCCTCGAGCAATTGCACGCGCTCGGCTTGTTCGGCTTTCAGGGAGCCGAGCAGGTCATGTACTTCGGTTGCCATCTGATTCTCTAGGGTATTCAACCGGCCCTCCAGGGCCTGGTCATAACGTGAGGCCAATTCGTCTAGCGCTACGCCATACACCTGCTCGAACGGTGCGTCGAACGCGGCCAGTATTTCGGCCGGTGCCTGCTTCTGCGCCACCACGGCGTAATCCGGGCTGGTGCCGGCCAACACGTCCATCACGCCCAGCTTGCGCTCCGGCTCGCGAAGGTCCGGCGCTTCTTGCAGGCGCAGGACCTTGGAGCGGGCAAAGCCCTTGAACTCGGTCAAGAACGACAGCAGCAGGCTGGGGATCGGGCGGTCATGGGTGGGGTCGACGAAGAAATTGTTGGTGCCGACCACCACGTTTTCAGCGTTGGGCGTTTCCAGGATCAGCAAGCCGCCGGGCTGCAGCACACGCATGGCTTCGCCAACCATTTCTTCCAGCACGGTAAAGGGAATGTGCTCGGCGATGTGAAAGCCGCTGACGGCGATCAGGCTGGCATCGGGCAACTGGCGCAGCGCGTTGAGCGCATCGTCGGTGCGCACCGGCAGGCCCAGTTCGCGGCAGGCTTCGAGCATGCCTTCGTCCAGGTCCACACCGCTGGCGTCATAGCCTTCACGAATCAGCATTTCCAGCCACTCGCCACGGCCGCAGCCTACGTCCAGCACGCCCGCCTGGGGGTACAGGTCTTTGAGCGGCGCCAGAAACGGCAGGTAGACTTCGAGGCGGCTGGCGATCAGCGCCCGGGAGCCGCGATGGCGGTCTTCGAACGCCCGGTAGAATCGACTATCCATTACTGCACTCCACGGTCGGAGGTATCCAGGCAAGGCCTACGAACGTACTTTCCGAAACGTTGACGACGTTGAACACCAAGGCCAGGTCGCGCCACTCGTAGTTGTCCACCACGTGGGCATCGGCCGCATGCAGCGCGACGGCGACAGAATAAGAACCCACGCCCAAGTTGGCGGGGAAGCGGAAACGGTACGACAGCTGCGTGCCCTGGGCGAGGTCCTTGCGGGCACACCCCAGGTGATGGGTGTTGGTGCCGTATACGTCCTGGCCCAGGCGGTCCTTGATCACATAGCCCACCACCAGTTCGGGCAACGGGGCGTTGATGGCCACGTCCACGGTCAGGCAGACGTCCTCGCCCACGGTCACGTATTCGGCGGCAGCGCCCTGGGCGTTGAGCAGCGAGACACCTGCGATGCTGGCCTTGCCACTGCCCGAGCGGGTTTGCACTGCGCCGTTCTCGAGGGTTTGCACTTCGACGGTGGCGTTTTCTTTCTGGGCGATCAGGGCGTTGTAGTAATCCATCACCTCTTCAGGTGGCCCGTCCTTGATGACCGTGCCGCCGTCCAGCAGGATCGCCCGGTTGCACAGGGCCTGAATGGCGGCGCGGTCGTGGGACACGATCAGCAGCGTGGTGCCAGCCTGCTGGAATTCCTTGATGCGGCCAAAGCTCTTGTGCTGGAAGTAGCTGTCACCCACCGACAAGGCTTCGTCGATGATCAGGATTTCGGGGCGGAATGCCGTGGCGACGGCAAAGGCCACACGCATCTGCATACCGCTGGAATAGGTGCGCACGGTCTGGTCGAAGTACTCGCCAATTTCGGCGAACGCCTCGATGTCGTCGATCACGCCGTCGATCTGGTCGGTGGTAAAGCCCATCAGGCCGGCGGCGTGGTAGGCATTCTGACGCCCGCTCAACTCGGCGTTGAAGCCCATGCCCAGCTCGAGGATGGCGGCGATGCGGCCGTTGACGCGCACGGTGCCTTCGCTGGGTTGCAGGGTGCCGGTGATCATTTTCAGCAGCGTGGACTTGCCCGCGCCGTTCTGCCCCACCAGGCCGATGGCTTCACCGGCCTCGATGTTGAAGCTGATGTGCTTGAGCACCCAATGCTCGCTGCTGGCCTTGACCGGCAAGTAGCACCAGCGCGCGATGCGCTGCCATTCGGAGCGGTAGCTGCGGTAGGCCTTGCCTACGTTGCTGACGGACAGAAGTGTCATAGCGAGTCCACCATTTCGGCAGAAGCCCTGCGGAACAGGAACAGCCCCAGTACCATCAGGCCCAGGGCAATGGCGACCGTGACGCCCAGTTCGGCGATGTTCGGCGCAAGCTTGTAGACCAGCGCGTTGTGATAGCCGGTGACGATGGCATACATCGGGTTGATGTCCAGGGTGCCCTTGAGGTAGTCGGGCACGATGTTGACCGAGTACACGATCGGCGTGAACCAGAACCATACCTGCATGATGATCGGCACCACCTGACCAATGTCACGCAAGAACACGTTCAGCACACCCAGCACCAGGCCCAGGCCGACGGCGAAGGCCACCACCACCAGGGTCAGGGGCAGCAGCCACAGCATCTGCGCGTTGGGCGCATGGCCCAGCAAGGCGAAAATGATCATGGCGGCGATGAACAGCAACAGGTTGTTGAGCAGGCACGACCCTACCACGATCACCGGCAGCGCAATGCGCGGAAAGCGCATCTTCTTCATCAGGTTGCCCTGTTCGATGAACACCGTGAGGCAGCGCCCGACGATTTCCGCGAACAGGTTCCAGGCCAGGATGCCGGCAATCAGGTACAGCGCGTAGGCGTACTTGTTGTCGATGCCGGGCAGGCGCGCGCCCAGCACGTTGGACAGGATCAACGCGTAGATGGCCACCTGGGCCAGGGGGTGGATGATCATCCACAGGCCGCCTAGCTTGCTGCGGGCAAAGCGCGAGATGAACTCGTTCTTGATGGAGGTGAGGATGAAGCCCCGGTAATCCCAGACGCCCCGAAACATGCCTAACATAGTTATCCTTGAATCAAACGGGCGATTTGCGCGACGTGCTGCGCCACCAGCGCTTCATCACCGCGGCTTTCCACGTTCAGGCGCAGCAGGGGCTCGGTGTTGGAGCCGCGCAGGCTGAAACGCCAGTCGGCGAAGGCCACGCTGATGCCGTCGGTGCGGTCGACGCTGGGGTTTTGCGGCAGGTAGTGGTTCAGGATCTTGTCGATGGTGCCTTTCACATCGGCCACCTCGTAGTTGATCTCGCCGCTGCACGGGAACTTGGCGATACGCTCGTCCACCAGCTGGGCCAGGGTCTTGCCGGTCACGCTCATCAGCTCGGCCACCAGCAGCCACGGGATGTTGCCGCTGTCGCAGTAGGCAAAGTCGCGGAAGTAGTGGTGGGCGCTCATTTCGCCGCCGTATACGGCGTCTTCGGCGCGCATGCGCTCCTTGATGAAGGCATGGCCGGTCTTGCTCTGGATGGCCACGCCGCCGGCTGCTTCCACCTGTTCGATGGTGTTCCAGGTCAGGCGTGGGTCGTGGATGATCTTGCTGCCAGGGTGCTTGGCCAGCAGCATCTCGGCCAGCAGGCCGACCACGTAGTAGCCTTCGATGAAGCGGCCCTGGTTGTCGAAGAAAAAGCAGCGGTCGAAGTCGCCGTCGAAGGCGATGCCCATGTCGGCGCCGGTGTCGAGCACGGCTTGGCGGGTCAGGTCGCGGTTTTCCGGCAGCAGCGGGTTGGGAATGCCGTTGGGGAAGTTGCCGTCCGGCTCGCCGTTGATCAGGGTGATGTCCAGGGGCAGGCGTGCCTTGAGCAGCTCGATCACCGGGCCCACAGCGCCGTTACCGGGGTCGGCCAGCACCTTGAGCGGCTTGAGGGTGTCGAGGTTGACGTAGGTGAGCAGGTGGTCGATGTAGGCGGTCTTGTCGAACACCTCGCGCACCTGGCCGGGCTTGGCGGCAGGCTCACCCAGGCTACCGGCTTCGACGCGCTGGCGGATGTCGTTCAGGCCCGTGTCGCCGCTGATCGGGCGGGACTGCTCGCGCACCAGCTTCATGCCGTTGTAACCCTTGGGGTTATGGCTGGCGGTGATCATCACGCCGCCGTCGGCCTGGTGATGGCTGGTGGCAAAGTACACTTCTTCAGTACCGCACAGGCCGATGTCGATCACATCGGCGCCGCCTTCGGTCAGGCCTTTGATCAGCGCCAGCGACAAACCGGGGCTTTCCAGGCGCATGTCACGGCCCACCACGTAGGTGCGCCCGCCCAGCTGGGCCACCAGGGCGCGGCCAATGCGGTAGGCCACGTCATCGTTGAGGTCGGCAGGCACTTGGCCGCGGATATCGTAGGCTTTGAAACAACGGGTCTGGATGGGTGGGTACATACGTCTCACTCAATGCGGTGGCGCCAGGGGCGCCGACAGTCTGAACAGGGATAGCCGGCCACGGTGGGCGACCGAAGACCGGCCCGGTGCCTGGCCAGGCACGACGGGCCGACGGGAAAGCCTGGACTCAGGCGTCGCAACGACCGTAATTGTCCTCGAAACGCACGATGTCGTCTTCGCCGAGGTAGTCGCCGCTTTGAACTTCGATAAGCACCAGGTCGATCACGCCCGGGTTCTGCAAGCGGTGCTTGTGACCGGCGCGGATGAACGTGGATTCGTTAGTGTTGAGCATCAGCTCCTTGTCATCGTTGACCACCACGGCCATGCCGCTGACCACGATCCAGTGCTCGCTGCGGTGATGGTGCATCTGCAGGGACAGGGATGCCTTGGGCTTGACCACGATGCGCTTGATCTTGAAGCGCTCGCCGTCTTCCAGGGTGGTGTAGGTGCCCCAGGGGCGATGCACGGTGCGGTGCAGCAGGTGCGCCGAGTGGCCATCGCTTTTCAGGCGCTTGACGATGTGCTTGACGTCCTGGGCGTGGTCCTTGTGGGCGATCAGCAGGGCGTCGGGGGTGTCGACCACCAGCAAGTCCTGCACGCCGACCAGGGCCGCCAGGCGGTCTTCGGTGGTGACGTAGTTGTTGCTCGATGCGTGGGCCAGCACTTCGCCTTCGAAGCGGTTTCCCGATTCGTCCGGGGCGGTCAGTTCGCTGACGGCGTTCCACGACCCAATGTCGCTCCAGCCGATGTCGCAGGGAATGGTCGCGACCTTGCGTGAGCGCTCCATCAGGGCGTAATCGATGGAGATGTCAGGCACATTGGCGAATGTGTCGGGGTCGAGCGCCATGCAGCTGTAGCCCTTGGCGGTGGTGTGGCGCGAGGCCTCCAGCGTCTGGGCCACGGCGTGCAGCACGTCCGGGGCGTGTTCCTGGAACTGCTCGATGACGGTGCCGACCTGGAAGCAGAACATGCCGGCGTTCCAGAAATAGTTGCCGGCGGCTACATAGGCTTCGGCGGTGGCGGCATCGGGCTTCTCGACGAAGCGCGCGACCTTGAGGCCACCGTCCAGCGCGCCATCGGCGGCCGCTTCGATGTAGCCGAAGCCGGTTTCGGGGTACTGGGGCTTGATGCCGAAGGTGACCAGCCAACCTTGCTCGGCCAGGTGCACCGCTCGGTTTACGGCTTGGGAGAACGCCGCTTCGTCCTGGATCAGGTGGTCGGCAGCCAGCACCAGCATGTAGGCCTGCGGGCCATGCACCTGCTGGAGTTGCAGGGCGGCAGCGGCCACGGCGGCGGCGGTGTTGCGACCGAACGGTTCGAGAATATAGCCCTGGGGGTGGCCCTGGGTATTGATGGCGCGGTATTCGTCTTCGGTCTTGAACAGCAGTTCACGGTTGGTGACGGTCAGAACTTCTGCAACGCCGTCCAGTTTGGAGGCGCGCAGGAACGTCTTCTGAATCAGGTTTTGCCCGTCGGGCAGGGTCATGAACGGCTTGGGGTGAGCCTCACGAGAAACAGGCCACAAACGGCTGCCAACGCCACCGGAAAGAATAACCGGGATCAATTCCATATTCGGATCCTTAACAGCCAGTTGATGGTTCAATTGGCCAGCATGAGTCTTATTTCTGATCGTCGTCGCGCACAGCGCAACGCCGCTAAGTTACGCGCCTAGCGTGAGTAATCTCTGGCTATCCATAGGCTCGAGACGCAAGCATCACGGCGAAGAATACCAGAGAATACGCTTTGTAGCTTGCGCGCAGGCTGCGGCCAGCGTGGCCGACATGCCCTACCTGGTGATCGCCTCGGGCAGGTCGCGCGAGGGGGTGGTGAGCCGTGGTGTGTATCAGACAACGTCGGCGCCCATCGTTCCGTGAATCGCTCGCATTATCTTGCGATTTCCACCTGGGTTGGCCAGCCAAGCGCCTGCGTGCGCCGCTGCAGCGCCTGTGCCAGCGCCGTTTTCGCACCGGCCCGGCCATGCACCAGCACAATGCGCGCCGGGGCACGCTCGCTGCTGGTGGCGAAGGCGACCAGGCCGGCCTGGTCAGCGTGGCCTGAATAGCCACCGAGGGTCAGCACTTTGGCCCAGATGCTGTAGTACTGCCCCTCCAGGTCCACCTGGCCCAGGCCCTGCCCCCGTTTGCTGGCCTGGATCACCGCACCGGGCGTGCCCTTGGCCTGATGGCCTACGAACATCACTTCATGCCTGGGGTCGCCCAGCATGGCCTTGAGGTAATTGACGATGCGCCCGCCCGAGCACATGCCGTTGCCTGCAATGACGATGGCGGGCCTGCCGGTGCTTTTGAGGTAGTTGACCACCTGCTGGTGACGGGCGTGGGTGTCTACGCTGATCAGTTGGCCGAACGCGAGCGGGTCGCGGCCATCTGCCAGGCGCGCCCTGGCCTGCTCGTTCCAATAAGGGTGCAGGTCGCGGTAGGCCTGGGTAATGCGCTGGGCCAGGGGCGAATCGAGAATGATCGGCAGCTGCGACCAGTCCACGGGCTCGCCTTGTGGCGAGGGGCCCGTCTTGCCCAACAAGGCCTTGCGGTGCAGGACATCTTCTAGGTCATGGAGCAGTGCCTGGGTGCGCCCCAGGCTGAAGGCCGGGATCAGCAAGGTGCCGTGATCGGCCAGCGCGCGTTCGATGGCCGCTTCCAGTCGGTGGATGCGATCACCGGTGGGTGGGTGAAGGCGGTCGCCATAGGTGCTTTCCAGCACCAGCACATCGGCGTGCTCCGGGGGCTGCAAGGGGCGCAGCAAGGGGTCGTTGCCCGGGCCCAGGTCACCTGAAAATACATAGCGCGTGCTGTTTGGCCCGTGCTGGATGTCGCATTCGACGTAGGCTGAACCCAAGAGGTGACCCGCACGCTGCAAGCGGATGGCGCATGCCACCTGCGGGTGCTGAACCACGGTATGCCAGTGCCCGAAAGGCAGGGGCACGATCAGGTTGTGTACCAGGGCGATGTAGCGGGCCACTTGGGCAGGTGTGCTGTCGATGCCGAGCTTGAAGGCGTCTTCGAGCACCAGGGGCAATAACCTGGCGGAGGGCTCGCTACAGAGGATGGGGCCGCGGTATCCCTGGGCCAGCAATGCCGGAATGCGGCCTACGTGGTCCAGGTGCACGTGCGTGACGATCAGGGCCTGGATGCCAGTGATGTCGAACCCGAGCGCGTTGCCCTGCGCGCCCGATGTTGCATCGGCGCCCTGCTCGGCACCGCAGTCGACCAGCAGGCTGACGCCAGGGCCTAAATGAAGCTGATGGCAGGAACCCGTCACGCCGCGTACAGCGCCATGATGGGTTAGGCCGGGGTAATCCATGCTGCGCACTCTCGCCGGGGGCTAAAACGAAGTGAGCAATTAGTCCATGGTGACCGTTGCTTTAGTAGGCAGGCATTTCCTAAAGCAACCTAAGAAAAATCTTTATTTGCCGCTCAGCGCCGCTTCGCGGGCCGAAGCACGGATTTTGCGCTTGCTGCGCTGCACGCCATAGGCGCCCAGCAAAGGCCCAACGGCCAGGCCAATGATCAGCGCTGCCAGCACTACCACTGCCACGGGCACCTGTGGCGCAACCCAGCCAAACAAGGTCAAGGCTACGGTCTGCTGGTTTTCCAGCACGAAGAACAGCACTACAGCCGCCAGCAGCAGAACGAAGACAGCTGCCAGTGCACGCTTGAGGTTACGCATTGGGTTGCTCCTAGGAAATCAGGTGTGAGCCTCGTCTTCTTCTTCATTGACCCGATCACGCAATTCCTTGCCGGGTTTGAAGTGCGGAACGAACTTGCCTTCGAGGCTGACCGACTGGCCGGTCTTGGGGTTACGACCTACCCGTGGTGCCCGATAATGCAGCGAGAAGCTGCCAAAACCGCGGATCTCGATGCGATCACCGGTAGCAAGGCATTGTGACATCTGTTCAAGCATGGTCTTGATGGCCAGCTCTACGTCCTTGGACGAGAGTAGCCCTTGATGGGTGACAATACGTTCGATCAGCTCCGACTTCGTCATGATTTTCCCTTCGTTATCAAGCAGCTAGATCATTGCTTAACCAGTTTGTAGCACGGTGCGAGGGATTTGAACAGGTCGGTTCTTGACTTATTCGAAGAATGTTGGTCCAGGCTGGCGGGCAAGTGCAGACAGCACGGCGCCATGCCTGGGCGCAGCCAAAGGCCTTGACCGCCGTGCAGCACATAGATAGCACCGGGTGCCTTGGCACGCTTGGAACATTGTGATTAGAACCCACAAGGAGCTCCAAGCATGCCCTCTTCCCACCCCCATCCACCTGCACCACATGACCTCAATCGTGCCATCGCCATGCGCTTTGGCAACCGCCCTAGCCTGCGCCAAGTGGTAGGCAAGCAACTGATGAACCTGATCATCGCGCATTACCCCAAGGTGGCCGTTCACCGCCCCGACATGAAAACGGCCGAACCGCTGAAATTTCTTCGCTGGCACGTGGACGGCTACTGGACAGTTACCCCGCTTGTCGAGGTTGTGCTGCAACGCTTTCTTGATGGCGCACCGGTGGATTTTTCCCGCCAGGACCGCTTCAGCCTCAAGCCACCGCTTCGCTTTTTTGCCATCCCCGATGCGTTCGAAACAGCCGATGATGACCTTGTCGACCCCGGCACGCTTAACGATGCATTCAATGCGTTTCTGCCGACCCTTCATGCGTGCTTTGCACAGGCTCAGATCGACTACTGGAATGCAGGCAACGGCAACGATCACGATACCTGGGTTCAACAGGTGCTTCGCGCCGGGCTTCTGAGTGGGTTGGCCGATCAGGCGTTGACCGCTGATGAGCAGCGATGCTTGCAGGATCTGCTGCTCGAAAGAACCGAGGGTTTTGCCGTGCACACCGTACGCATGCATTGGCGCCTGGGCGAAGACAGCACCCGTGAACTGCTGCCTGGGCTGCTGGTGAACGCCAGTAGCGAAGTGGCCAACGTGACACTCTGGTGCACGTCTGCAGGGGATGTGAAAGGTTTCACCTCGCTAGAGGACTTTGGCACCTACTTGCAGACGCAGTACCGGCCGACAGCGACCGATGACGGTTTTTCGTGGGCGCTCTACGAAGCTGACGGTAACGCGTTTGCCTTGTTGTCCAGCGTATTGCTTGAAATCCTGCTGTCGCGGTTGAACCGTGTGCGGTTGAGCGATCTGAACACGGTGGATGAGTTGGCGTCTGCCTACCAGGCCGTGGTCGACCCCTCGCAGTTCTTCGCCCAGAGGGCCGATCTGCCCACTCAAAAGCTGGCCATCGATCTGCCTGAGAAATTGTTGAACGCCGACTTCAACAGTCAGAGCCGCTATCTCCAGGCGCTGATAGATGTTTGCGTGTTGCAGGCCTCCCAGGCAAATGCCCAGCCCCCTGCAGAACCGGATGATCTGCAACCCTATGCGCGGCGCAAGCTACGCGAACAGATGCTGGCCGATCACCCTGCAGACGGCGCCTTCGACGCGGACGACCTGTTACTGACCGTCAATACCTACGCCAATGACGGCCATGGGCTGGGTTTCCCGCAGCTGATAGAAACCAAGACGCTGACGTTGACCGAGTACGCCATCGGTCGCCTTGAGGCAACCGGCGCAAGCCCTGTAGCCGCTGTAGCCCATCGCACCCATGGGCAGATCCCTTCCTGGCTTGACCCCGAGTACCTGCGCCAGTTGGTTGCCACTGTAGACATAGGCGGCACCTATCCGCGCTACCTCGATGGCTTGCTTGGGGATGAACAGTACAAAGCCAGCCACCTCAACGCCTTTGCGGCGCAATGGCGCTTGGGCCTTATGCTCGATGCTGCCTTCGCGCTGTGTACCGGGCATATCGACTCACGCAGCTATGCGGCGGTGGCAAGCTTTTGCCGTTTACCCGCAAGCAATGAGAAGGCGTTGGCCATCGCGCCCCTGGCCTTCAAGCGCTCGCCCGACTCGCAGTTGATCGACAAGGCGCACGGTTTCTTCGTCATCCAGGTGGCCAATAGCGGCGCACTGTTGCTGTACTGTCCGATGCACAGGGGCGCGCTCAAACAATTCAAGGACCCGCACGGCCTCATGCAGGAGATTGCCCAGCCCGGCCGCGTGCAGGAAGAGGTGCTGGCATGGCTCGACCAAACGCACCGGGCCGTTTACGACAAGGGTGGCTTCAAAGAGCCCCATCTGCCCCACTGGGTGTTCGATCCGTACGCGCCACTGAACAAGCCAGCCCCTGTTGAACTCGCGCTGACGTTCTGGACCCATGACATCGATTCGAACCTGTTCGAAGCCAAGCGCTCGATGCTGCTCGAACTGGCCGACCGCAGCGCCATGAGCAACAGCGAGTTACGCTGGCAGTCCATCAAGACGTTTGCCTGGCAGTTGCTGAACGTGGTCGCGCCCGTTCTACCGGGGCCGATCTCTTCGATTGCCTTGCTGTACATCGGTATGACTGCAGTAGCCGAGGACCTGAAACTGCTGCTTGAAGGCAGCGCTACGGATCGAACCCAAGCTGTGGTGGATCTGCTGAACAACACACTGATGGTGCTGATCCATGCGCAGCTTCCCAGAACGGAGCCGCCCCACGCCGGGGCGCAGACTGGGCTGAGTATCGATCCAGCATCGGTGCGACTGGGCAGCGATATCGATCCGTTGCCATTGCCTGAGGCGGGCAGTGTGTCCACGGTCGAGGCACTGCAGGCGCAAGCGACCACACAACTCGATTTTGCATGGCGGGGCGCCCAGGGTTTCAATGAGCTATCCGGGGTTCAACGCACGCGATTGCAAGCCATGGCTGCCTCGGTAAGCCTGGACGGCGGGTCGGTGATCAAGCAAGGGCCTCTGGAAGGCTTGTACGAGCTTGAGCATGGGCGCTATGTGCGGCTGCAAGGAAAGGCTTATGCGGTCGACTCGGCCGATGGGCTTACCCGCATCGTCGGGCCGGATGGCAGCCAGGGGCCACTGATCAGACGCGACCCACAAGGGTGGCGTATCGATACGCGACTGCGCGGCGGCGGGGACCGACCCGGTTCAAGCACTCAGCAGCGCTTGCGCGAGCGGTTGGTCCGTCGGATCCGAACCGCGCAGCAGGCGGTCGAAAAAAGCCTCGACGACGCGGAAAGAGGCGCCGTTGAATATGAAGGCCTGCGCCCACGCATCGAGGCCGCTCGCGCTCAATGGCTGAAAGTGGATGAGCGGCTCAAGCAACCGCCGCCGCAAGATCCTGAACAGCATGCCCAGTTCGAGCGGGCAACCGGGCTGTTTGCCAAACGGCATACGGAGTTGCTGGCGCAGATAAAGAACTTGCGCCGCCAGCGTATCGAATCCGCTGTAGGGATTTTCCAGAGCTACCTTGAGGCCGAGCGCAACATGGTTGCCCTGTTCGATGACCGTAGCTACATGGCCAGCACCAGCTATGCGCCAGAACAGCGGCAGGCGTTGGCAGATGTCAGGCGCAACTTGATTGGCTATGGGCAGTTCATCATCGAAGAGCAGTTGCATACCGGTCGGTTCAGTGAGTATGACCGACTGACCACGGCGCTCAACGCCGCGCCACCTGAGGTGCGCCAAGCCGCGTATGACCAGTACCGTGAAGTGCTTGAAAGCATCATTATCGACCAGCCTTTGATCATCGAATACATGGCGGCGCTCGATCGGCTGCTTGCTGTTACCGATTTGGACATGACGGTACCGAGCACTCACGCAGCGGACAGGACCATCGCCCAGATCATCGAAGCGCGCACCACCACCACGCCAAACATACGGTTCTTCCAGGCCATGGGCCTGGTTGAGATGGCGCTGCGTTTTGAGGCCTTGCAAGACTATGCGCACTACGCGGTATTCAGGGCTGCACTTGCCGGGGAGCGCCTGCGGGTGGCCGCTAATGCTCACCATCTGTCCCTGTTCACCGACCTGCAGACTGCTCAGCGTATCGATATTCTGCAGAGTGCCTGGGATGAATATTCGGCCGCCATTCTTAACAGTCAGCGTATTGCCCAGCTGGGCAGCGAGCTCGTGGATATCGAGCGCCTCGAGGCGTATCGACAACAGATGGTCGAGCTCAAGACCATGGCCGGCGACGCGCTGGTCATCGCATTACGCGAGCAGGCCGTCGGCCAGCAACACTCCACCACCCGTCCGGTGTACCGTCGGCAGGCGTTGCAGGTGGCCAAGACAGCGGCCGGCCAGACGGTGATCGGTTCGGAGTCGATCGTGGATGGGCAGCCTGTGCTGCAAGTTCGCGGGACCTTCAGCCAGACGGCACTGCATACCTTCACCCGGGAAAGTGGCACATGGGTCGAACAACTGCCTGCTGTGGGCAAGGTATCACCCCCCAGGGCGCCCACACCGGAAAGCGAACGTCAGGAACAAGCGCTGGCTGAAGGGATGCTTGCTCAGAATCAGAACGTACTTGCCAAAGCGCGCAAGCTGGTCGAAGAAGATATCGATAGCCATTCATTGACGTCGATGCTCGATGCACAAATAGGGGAAGTGCAGACACTGCGCGATCAGCTAGCCGACAGTGAAGCGGACTCTGAACTGCTGCAACGCCTGGACGATGCCTTGGTGGCCTTGCGCGACGGGAAACGCGAGGTGCTGGTCAAGCTGCACAGCACCACACGCTTTCCCAGTGCAGAAGGCTTGCACTACTTGCACAAGCAAGGGCTGGTGCGGGTGACCTATCAAGGGCCGCGGCAGGCGCTGGCCGAAGGTTATCTGGATGAGTACCGCATCGATGTGCTAGAAGCGCCAGGCAGCGAGCGCGGCAAGCCCCTGTGGGCCGCTCACTTTCATTTCAATGACGCGGCCGCCGCACCGACGGCGTTCGGCAAAGGTCATCTGAAACTGTGGCGGCAGCGCAAGCTGGGTTACAGGGAACAGGTCAGAAGCGCTGCCGTGGGCGAGGAGTTGCGGATTCACCGAGGCAACCTGACCTATGCTCAGGCACGTGGGGTGATTCCTTTCCACTGACCAGACGCCGGGGTGCCTTGACGGCTGCGAGCGATTGGGGCTCTTGCGCAGCCGGTTTGGCGCCCTGACAAGGTCGCTCAAAGGTCGATCAATGCTGCTGAGCCAGGGATCTTTGGTAGGCACCCGCTCCTGCTAAAGCCGCACGTGCTTGACGAAATTGCAGGGCCGGTGTCGGGCGTCGAGCTGTTCGGCAAGGATGCCTTCCCAGGCAGTACGACAGGCCCCGGTAGAACCTGGCAGGCAACAGACCAGCGTATGATTGCTCAGCCCTGCCAAGGCGCGGCGCTGCACGGCCGAGGAGCCGACATCCAGAATGGACAGGGCGTGCAGCAGCTCGCCGAACCCGTCCACGCGCCGTTCCAGCAGGCATTCGACCGCTTCCGGGGTGTTGTCCCTGCCGGTAAAGCCTGTGCCACCTGTGATCAACACCACCTGCACCTGCTCGTCGGCAATCCAGGTCGCCACCTGAGCGCGGATTTTGTAAAGATCATCCTTGAGCAGAACCCGTGCGATCAGGTGGTGACCCATGTCCACCGAGCGGTCCGCCAGCAGCGCACCTGAGGTATCGCTCTCGACAGTGCGGTTATCGCTGACGGTCAAGACAGCGATGTTGAGCGGCACGAACACCGCATCAGGTTGAACACGCACAGCACAGCTCCTTCCAATGAGGTGATGGTCACGCTAGTAACACGCGCTGCCAGCGTCCAATCGATAGCGCAAACGGCTCGATCAATGGCATCTATCGCCACGGTACGTTACTGTCGGCGCAACCCTTTAGCAGGCGCAGGCATGGATATCAAGCAACTGAAGTTTCTCATCGCCCTCGACCAGACTCGCCATTTTGGCCAGGCGGCTGCGTTGTGCCACATCACCCAGCCCACGTTGTCCATGCGCCTGCGCAACCTGGAAGACGAACTGGACCTGGTGCTCGTCAAGCGCGGTCAGCGGTTCGAAGGGTTCACCGAGGCCGGCGAACGCATCCTGGCCTGGGCACGGACCCTGCTGGCCGCCCATGACGGCTTGCACGCCGAGGCGGCCCATTGCCGTGGCCAAGTGGTGGGGAGCCTGCGCCTGGGCACGGTGCCGCTGGCCAGTTTCAACCCGATGCAACTGCTGCTGCCGTTGCGGGCCAAGTACCCGGGCCTGCACTTCGAGCTCAGCTCGCTCAGCTCCGAACAGGTGATCGACGGCCTGAGCCGTAACCAACTGGACTTGGGCATCTGCTATCTGGACCAGGTCAACACGCAGTTTTTCGACGTCATCGAGCTGGGTACCACGACCATGGGCCTGCTGCACGATACCCGGCATTTTCAGTTCGACGCCCAAAGCCTGCGCTGGGACCAGCTGGGCGATACGCCACTGGGCCTGTTGAGCAAGGGGATGCATTACCGGCAGTCGCTGGACTTGAGCTTCCGTAGCCGCGGCCTGGAACCGAATGCTGTATTGGAAAGCGACTCCAGCTTTCAGCTGATCCAGGCCATCACCACTGGCCTGTGCTGCGCCATCATGCCGCTGGGCTGCGGCCTGGAAAGCCTCAGCGAGCACCTGCGCATCGTGCCGGTCACCGATGCCGCCATCCACAGCCCGGTAGGCCTGCTACTGCGCCGCAGCGAGCCCCGCTCGGCAATTGCCGAGCAGTGCTTCGCCGAGGCGCAGTTGGTACTTAAAACGCCCTGACGGGGACCGTTAGCGATACCGCTCAAGCCAATGTGCATAGGGCGCTGGCAAGGTCCAGGCAGCCTTTTCCACGCCCAGCTCCTTGGCCGCGAAATACGCCCAGTGCGGGTCAGCCAGATGAGCACGACCGACCGAGACCAGGTCCAGTTGCTCGGCGCGTACGGCCGCCTCGGCCAACTCCGGTTTGCCAAAGCCCCATGCCGAAGTGACGGGGATACCGGCTTCGCGGCGCACGCGCTCGGCAATCGGGCCCATGAAGGCAGGGCCCCATGGAATGTTGGTATCGGGAATGGTGAAGCCCACGCTTACGCTCAGCAGGTCCAGGCCGCCGGCCTTGAAGCGGCGCGCCAGCTCGATGGACTCCTCCAGGGTTTGCTCGTCACGCCCATCGTATTCCAGCACCCCGAAGCGAGCTGTCAGCGGCAGGTGCTCAGGCCACACTTCGCGTACCGCTGCCAGGGTTTCGAGCAGGAACCGGCTGCGGTTCTCGAAGCTGCCACCGTAGGCATCGGTGCGCTGGTTGGAGTGCTCGGAGAAGAAGCTCTGGCCCAGGTAACCGTGGGCAAAGTGCAGCTCGATCCACTCAAAGCCGGCGTCGCGTGCACGGCGCGCTGCATCGACGAAGTCCTGCTTGACCCGGGCGATGTCGTCCAGGGTCATGGCGCGCGGCACCTTGGGCAGGTTGGCACCGAAGGCGATGGCCGACGGGGCGATGGTTTCCCAGCCACGTGGATCATCGACTGCGATGTGATCATCGCCTTCCCATGGGCGGTTGGCGCTGGCTTTGCGACCGGCGTGGGCGATCTGGATGCCGGGCACGGAGCCGGCCGCCTTGATCGCCTGCACCACGGGCACGAACGCCTGGGCATGGGCATCGCTCCAGATACCGGCGCAGCCTGGGGTGATGCGGCCTTCGGGCGATACCGCCGTGGCCTCGACCACCAACAGACCGGCGCCGCCTCGGGCCATGCCAGCCAGGTGCACGTGGTGCCAGTCGTTGATCATGCCGTCTTCAGCGCGGTATTGGCACATCGGCGGGATGGCGATGCGGTTACGCAGGGTGACGTCTTTGAGGGTATAGGGTTCGAACAGGGCTGCCATGGAACACTCCAGGATCATTGAATACTGTAGTTCGATCATAATCGAACTATGGCAATAATGAAAAGCCCCGGTATCATGCAGACCATGCGAGCCTACAAACATCCCACTCCTGATGACCTTATTCTCGAACGCGTGCTGTACGCCTTGAGCGACCCGGTGCGCCTGGGCATCGTCCGCCATCTTGCTGGGGTGACCGAGGCCAGTTGCGGCGAGCTGGACGGAGGGAGGCCCAAGTCGAGCATGTCCCACCATTTTCGTGTGTTGAGGGACGCAGGGCTGGTACACACTCGCAATGTGGGCACCACGCACATGAACTCGCTGCGCAGCGACATGCTCGGGGAGCGTTTTCCGGGGTTGCTGGACTGCATTTTGCGCCAGGTCTGAGCGACCTGCGCTTGCCCGGATTCTCTTAAGCGATCGCCTCCTGCACCCTCAAGGCTGCCGAATGCCTGCGAAGGCGCGACCTCGCCTGCGCCCTGCCTGCCGTAAACCGCGCAAAAAAAAAGCCACGGGGTGACCCCCGTGGCTTTTCGATTACATCAGGACCGTGAATTACAGGGCCATGTCGTTCTCGGGCTTGCTTTCAACCGGCTGACTTGGCGCGACTGCGCTGGTACCGACGCTTTCGTCGATGACCGGCGGCTTGGCCAATTGCAGCACTTCGGCGGTGTAGTTCCACTCTTTCTGAGTAGCAGCGGCCGAGTCGTTCAGCTTGGTGCCGTAGCTTGGGACGATTTCCTTGATCTTGGCCTGCCACTCTGGAGTAGCGACCTTCTCCTTGAACACGGTTTCCAGCACGTTCAGCATGATCGGCGCAGCAGTCGATGCACCTGGCGAAGCGCCCAACAGACCTGCAATGGTGCGGTCCTGAGAGGCCACCACTTCGGTGCCCAGCTTCAGCACGCCGCCCTTCTCTTCGTCACGCTTGATGATCTGCACGCGCTGACCGGCCTGCCACAGTTTCCAGTCTTCCTTCTTGGCATTCGGGAAGTAGGTGCGCAGCGCGTCGAAACGGTCGTCGTCAGACAGCATCAGCTGGCCTGCGAGGTATTCCACCAGCGGGTACTGGTCGATGCCCACGCGGGTCATTGGCCACAGGTTGTGGGTGGTGGTGCTGCTGAGCAGGTCCAGGTACGAGCCATTCTTCAGGAACTTGGTCGAGAAGGTCGCGAACGGGCCAAACAGAATCACACGCTTGCCGTCGAGCACGCGGGTGTCCAGGTGGGGTACCGACATGGGCGGCGCACCGGTGGACGCGATGCCGTAGGCCTTGGCCATGTGCTGCATGGCAACGGTTGGGTTCTCGGTCACCAGGAACGAGCCGCCCACCGGGAAGCCTGCATATTCCTTGGCTTCCGGAATACCGGACTTCTGCAGCAGCTTCAACGCGCCGCCACCGGCCCCGATGAACAGGAACTTGGCATCGGTAGCCGACTTGCTACCGTCCTTCAGGTTCTTGTACTCGACGTGCCAGGAGCCGTCCTTGTTGCGGCTGATGTCCTGCACTTCGCTGGACAGCTTCAGGTCGAAGCCTTGCTGGGTCTGCAGGTGACCGACGAACTGGCGGGTAATTTCGCCGAAGTTCACGTCGGTGCCGATTGGCGTCCAGGTGACGGCCAGCTTCTGGGCCGGATCACGGCCTTCCATCATCAGCGGGACCCACTTGGCGATCTGCGCGTGATCTTCGGAGTACTGCATCGGGCGGAACAGCGGGCTTGCCTGCAGCGCTTCATAGCGCTTCTTCAGGAACTTGATGTTGTCGTCGCCCCACACGAAGCTCATGTGCGGCGTGGTGTTGATGAACGCGCGTGGGTTCTTCAACACGCCCTGGCGTACCTGCCAAGACCAGAACTGACGGGAAATCTGGAAGGCTTCGTTGATCTCGATGGCCTTGGAGATGTTGATGTTGCCGTCTTTGTCTTCGGGGGTGTAGTTCAGCTCAGCCAGCGCGGAGTGACCGGTACCGGCATTGTTCCAGCCGTTGGAGCTTTCTTCGGCCACGCCGTCCAGGCGCTCGACCATCTCCATCGACCAGCTCGGCTCCAGCTCGTGCAGCCAGACGGCCAGGGTGGAGCTCATGATGCCGCCGCCGACCAACAGTACGTCGACTTTCTTGGTTTCTGCGGCGTGTGCGTGCATGACAGTTGCAGCGACAGCTAGACCCAGCAAGGTCTTGCCAGCTTTCTTGAACATTGATCAATTCCAGTCAGGAGAACGGAGGTGGGCCTGTGGCTGACCCAGGTAACGCGTGTTCTTCAGCGCAGGCTTGTTATTGATCATTGTTCGGCAGCCAGAGAACCGGAAAACGAATCAGGCTTTTGTCGCATTGACCTACATCACTGAATCGTTTTTCCGATTGTAACCGAAATGCCAGCACAAACAAATTGGGCGGCCAAGCGCAAGACGACAGGTTGTCTCAGGCTGACGGCCCTTCAGGCATTGATCGACTCGAAGGCGTGCATCGGCGCCGTCTTGGGGTAGAACTGAGGAAACTCCTCCTCCACGATCCAGGGCTCCTTCATCACCAGGTACACATCGAGGTATTCGGAATACCCCTCCCAGACGTGCAAGTCGTTCGCCTCGGCCACAGCCCGCGACAGCACGCCCATGCCGCCGAAGCTCTTGA
The DNA here is from genome assembly GCF_002420785.1 of Pseudomonas sp. UBA5666. Classification (NCBI taxonomy): domain Bacteria; kingdom Pseudomonadati; phylum Pseudomonadota; class Gammaproteobacteria; order Pseudomonadales; family Pseudomonadaceae; genus Pseudomonas; species Pseudomonas sp. UBA5666. Next base: position 87,124 of record NZ_DIIQ01000041.1, on the reverse strand, counting down.
TCATCGACACGCTGACGATCTCGCTGCCGGAATGGAACACGGTCGCTGCCTCGAGCCCGCCGCCCTGGTGGTTGGCGAAGCGCGAGAAGATGGAGGCGTACGGGCATTCGGGCAACGGCTTGATGACCACCGACGGGGCGGTGTCGCCACTGACCGAGCAGGCCACTACCTCGATGCGCAAGCCCTTGAGCGAAACCGAATAGAACCCCTCGGGCATGCTGTCGCCCAGGATCACCACCATGTCGGCTTCGCCCTTGGCCAGCTTGGTGAGGTTGTCGGGGGATTCGGAACAGCTGAAGATGGGGCTGCACCCGGACAGGTTGCTGGCCACACCCGCCATGATCTGCTGGTTGATCTCCATCGACAGGGTGCTGTTCAGGGCGACCCGCAATGGCTGGCTTTGGCGTTCGCGCAGTTGCTTGATCTTCAGTTGCATGCGTTCGGAGCAGCGCACGATCTCCAGCACATGGGGCAGGATCCCGACCCCTTCCTGCGTCAGCGACACGCCTTTGTTGGTGCGGTCAAAGAGCTTGAAGCCGCAGTGATCCTCCAGTTTTTTCAACTGCGCCGCCAGCGCCTGCACCGTCACGTGGACCTGCTCGGCGGCATCGGTGATCGACCCCGTTCTCGCGACGTTGGCGATGTTTCGCAGCACCTTGATATCCATTCGACACCCCTCCCAAGACGTGCTCAAGCCCGCATGCAACAAGGCCTGGAAGGATAACGCACAACCGCCGCCGCTGTCTGCTCGGTACGTCGGCTGGCAACAAGCGGCGGTTGAGGCACCTCAAAAAAAAGTGAAGTTTCTGCCATCATTTCGCCTGCTAGATTGGCGCCCAGATTTCAACGGGAAGAGATGCCAATGCTTACACTCAAACGGAATATTGATGACGCACTGCGCCTGAACAAGACAGTCAACGTGCTGGGCAAGGACTTCGCATTGAATGGCGGTTTTGGCCATTTCGTGGCGTTCTCCAAGAGCTGGGAAACCATGGGCGTGGACAAGTACTACGGCCAGGCCGACAAGGGTACCCGCTATCGCCGCTACAGCGATTTCGACTTCAACCCGGCGACCGGCGAGCTGCAGGAGCTCGAACACCGTGCCTATGAACAGTCCGAGGCCCATAACCAGTATGTGGGTGGCATGCGGCGCCACTTTGACGATGTGTCCAGCGATGTCTTCAACTCACCGGTGCTGCGCGCCCTGATCAAGCTGGACTTCGATGTGTACAAGGCCGTGCTGCCCGAAGAGCTGCACAACGTGCCTTGGCAATGCCAGGTTCACCAGATCCGCATCGAGGTCAAACCCGGCGAGCAGATCGAAATCACGCCAGAAGGCATCCATTGCGATGGCTACCCTTTCAGCGGCGTGCACTTCTGGGGCCGCCATAACATCGAAGGCGCCACCAGCAAGGTCTATGACAAACAGTCGAACGTGATCGACTCCGGCACCTACCAGGAAATTCTCGACACCACGTATTTCCTCGACCGCGAGCTGCAGCACTACGTTACCCCGGCCACCAACCCCAGCGAATCGGAAATGGGCTATCGGCAGATCATCGCCATCTCCTTCTCCCGGCCGGGGACCGAACATGACATTGTCAAATAGCCTTGAGCAGGCAACGCGCAGCGTTGCCGTGCCCGACCGCATGAACGGCCTGACCATCAAGAAGGCCACGCCGTTTCATGCCACGCGCCTGGTCAATTTCCTCAAGCGGTTCGACGAGATTGCGTTTTGTGACTGGCAGAGCGAGGACCTGCTCAAGGGCTTGTTGAGCCATGACAACACGTTCTGCTACCTGGCGGAAAACCACAGCGGGGCGATCATCGGTGCCGTGGCCGGGGGGACGATGGGTACACGCGGTACCATCAACCACCTGGCAGTGTCGCCGGACTATCGCCACAGCCGCATCGGCACGTCCCTGACCAACTCGATCCTCAACGACTTCCGTCAGCATGGCATCCGCCGGGTGTTCCTGTTCATCGACCAGGACAATGCGTCGGCGGTGCGGTTCTGGAACCGACAGGGCTTCAGCCAGACGCGCGGCGAGATCACCTGCGAGGTCGATCTATGACCGACCTCGCCTTGCACCCGGTCTCGCGCAGGGAAAGCTTCGTCGATGCCTTGCCGGTGATCACCGGCTACTTCGTCGTGAGCTTCGTGTTTGGCGTGATGTGCATCAACGCCGGGCTGCCCTTGTGGCTCCCGGTGGCGATGTGCGTGTTCGTCTACGCAGGCGCCGCGCAGTTCGCGGCGCTGGCGCTGATCACCTCGGGTGCGCCGTTGCTGACCATCGCGTTGTCAACGCTGCTGATCAATTCGCGGCACATGCTCATGGCCATGTACATGGCCAAGCAGAGCGATGGGCTGGGCATCTCCAGGTCGCAAAAGCTGATGTATGCCTTTGGCCTGACCGACGAATCGTTCGCCTTGCACAGCCAACGCCTGCAAGCCGGCAAGTACACCCCGCCTGGCTACCTGCTGCAGTTCAACACCTGGTGCCATGCCAGCTGGATTGCCGGCGCCCTGCTCGGCGCCGTGGCCTCCGATGCGCTGAGTCGCTTCTCTGCATTCAAGCTGGACTACGCGCTGACCGCCATGATGATCTTCGTGCTGGTGTCGCTGTGCAACAGCCGGCCCAAGCTGATCGTCGCCCTGGTGGTGATTGCCGCGACCTGCCTGCTCAACGCGCTGTACCCCTCCCCTTTGAATGTGTTCGTGGCTACGGCCATGGGCTGCGGAGTAGGCCTATGCCTGAAGAAAAATACCTGATCGGCGCGGTGGCCTTGATGATGGCCATCACCTACTTCACCCGGGCCACGCCCCTGCTGTTCCGAATGCAGGGCACGCCCAAGGTGTTCAACGACGTCATCGAGTACCTGCCCGTGGCGATCATCGCCAGCATCACCGTGCCCGCGCTGCTGATGGCCAAGGACGGCTCGCTGATGGCCATGAACGCCGACATGCTGGCCGCCGTGCCGGTGGTGATCGTGGCCTACTTCACCCGGAGTTTGATTTTCAGCGTGGCGGCAGGCATTGCCGCGCACGTCGCCATCACGCTTGTGGCGTGACGTCGATCTCAATTGCACCTGTGCGTAACGGCATCGAATCTACAAGGACACTGGCATGAGCCCTGCCCGTAAACACGTGACACTGGCAAATCTGAGCGAGTTTGCCCGCCTCATGCCCAAGGGCTTGCCACAGGACCAGGTAATCGCGGCACTGGATGACCTGTCGCTCAAATGCTCGCTGAACTACCAGCTGAGCAAGACGTTCCTGGCCGAGGGCTGGATCGTGGAGTACCGCCACTTGCGTGCTGCAGCCCGGCTGAACCCGGTCAACGACCTGCTTCTGTTCGCCACCGCCGGTGGCTTGAGGGTTATCAAGGCCGATGGCACGCAGCAGCTGATGAAAAGCGGCGATCAGCTTGTGCTGGCAGCGGACAACCAGGTGACGGTTTGGCCTGAGGGCGAGGATGGACATGCCAGTTTGATTGCACTGTCCGTTGAGTTGGATTTGGGGCAGGTGCTTGAAGATGTGGGGGATGAGCGGGTGTGGTAGGTGGGTGACGCCCAGGGGGGGGGCGTAACGGCAAGGCCGCTAACTCAGGCGTCACACAGTCCGTGTGGGAACGGCCTTGCCGGGGCACCGGACCGGCCGCGATGGGCCGCAACGCGGCCCGGGCATGCAGGCGGTTAGCACACGGCCCGCCCCAACAACCTCCTAGTTCGTCTCCAGCTCATACGCCTTGCTCACGAACAACGCGGCGTAAAGGCTCTTGCCTTCCTTGAAGGTGTAGGTTTCCTCGAAGTCGTCCCCAGCCGCCAGCTTCTGCGCAATGGCGCATTCCGAATCGCTGTGCTGCTTGGCCTTGGTGCCAAAGTCGCTGCTCCAGCTAGAAAACCCTACCGCTTGGCAGAAGTCGGCAAACTTGGCGTTGGGCGTGGTGTGCTGGAAGGCTTCGAAGGCCGTACGCACGGGCTTGAAGCCGCTGTAGCTGAGCTCATAGCGCTCCACTTTGGCCTTGCGCGCCAGTTCCGACACTGCCTCGCTGAACATGGCCAGGCCAGAAGGCGGGCTGAAGGCGGCGACGATCTGGCCGCCCAGGGCTGCCTTGAACTGGGCCTGCACATCATCGAGTTCGGGCATCGAGTGCAAGGTGGCCTTGCGCACGATTTCGCCCACCTTCGAACCGTCGTTGCGGTGAGTGACCACGAACGTCATCACGCCCTCGCCATCGCTGGAGCGCTGCAACGTGAGGTCCAGGTCGATCCTGGTCCCGAATTGCCCTGTGCTGTTGACCAGGAAAGCGCCTGTGACAGGTTGGCGCGCCGCCAGGTTCACCCCCCAAGGCATCTTCGCCTGGCTCGCGCGGCCGTTGGCCGTCAGCTCGGCGGTCGGTTGGATTTCGTCGCTCACATCAGCGACCCGGACGATGTCCTGGCCCTGGGCCGCGATATACGGGTCGGCCATCTGCATGCCCAGCAACTGGACATGGATCTCGCCATCCTTGCTGTCACCGCTGTGCGACAGTTTCAACGCATCGGCCTTCAGGAAAACGCCGGTCACGTAGCGTGATTCAAGTGCGTTCATCTGGTACTCGGCCCAGTTGCCCAGGCCTTCGTGCATGTCCATGCCGCGCATCGAGGCCATCACGCCGGCCATGCTGCGCATGAACTGTTGCGCGCCGTTGGTCTGCACGGCGGCCACACGGACCTCTGGGTCGGCCACTGTCAGGTTACCGGAGAGCGCCGAATACGAAATGTCGCCTTCGGACAGCACGTCTTCAAGGAAGTAGCGTTCTTTGAAGTCTTCGTAGTACGCCATGGCTTGCTTCTTGCCACTGCTCGACACCACGGCATAGGTGACGCCGAGCGCTACCGCCACGACCGCCACACCGCCAATCAACTTCTGCTTTGCGTTCATCTGCTTGATCATGGGTTATGCCTTACTGGACCTGTGCCGACGCGTTTTTCCAGTCGTTCACAAACTGTTGGGAGACTTCGGGCGTCCAGTTGGAGTCGATGCCTGCATTGGGGAATTCCTTGGCCAGCACGGCGCCATAAGACACGCGATCGGCGCAGCGCTCCTGCTCGCAGGCCTTCGGCTCGCCCGCGCTGTAGGCGCGGTAGGTAGGAATGGCGCGACCGTCTTCGAGCGGGTAGTAAGGGGTGGCGTTGGCAACCTGGGCCACGTACCAGCCTTCGGGGTATTGCTGCTCGGCAAGCAGACGCCCTTCGCCTGGGTAGTCGACGGTGTAGAACTCGCCCTTCTTGCCGGTGACATGCACCATCATCGGCGTCACGTTCTGCGACGACGTAGGGTCCTGCTGCTGCAGCGGCGAAGGGAAACGTACCTTGATGCCGGCCATCTGCGCCAGTGCCTCGGTTTCACGCCCCTTGAATTCACCCATGCGCTCCTGCAACTGCTGGTAGCGCTCAAGCACACGGGTGTGCTCCCAGGCCAACTGCTGCTGACGATTGCGGGCTTCACGCACGCGCTGCTTCTCGCGCTGCTGCGCCCAGTTGGTGCCGTTGCGCACATCGAAGTACAGACCCTGGCGGCCCATGCCGATGCGGTTGCGCACGATCTTCTGGTCGTCGTTGCCCCAGATTCTATTGGAAATGGCCGACAGGTCCTTGACGATGAGCAGGTCGGCCACATCGGTGGTGCTCGGCGATGCGTTCTTGATCAGGTCGAAGGCCTGCAGCGCAGTTTCCTTGTATTTCGCCGGGTCCAGGGCGAAGGCGTCGTCCGGGGTTACGCCGACGTAGTACGGGTCGGCGAGGAACGGCCCTACAGCGCCGTAGGTAGGACGGGCGAACGCCAGGTACACCTTCATGTTCCGATCGGGAATTTCACCCACCAGCAACGCCACTTGGTCCGCTTCGGCCGTGAGGTAGCTGACCGACTTGTCCTTGACCGCCGCCTCGTAACGCTTGCTGAACATCAAGGCGCTGGGGTGGACGTAGATGCGATTCCAGTCGTTGCCGCGGTAGGTGCCTTCGGCTTTCCAGCTGATCTTCTCGAAATTGCCCGCACCAAAGCCGGAAGCCGGACAGGGCATGGCTGGCGTGGTGCCGAACGTGAGGCTGTCGCCTTCACTGATGATGGTGCTATTGAGCACCCACTTGCAGCCCGCAGCATCGGTGATCTGCATCAGCTTGCTGTTTTTCAGCACCACTGAGCGGCCATAGTCCGAGGTGGGGGCGGCCGTGACAGCGGCGCCGGCTGCCTTGGGCGCGACGGCAGGCGCGGGCGCCGGTTCAGGTGCGGGCGCTGGGGTGGGGACAGCGGCCGGTTCTGGCTTGGCGGCCGGCGTAGGGGCAGCCGCCACGGCCGGTGCTGGCGCCTCGGCAGGCGCAGGTGTAGCAGCAGGGGCAGGTGCCTCGGCTGGTGCTGGCGCAGAGGATGGCGCTGGTGTTTCAGTCTGCTGAGGGGCTGGGGCCGTGGAGGCAGCAGGTGCAGCAGCCAGGTTCATCAAGCCCAGGTTGCTGGCATTGCCAGCGCCGCTGGCATACAGCGCGCCCTTGCCATCGACCGCCTTCCAGCTGACCTTGGCCGTGGAGCAGTCCTTGGCGAACACGAACGGCAACTTGTTCAGCAGGCCCGAGAGCATGTCCGGGTTGTCCCAGGCAGGCCGGGTGATGGTCAGCTCGACCTCGGGCTTGCACCAGGTCGCGGCCTCACCGGGCACTTCGACCTTGATATTGTCCTTCTTGGAAAACGCCAGCTCGTGGGCGAAAGCCTGCGGTACCAAACCGCAAGCACCGATCACGGCGAGCGCAAGGGCGTGCTTTTTCATGGAAGTTCTCAAATCAGTTCCCAGGTGCCATTGGCCTGTTTGCAGAAGGTGTTCTGTTCCTGTTCGGTCTTGCCTTCCTTGGACTTCAGGCTGACCGTCACGGGGCGGCAAGCCGCTTCGGCAGCGACGGTCTGGGTAGGCAGGCTTTGCAGCGTATCCAGGTCGAAGCCTTGGGTTTCGCTACTGGCCGCCACGTCCAGCTCACCCAGGTTCACCGCCGGGGTAACGCGCTTGGCCACGGCCTGGGCCTTGGGCTCGACGTAGTCCTTGTGGACGTAACCGACGGTCACGCCTTTGCGCCCTACCAGCACCCAGTCGCCGGTTGAACCGACGGCCGTAAATTCGGTGTGGTTCTTCAGGCTGCCGACTTTCTCGCCCTTGGCGTTGGGCGCCGCGCGCACATTGAGGTTGTCGCTGGTGGTCACGTAGGGTTCGTTGATCAGCTTCATCGACGGAACGGCCTGGATCTTCGGCGCGCGCTTGACCTCGACCTGCTTGGTCTTGGTGTACTCCTTGCCTGTCACGATCTGCGCGCTGGCGCCGGAGTGGTCGGACTTCCAGGTCACCGGCTGTGCACTGGCCGTGGCCTGTTGCTGGCTCAGCACTTCCTGAGTGCGCAAGGCCAAGGCCTGCTGGTCTTTTTCATCGAGCATATTGCCGATGCGGTTGCCCACGTAGGCACCGATGCCGCCTGCGATCAAAGCGGCCGCCAGCTTGCCGTTGCCGCTGCCCATGGTCGAACCGATGGCAACGCCCGCCAGGCCGCCGATCACGGTGCCGGCTTGTTCTTTGCTGATGCCAAGCTGGGCGCAGGCGGTGGTCGAGGCGATGGCGACAGCCAAGAGGGAGGCGATGAATTTCTTATGCACGTGGATCACTCCATTTTCCAGTGGACGCACAGCCGTAAACCGCAGCCTCTCGGGCAGCAGCGTGGGCGTGGGTGTGATGGGCTTGCAGGGGGGAGCCAGTGGAAGCCGCAGAAGGCGACGCCACGGGTGAGCGAACAGTGAGGGGTATGTGTAGCGAAGCGCAAAGCATCCAACGAATCCATGTCAGGAAGCGCTCATCGCCCGGCGCACGTAGTCATTACGGCGTGTTGTCCAGGCATGAGAGGCGAACAGAGGCGGCATTGTAGCGCAGGTGGCGAATGGCAGATCAAGACAAAATGTTGCGGATGGCTGAGCGGCATGTGATCGCTTTGGATCGGTACTTTTGCTCTCGGAACTCAGATTAATCCCCTTCCTTGTAGGCCGTTTCCGAAACATACTGCCCTGCTGCTCAAACGGTTGCGACGGGGCAGGTCGCGTTCTAGTCTCGGCGGGTCGTTGCAGATCAACGACCGGCTTTGACAGGCCGACCATCCGAGTTTCCGTTACAGCGCTTTATGGCGGCTGTGCATGGGGCACCTTTGTGTGCGCCGGGGTCTCGGGTGACCGGTCTGTCAACCCATGCATAGCTGCCTCCACTCGTTTGACAGCGTTGCCAGGCAGCTCCACTCGCCCGAGGAGCTCACATGCGCAAGATTGTGCCCGATCCACCCTACTCCCTAGATTCCGGTCAGAAGATGCATCTGTCTCTAGCCATGCCTTGTCGCCCGCCTGCGTCGTATCCGTTTACTACGGATCAGCGCGCCCCGGTTGAGGGTGCCATAGGCTATCGCTCTCGGAATGGCGCTGATGCAAGGCAGGTTGTTGTGGCACTGGAGCCCTTCACACCCAGGGCGCAGATTCCGACGGCATCCTGCTTATGAAGTTAGAAATTGAGCCTGCGCGCGGATGTCTCGCAAAGCAGGCTTTCTTTGCCTACCTAGGCGAATGGGGAGTAGACCGATGCCAACCGAAGACAAAAAAGAACCTACCACCGTCGGCAAGACCTGTTTTCACCAAGGCGATGACAACACACACCCGCTGTTTCGCATCGAGCCTGGCATACCCTGCCAGGATGCCAGGGAGCAGGCGTCCGAATTGATGGGGTATGTATGCCACATGGTGATCAAAGGGCTGATGGAAGGCGACCAGCAATTGCTGTGGGCTTCGCATTATCTGGGCGCGATGGCCAAGGCGCTGCTCGATGATGCGGAGCTCGGGTTGATGAACGAAGGGTCGTAGGGTTTTCCTTGTCAGCTTGCCCGAATAGTCGGCCGCCCTGTCACCGATCTAGCTATCATTCTGGCACTGGCCTCTATTCCTACCATTATGCTTATCACTTTGCTTCGTTATTTCCACCACCGCGACAAGCCATCTGAAGCGCAAGAGACGCTGCTACCCGCCAGCTTGCAGACAGCAAAAGACGTTATGTATTTTGAAGAAAGAATTACAGGCGTCTTTTTGAAAGACTTATTTCTTATGGCCGCTCAACCCACAACGAACACCCATACAAAAAACATCTACTTAGCTCAAACGCATGTATGGATCGCTCCGCAAATGAGGCATCAGTTAAGATCATTACTTAGCCTTACCTTTAAGCTTCGTGCGGATTAACGGGCCGAACAGACGCTCAACCCTTTGGCAGGACTAGCGAAGGCTGCTCTGAGACTCCGAATCCCAATTCAGATCCTTGAGACGGTGCCAGGCTCTCTCCAAGTGAGAGGGCTTTAGATAAGCCTTCTTCCGCTCACTCCAGTCATGTACAGCCTTGACGGCCAGTTCAGGATGGTCTTTCGCCCCCGTGGTGTTGCACATAACCCAATGAACGGTACTTAACAGTTCCATCCCATACGGATCTTCAAACCCGTCAATTAACTCTGCTACTCTCTCCATACGATGCATAGTTTCAACATCATCACATAGAAATTGCTCGGCCTCCTCTACAGTCCCTGTCTTTAGCTCTAACGGCTTAGTTGGATCATCCTGACCGTCTCCATAGCCATGGATAAAGTGTCCATCCAACTTGATCAGTACTTGCCTAAGATTTTTGGCATATGGGCCATACTGTTTAGCCTCAAATTGAAGCCGAAGTGGCTTGCCACTTTCTTGCAAAAAATATACTAGCTTATGTACTTCTAGCAAGCTGACAAATGGATCAAGGAGACCTTTTAGATATCGATCCATCAACAGAATCAGCGCAGCACGACCATCGGTCATTTTTGGGCGCTCTGTTCTGTTCGGCATTTCCTTTGCTGCCGGCGCGCCAGAAGGTGGGTATAAAAAAACCTCGACCTCTGGTAAATCCGAGAACGCCTCCACAATTGCCGGCTGTACATCCTCCCACTTAAGGCCGCCCAACCCACAACCGAGCGGAGGAATTGCAATGGACTTGATGTCCAATTCATTCACTTTACGCACTAGATCGTCGAGGCCGCGCTGGATATTCTCCAGCTTGCTCTTTGATTTCCAGTGCCCTTTAGTTGGAAAGTTTATGATCCAACGCGGACCGCCGATTAAACCGCCAAGATCGAACACGTGAACCTTACCCAGCTTGACGGCGTCATTCTTGCAAGCATCCTGATAGCTTTTGAACATATCAGGAAACGCTTGCTTGAATTGCAGCGCAATACCTTTGCCCATGACACCTTCAGTGTTCACGGTGTTCACCAGCGCCTCAACAGGGGCTGTAAGAAGGTTTCCTTTGCTAAGCTTGATCATATTAGAAGTACCAGGCATTTCTTACGCTCACCTCAGGCTGGTGTGTCGAGTTGCGCATAACCTCTCGCACTCTTTCAACCGCCGCTTGATTATGACAGCCAATAAAATGGATTCCCTGCCAAGGGAATTGGCCTGCAACCAAAAACTCTGATTGCTTTTGGTGCCGTTTCTCTCCCCAATACTTGGCATTGATTGTGAACCAATCCAAGTCAGCGAGCTTACTAATATCGTTATAAAAGTCTGTGTGCTTAGCGCCGGCATTGCCGTCGCTGAAGGCCCACTGCTGTTGAAGCTCGATACCGGTACCGACTGAACTCACAAGATGGACGATGTCACATTGACACCCAGCAGGTTTCCCCGTGTTACCCATGTTGACGGTGTATAGCATTGGCGTGCGCGGACAAAAATAAAAAGGCACGAACTCCCCAACATACATAGATTCGCAGCAGTCAACACATATCTCTTGGAGCCTGCGCAGCTTGATGTGATCGTAGCCGATGACAGAGTGCTGCCCCGATTGAACCATCACTGCATCTGACTGAAGGCCAGACGCAATAATTCCAGGCAGATTGGCAATATCTGTGATGTGGTAGATCAAAACGTCTTCAGGTCTAGATTTCATAGATCGCGCCTGCATTGACATCTGGGGGCCAGCTCGCTCAGCGACCGCGACGATTGTCACTAACGCCTACGTTCTGAGCTGTCCGGGTTGGGACACGAATGCTATGTGTTTTTTGCACGTTCTGCTGAGCTCTCGGCAGCCCACAAGGAGTGTAGCCACAGCAGCCGCCTAGGTCATTGCTAAGCGTGACATTGCCCAATCAGGATGTGCTTAGGCCACACGCACCCTGCCACTGACCGCAGTCGGCAAGATTATACAAAACGAAAAGAAAAAACCCCTGCAACTTACTAGATTGCAAGGGTTTTCAATGTATGGCGGAGAGATAGGGATTTGAACCCTAGGTACTGTTGCCAGTACAACGGATTTCGAATCCGTCCCGTTCGACCACTCCGGCATCTCTCCAATGCCGCGCATCATACCAGTGAATTCTGAAAACGCAAACCTTTATTTTCAAAAAAACCGCGTGGTATCAGGCGCTTGCGTGTGCGTGCGCCTTACAGCGGCACGCCCAGGCGCTTGGCAACTTCTTCGTAGGCTTCGATCACATCGCCCAGGCCCTGACGGAAGCGGTCCTTGTCCATCTTCTTGCGGGTTTCCTTGTCCCACAGGCGGCAGCCGTCGGGGCTGAACTCGTCGCCCAGCACGATCTGGCCGTGGAAGACACCGAACTCCAGCTTGAAGTCGACCAGCAGCAGGCCGGCGTCGTCGAACAGCTTGGTCAGCACGTCATTGACCTTGAGCGACAGCTTCTTCATTTCGACCAGTTGCTCGGCGGTGCCCCAGCCGAAGGCGACAACGTGGGATTCGTTGATGAAGGGGTCGCCCTTCTCGTCGTTCTTCAGGAACAGCTCGAAGGTGGAAGGCTCCAGCTTGATGCCCTCCTCCACGCCCAGGCGCTTGACCAGGCTGCCGGCTGCGTAGTTACGCACGACGCATTCGACCGGAATCATATCCAGCTTCTTGACCAGGCATTCGTTATCGCCCAGCAGTTTGTCGAACTGGGTCGGCACGCCAGCTTCTTCGAGCTTCTGCATGATGAAGGCGTTGAACTTGTTGTTCACCGTGCCCTTGCGGTCCAGCTGCTCGATGCGCTTGCCGTCGAAGGCCGACGTGTCGTTGCGAAACAGCAGGATCAAGCGGTCGGCGTCATCGGTCTTGTAAACCGATTTGGCCTTGCCGCGGTAGAGTTCGTCGCGTTTTTCCATGATTGGGCTCCGCTTGCGTGAGGGGTGGGCTAGGCGATGGCGCGCCAGTCGAGCCCGTGTTCCTGATTTGCCACCTCAAGCCAGTCAGGGTCGCACCCAAGGGTGTCGACGAAGCACTGGCGGGCCAGGTGTGGCAGGTTGTTCTTGCTGCTGAGGTGGGCCAGCACCAGGTGCTGCAGGGTATTCCAGCCCAACTCATGTACCAGGCTCGCGGCCTGGTGGTTGTTCAAATGCCCGCGCATGCCGCCGACCCGCTGCTTGAGAAAGTAGGGGTAGTGACCACGCGCCAGCATGTCGCGGCAATGGTTGGCTTCGATCAACAGCGCATCCAGGTCGCGATAGCCGTCCAGCAGCCGCGCGTCGTACGAGCCCAGGTCCGTCAGCATGCCGAAACGGCGTGTACCGTCGCTGACCACGTACTGCAACGGTTCGTGGGCATCGTGCTCAACGCGCGATGCCGTAACCTCCAGGCTGCCGACGCTCAGGCGCTGGCCGCACGCCAGGAAACCGGCCACTTCCACCGGCTTGCGCAGCCCGCGCAAGGTGCCTTGGCTCAGGTAGACCGGTACATTGTAGCGCCGCGACAGCAGACCAACCCCATGCACGTGGTCGGCATGTTCGTGGGTGACCAGCACGGCGCTCAGCTGAGCGGCCGACACACCGAGCAGCGCCAGGCGCCGCTCGGTCTCGCGCAAAGAAAAGCCGCAATCGACCAGGATGTAGGTATCACCACTGGCGATCAGCGTGCCGTTTCCCTGGCTACCGCTTCCAAGTACGGCGAAGCGCACTTAACCCAGGTGGTCCTGAATGGCGCTCAGCACACGGCGAGCGACATCGGCCGGAGCCACGGTGTTGATGTTCTTCTCGACCGTGACCTGCACGTTCTCACCCACTTTGCTCAGGCGTACCTGATAGCGCTCGGCACGGGCTTCGCGCTCTTCCTTGGTGGGCTCGCTGCCGAACACACGACCGAAGAAGCCAGGCTTGTTCTCCTTGTCTTCGGGTTTTTCGGACAGGTTGATGTAGTACAGGCCCAGGCTGCGGTTGATGTCTTCTACCCGCCACTGGCCACCCTGCTCCAGGGCACGACCCACGCTGGACCAGGCGCGATCCAGGTCGGCGCCCACGTTCAGGACCGGGTTGCCACTGCCGTCTTCGCTCAGGCTGACGCGGTTGGGCACATCGAAATCACGTTCGGCCAGCAGCGACACCGAACCGCCCTTCTCGGCGCTGCGGTTCATGCTGGCGAGCAACTCGTCGACCAGCAGGGCGTCGGCACCGGTGTTGGTGGAGCTGGACGGGAAGTCGGGTTCGGCGCTGCTACCAGCCGGGCGCTCGACGGTGACCACGTACACCTCGGAGGTGTTGCGCTGCACGCCGGGCTCCATGCGCACACGCACGCGCACTTCGCTGTCGTTGCTGCTGGCCGTGCTGGCCAGGCGCTGACCAAGGGAGGCCGAGAGTTCGTCGAAACGCTGCCAGGTGGTGCTGAATTCGCCCGTTTGCGGGCGCTCTTCAGCAATACGGAAGCCGTTGTCCTCGAAGAACTGACGCGCCACCGGCCAGACTTCGGCCGGGGCGTGCTGGGCCAGCACCCAACGGCTGCTGCCGCTGCGCTGCAAGCTGTAGTCGTTGGCCTGGCCCGCACCGCCGGTCAGCGGCTGCGGACGCGGCACTTCGTACTCACCGCTGACATTGTCGTCGGCAACGTTGCGCGGGATGGGCAGCAGGGGGTCGAGGCGCTTGACGCCGCTGACGTCCGAGGGCAGCTGCATGGGCGCGGTCGAGTGCGCCTGCAGGTAATCGCTGCCGCGGTCGCGGAAATAACCATCCTCGCCCCACAGCCAGCCGCACCCACTGGTGCTGGAGATGATCAGGGCAAGGGCAGAAAGGCCAGCCAGTCGCTTCATGCAGGGTACTTCCTCTTAAACCAGTACGCCGGACTGGCGCAGGGCAGTACGGACTTTGTCGTGGCAGCCTTCGCTGAGCCAGGTCAGTGGCAGGCGAATGCCTTTTTTCATCAGGCCCATCTCGACCAGCGCCCATTTGACGGGGATCGGGTTGGACTCGCAGAACAGGTCTTTGTGCAGGGGCATGAGCGTGTCGTTGATTGCGCGGGCCTTCTCGGCATTGCCCTCAAGGGCGGCCTCGCACAGGTCGGCCATTTGCCGCGGGGCGACGTTGGCCGTGACCGAAATGTTGCCCTTGCCGCCCATCAGGATCAGCTCGACGGCGGTTGGATCGTCACCGGACAGCACGATGAAGTCGCTGGAAACGCCCTCGATGATGGCCTTGGCGCGGGCCATGTCACCGGTGGCTTCCTTGATGCCGATGATGCTGGGCACCGTCGAGAGGCGGATTACGGTTTCGGCCTGCATGTCGCAGGAGGTGCGGCCTGGCACGTTGTACAGGATCTGCGGGATGTCGACCGATTCGGCAACGTGCTTGAAGTGCTGGTACAGGCCTTCCTGGGTCGGCTTGTTGTAGTACGGCACGACCAGCAGGCAGGCATCGGCGCCGGCATTCTTGGCGTTCTGGGTCAGGTGCACGGCTTCGGCAGTGGAGTTGGCACCGGTGCCGGCGATGACCGGGATCGGGGTCTTGCTGCGCTTGACGCGCTCGACCACGTGCTTGATGACCAGGATGTGCTCTTCGACATCCAGCGTGGCGGACTCACCGGTGGTGCCGACGGCGACGATGGCGTGGGTGCCGTTTTCCAGGTGGAAGTCTACAAGTTTGTCGAGGCTGCCCCAGTCAACACGCCCTTGTGCATCCATGGGAGTGACCAGTGCCACCATACTGCCCGCAATCATGTATCTGCTCCTGCCGGAAAAAGAGAGCGGTAATGGTACTGGGGGCATCGGCCTTGCACAAGCGAAGCAGGCGGGCGGAGCATTCCCCTCGGCGCCTTATTTCGCTACCCTTGATGCTTTGATCGGTGCAGCACGGCCCGCCGGGCCGTAGACCCTGCTCCCCGCCAGCGCCCCGTCCTCGCCTGCGAGTGCCGAGCGCTGCCTACAGGAGGCTTTCGCCCGTCCTGCACCGACCGCTCATCGCTTTAGGAATGCTGCATGTCCACCCCCACTGTCCGCGAACAATTCCTCGTCATCAGCGCCTTGGGGCCCAACCCCATGGAGCTGGCCAATGTACTGAGCCGCGCAGCCTTCGAAAACCGCTGCGCGGTGGTTACCTCTCGCTTGAGCCGCCATGGCGAGACCAGCGCACTGGTCTTGCAGGTCGGCGGCAGCTGGGATGCCCTGGCGCGCCTTGAGGCCATGCTGCCTGGCCTTGGCAAGAAGCATGGCCTGACCCTGGACGTGGTGCGCAGCGCCGACCAGGAAGTGCGCCCGCAGGCCCTGCCCTACGTGGCCTATGTCAGCGCCGCCTACCGCCCTGACATCATCAACGAGCTGTGCCAGTTCTTCCTCGATCACCGTGTCGAGCTTGAAGCCATGACCTGCGACACCTACCTGGCACCGCAGACCGGCAGCAGCATGCTCAACGCTCAGTTCACAGTGATCCTGCCGGCCGGCACCCAGATCAGTTGGCTGCGCGACCAGTTCCTGGACTTTGCCGACGCGCTGAACCTGGACGCCCTGATCGAACCCTGGCGCCCACAAAACCCTGTCTGAGGAGGTTCCCATGGCCGTTGCACTCGACCAACCTGTCCCCGACTTCACTGCCCAGGCCACCAGCGGGCAGACGGTCAGCCTGTCGGCGCTCAAGGGCCGCCAGGTGGTGGTGTATTTCTATCCGAAGGACAGTACTCCAGGCTGTACCACCCAGGGCCAGGGCTTTCGCGACCAGCATGGCGCCTTCGAAGCCGCCAATACCGTGGTGCTCGGCGTCTCGCGCGACGGCATGAAGTCCCACGAGAACTTCAAGGCCAAGCAGGGCTTTCCGTTCGAGTTGATCAGCGACAAGGACGAAGCCCTGTGCCAGCTGTTCGACGTGATCAAGCTGAAAAAGCTGTACGGCAAGGAATACATGGGCGTGGACCGCAGCACCTTCCTGATCGACAAAGACGGTGTGCTGCGTCAGCAATGGCGTGGAGTGAAGGTACCCGGCCATGTGGATGCGGTACTGGCCGCGGCCCAGACGCTGAACCAGGCCTGATCGAAGCAGGGGCTGCGCCAACCTCGGTGCAGCCCAAGCCTGTCAGAGCAAGGGCGACACGCTGGGCTCCTGGCGAGGCCAGGCGTCCAGCACGGCCTTGATCAGGGTCGCCAGCGGGATGGCGAAGAAAATCCCCCAGAACCCCCACAACCCACCGAACAGCAAGACCGCGCAGATGATCGCCACCGGGTGCAGGCTCACCGCCTCGGAGAACAGCAGCGGTACCAGCACGTTGCCATCGAGCGCCTGGATGATCGCGTAGACCGTCATCAGGTAGATGAACTGGTCTCCCCAGCCCCACTGGAACAGGGCAATCAGCGTCACCGGCACGGTGACCACCACCGCCCCGACATAGGGCACCACCACTGACAGCCCGACCAAGAGGGCCAGCAACGCAGCATAGTTCAGGCCCAGGGTGATGAACGCTATGTAGGTCGCAATGCCGCAGATCAGAATTTCGATGCCCTTGCCCCGAATGTAATTGGCGATCTGCCGGTTCATCTCGCTGCCCACGCGGTTGAGCAAGGTGCGCTGACGCGGCAGGTAGCCACTGACCCAGCGGCCAATCAGTTCACGGTCCTTGAGGAAGAAGAACACCAGGATCGGCACCAGCACCAGGTAGATCATGGCGTTGACCAGCAGCGGCAGGCTGGACAGGGAGAAGGTAAGCGCCCATTGCCCGAACTTGCCGATCTCGCCGCGGACCGACTCGATGGCATGCAGCACCTGCTCGTCCGACACCAGGTGCGGATAGCGCTCTGGCAGCAGGAGCAGCAATGACTGCCATTTACCAAGCATGCCTGGCAGCTCGTTGAACAGGGTGATCAGCTGGTGCCACAGCAGCGGCACCAATACCAGCATGAACACCGCCAGTGCGCCCATGAACAGGGCAAATACCAGCAGGACCGCCAGTTTTGTAGGCACTCGCAGGCGCTCCAGGGCGTTGACCAACCCTTGCATGAGAAACGCCAGCACCATGCCGGCCAACACCGGCGCCAGCATCCCGCCCAGCGTGAGCACCGCCGTGAACGCCAGAAACAGCAAGACCGCCAGCACCACCGCTTCTTCATCGGAGAAGTAGCGTTGGACCCAGTCGCGTAGCACTTTGAACATGAACGATCCTTGTGGGACTCAGGCCTTGCGCAGCCAGTAGGTGTAGGTACCGGCCTCGGCCGTTTCGTGCAACAGGCTATGACCGGCCAGTTTGGCAAAGGTGCGCAGGTCGCGTTGGGAACCTGCGTCGGTGGCGATGACCTTGAGTACGGCACCACTGGCCAGCCCATTGAGCGCCATCTTGGCCTTGAGCAGTGGTAACGGGCAGTTCAGCCCGCTGGCATCGAGCTCGGCGTCACAGGTCAGGGGGGTGCTCATCAATGGGGCTCTCCAGGGCAATGCCGGCCTACGGCCTGATCGGCCGCCTAGGATAGCGCCACTGGTCGCCAACGTGTGAGCCCGCTACAGTAGCAATCTTTGACCGACGCGAGCTTCGTGCATGAATCTACTGCGCCCTACCCTGCTGACGCTGGCCTGCCTGATGGCCCTGCCTGGCCATGCTGACGACCTGCCGTCGCTGGGTGACGCCAGTTCGGCGATCGTCTCGCCCCAGCAGGAGCACCAGCTTGGCCGCGCCTGGCTGAGCCTGTTGCGCGGCCAGGTCAACCAGCTCAACGACCCGCAGCTCAAGGACTACGTGGAGACCAGCGTGTACCGCCTGGCCGAAACCAGCCAGTTGCAGGACCGTCGCCTGGAATTCATCCTGATCGACAGCCGCGAACTCAACGCGTTTGCAGCGCCAGGCGGCATCGTGGGTGTCAACGGCGGGTTGTTCCTCAATGCGCAGACCGAGGGCGAGTACGCCTCGGTACTGGCGCACGAACTGGCGCACTTGTCCCAGCGTCACTTCGCCCGGGGCATCGAGGCACAGCAGCGCATGCAATTGCCGATGATGGCGGCGTTGCTTACTGGTATCGTGCTGGCGGCCGGTGGCGCGGGGGATGCCGGCATCGGCATGATTGCCGGCACCCAGGCGGCAGCGATTCAGGAACAGCGCAGGTTCTCCCGGCAAAACGAGCAGGAAGCTGACCGCATCGGCATCCAGAACCTGGAAAAGGCTGGCTACGACCCGCGCAACATGCCGACCATGTTCGAACGCCTGGCGCGTCAGTACCGTTACGACGCCAAGCCGCCGGAATTTCTGCTGACGCACCCGGTAACCGAGTCGCGTATCGCCGACACCCGTAACCGAGCCGAGCAGGCGCCGAAAGGCGGTGTGGAAGACAGCCTGCGCTATCAGCTGATCCGTGCCCGGGTAGCGCTGACGTATGAGGGTACGCCGGGGCTTGCGGCCAAGCGTTTTCGTGCCCAGCTCGACGAAGACCCCAAGCTCGATGCGGCGCGCTATGGGCTGGCGCTGGCACAGATCAAGGGTGGTCAGCTCAACGAGGCTCGGGAGATGCTCAAGCCGCTGCTGGCCAAGGCGCCCAATGACATTACCTACAACCTGGCGCAGATCGACCTGGATATCACCAACAATCGCCTGGCCGATGCACAGCAGCGGGCCGAGCGTATGCAGGGGCTGTACCCGGGTAATTACCCGCTCAAGCAGGTGCGCGCCGACCTGTTGGTCAAGCAGAACAAGCCGGCCGAGGCGGAGCAGGTATTGAACGACCTCATCAAGAGCCGCCCGGATGATCCGGATGTGTGGTACGACATGGCCGAGGTGCGAGGCTTATCAGGCAATACCATCGGCCTGCACCGGGCGCGTGCGGAATACTTCACCTTGGTGGGGGACTTCGATCAGGCCATTCAGCAGCTCGACTATGCCAAGCGCCGCGCTGGGGGGAATTTCCCGCTGGCTTCGCAGATCGACCAGCGCCAGCGAGAGGTCCTGGAGCAGCAGCGCATGGTGCGGGAGATGATGGGACGCTGAGGCGTTCTAGGAGCTGGAGCGGAACCGCTCACAAGGCTTAGCAGCCCGCCTGTGGGAGCGGTCTCGCCGGGGCGCCGGACCGCTCCTATAGAGGTTTTTCTACGAGGGTAATTGCGCCAACATGAGCGTTTAAGCCAGCGCTTGCCTCACGCGTTCCCGGAAAGCTTCAACCTGGCCGCCTGGGTGAAATCCAGCATCCGGTTCAGCGGCTTGATGGCTTTGGGCACCAAGGCTGGGTCGACGAAGATCTCGTCGCCGCCATTGCGCAGACAATCGAGCACGCGCTCCAGCGTATTCATCGCCATCCACGGGCAGTGGGCGCAGCTGCGGCAGGCCGCGCCGTTACCGGCGGTGGGGGCTTCCACAAATACCTTGTCCGGGCACAGCTGCTGCATCTTGTAGAAGATGCCGCGGTCGGTGGCGACGATGAAGGTTTTGTTCGGTAGCGTCTGGGCAGCCTTGATCAGTTGGCTGGTGGAGCCCACGGCATCCGCCAGGTCGATCACCGACTCCGGCGACTCGGGATGGACCAGCACCGCAGCGTCCGGGTACAGGGCTTTCATGTCGGCGAGCTGACGCGACTTGAACTCCTCATGAACGATGCAGGCACCGTCCCACAGCAGCATGTCGGCACCCGTCTGCTTCTGGATGTAGCGACCCAAATGCTGATCGGGGCCCCAGATGATGGTCTCGCCATTGTCCATCAGGCTTTCGACGATCTCCAGCGCGCAACTGGAGGTGACCACCCAATCGGCCCGTGCCTTCACGGCAGCGGACGTGTTGGCGTAAACCACCACGGTACGCTCGGGGTGCTGGTCACAGAAGGCAGAGAATTCTTCGATGGGGCAACCCAGGTCGAGCGAGCAGGTCGCTTCGAGGGTGGGCATCAGCACGCGCTTGTGGGGCGTAAGAATCTTGGCGGTTTCGCCCATGAAGCGCACGCCTGCCACGATCACGGTCTCGGCAGGGTGCTGCTTGCCAAAACGAGCCATTTCCAGCGAGTCGGACACACAGCCGCCGGCTTCCTCCGCCAGGGCCTGGATGACCGGGTCGCAGTAGTAATGAGCAACCAGCACGGCATTTTGCGCCTTGAGCTCGGCAGCGATGGCCGCACGGTATTCGGCCTGCTGCTCGTCTGTCAGCGGATTGGGCTGCTTGGCGTCAAGGTGAGCCTGAACCAACAAGCGTTCGGAAATCTGGGTCATGATCGCTGGACCTGCAGGCGCGTGCGCGCATCAAATCGAGTGTATCACCCGGCCCTGACAGATCGGCTAAGGGCGCCGGACGGCGCAGGCCGCCACGGCCCTCTGCGGGCGCGGATTATTATGGAGGCCGAAGGCTACAGAGAAACCCGAGATTTCTAAAGCGGTTTTTATCCAACCCATACCTGCCCTCGCGCCAGCGGCCCAAGGGCAGGTAGCGCCGGGCTGTCAGCGCTGCGGCGAGAGCATTGCCAGCTGCGTGTTAACGAACGCGGCAAAGGCTTCGAGCGTCATTTTTTGGCCGTTGAAATCAACCATGCCATCGGCGTAGTGCAACGCGCTGATCACTTTATCGCCCTCCACCGTGGCCAGGCCGCTTTGCACGGCCATCAAACCGACCATTTCCCCTGCCTGGCCAGACTGCGTAGCGATGGCCTGGGCATCGGTCTGACCGTCGAGCAGCGCTTGCAAGGTGGCCAGGTCCCCTAGCATCGGCTTGGACAAGGACAGCTTGCCGGTGACCTGCGTCACCATCTGCTTTAGCGCCTGATCTTGTGGCAAGTCGAAGGAAGACGGCGCATCGAAGTCCATTGCCACATTGAAGTGACTCTCGCCATTGGCGGTCTTGAGGCTCAAGTCTTCGAGCGCCACCTTGGGTTTTGCCGCCAGCAGCGTGCGCAAGTCGCCCTGGAACTTGGCCTTTTCGGCTTCGGTCATGTTGATCTGTGGCGCCGACTGCCCGGCAGTTGCCGCGGCCTCGAACTCAGGCAAATGCGCTGCATACCAGTTGCTCAGCGCTTGCAGCGCGGGCGCATGGATGGACTTGAAGCCGACGATCATCTGGGCCTTACCGACCGCTCGCCCATCCCAAGTGATGTCCCCGAGTTTGTATTCAACGCGCCCGCCAAAGGTGTCGGGGCCTTCGAGGCTTTGCAGGGTACTGAGCTCGCCCCCTTTGATGACCAGCGCCTGTTGCCTGGGCCCGAGAGTGACCTTGGTCTCTGCCAGATACAGGTCAGCGTTGCCCGTGAACAGGTTGTCATGCGCAGTCGCCGCCAGCTTGCCACCCAACTTCAGCCCATTGAGTTCAAAGATGACGGGCGGCTGGTCTTCACTTACCAGTTTCATCAGGAAGTGGTCGGCCTCGCCATGGAAGCGCGAATCCTTGCCATCGCGATCCCCGCTGACCCCAAGTTCCATGCCCGAGAACGCCAGGCTGGTGCCGTTGGCATCGTCGAGCTTGACCGGCGCCAGGTGAACCTGGCTGTCGACACTGCCGCCGTACCCCATGCTGGTCTGGGCGCTGAACGGCACGCGGTCACCGGCTGCTGCGTACCAAGGCGCCGTGACTTCGTCCTTGTCCAGCGTGGTATTGCTCAGCGCCAACACTGGCAACAACCTGAGGGTCTTGACGCGAGACCATGGGAACGGGCCGTGCTCGATCTGATCGGTCACGCCTACATCAAAATTTACCACCTGTTGGCTGTTGGCATGCACATCGCGAGCGATCACACGGTAGTGTGCCGTGCTGCTGAACCAACGCTGGTCCAGCGATACCAACTCGATGCGTACGCTACCACCTGTGTTCACCAGTGACTTTTGCAGCTGCGCGTTGCTCAGGGCCAAGGCATGGTCCAGCTCACCCGGCAGTTGCTTGCCGGTGTACCAGGCTCCGCCAACGACCACTGCGACAACGGCCACCGCTACGCCGGACAGGATTGCTACTGAAGTCTTCGTCATGAATTAAACCGATTGATGTCCATAAAGGCTCGCACATCGCCTGCGCAGCCAGGAAAATGCAGCATATCACCGAAGGCCAGGATGATTGGCGGCCGCGCCACTGGAAAGGCAGGGCGGCCCGTTGGACAGTCCCACTTCAAAGATGTCAATTTTTACGAACACGCTTATGTCATTTGCATTCACAAAAACGACGTTAGAAACGCTTGAGTTTGCGGTTTTATCGATAAAAATCGCGCATTCGAAACACCTTGTCATGTTTAACTTGACACCCAAGACCCTATCGTTTTTTATTTTGATCACTTGCGTGATCCAGTCACGCCTCTGCTGCTCCAACATAAAGGTGAACAATATGGAGCCCACCCGCTCGCCGCTGCTGCCTGCGCCCTTCGCTGTGCCTGTCTTTCAAGCCCTCGCCCAGGAGCCCCGTCAGCATGCAGCCTGAACCCAACGCACCCGAAGCCGGCCAACTGCGCAAGACCTTGCGTTTGTGGCATGTGATCATCATTGGCCTGGCGTACCTGACGCCCATGACCGTGTTCGACACCTTCGGCATCGTGTCAGGCATCACCGCTGGGCACGTACCGAGCGCCTATATACTGGCCCTGGCCGGCATCCTGTTCACGGCAGTCAGCTACGGAACCCTGGTCAAGCGCTTTCCCCAGTCGGGATCGGCCTACACCTACACCCAACGTGCCATCAATCCACACGTGGGCTTCCTGGTAGGCTGGTCTTCCTTGCTGGACTACCTGTTGCTGCCCATGGTCAACGCCTTGCTGGCCAAACTGTACCTGTCTGCCATGTTCCCCGAGGTGCCACAGTGGGTCTGGGTCGTGGCCTTCGTGTCCCTGATCAGCCTGATCAACATGCGCAGCATCAATCTGGTTGCGCATTTCAACCTGCTGTTCGTTGGCGTGCAGGTGGCGATCATCGCGGTGTTCATCTACCTGTGTGTACGCGGGCTGGACCAGGGCGAAGGCCTGGGCACCGCATGGAGCCTGTTGCCCTTCGCCGACCAGCAGACCCACCTGAGCGCCCTGGCCGCTGGTGCAACCATTCTGTGCTTCTCATTCCTGGGTTTCGATGCGGTCACGTGCCTGTCCGAGGAAACGCGCGACCCAGCCAAAACCATACCGCGGGCCATCTTCCTCACGGCATTGATCGGCGGCGTTGTATTCATCACCGTTTCCTACTTCATTCAGGCCTACTTCCCCACCATGGCACGCTTTCACGATCAGGAAGCGGCGCTGCCTGAGATCGCCTTGTATGTCGGGGGCAAGCTGTTCCAGTCGGTCTTCATCGCGTGCACGGTGATCAACACCATCGCCTCGGGGCTGGCGTCGCAGACCAGCGTGTCGCGCCTGCTATATGTAATGGGCCGTGACAAGGTCATACCCGCGAGCGTTTTTGCGCGGTTGCATTCACGCTACAAGACACCCGTACTGAACATTGCCGTGGTGGGGGTGATTTCGCTGTCGGCCATCTTCTTCGACCTGGTCACCGCCACCTCCATCATCAACTTCGGTGCATTGGTGGCGTTCAGCTTCGTCAACTTGTCGGTAATCAATCACTGCTACCTGCGAGAGGGCAATCGCCGAGGGCTGGCCAACCAGCTGAAGTACCTGGTACTGCCCACCACAGGCTTTTGTATCATCGTTTCGCTGTGGCTGGACCTGAACATGCACTCGCTGCTGTTCGGCGGGGTCTGGGCCACGCTGGGCCTGGTGTACCTGGCCTGGTTGACCAAGGCGTTCAGAGCGGCGCCGCCCAACTGTATCGCCGAGGGATGACGCGTACCGACCATGCACAGCTCAAACCCACCCGGTTTCTTCGATATCACCAGTGAGCAGGGCCTGCTGCGCACCTCGATCGCGGTCACCCTGTTCATCGCCAGCATCGGCATTGCCTTTGGCTTGGCATCGGGCTCGTTTTCCATCGTGTTCGACGGCGTCTACTCGCTGGTGGATGCCAGCATGAGCGGGCTGTCGTTGATGGTGGTCAGGCTGATCACTTCCCATGCCAGCAGCCTGCAGATGTCGCGCAAACTGCGCGAGCGCTTCACCATGGGCTTCTGGCACCTGGAACCGATGGTGCTGGCACTCAATGGCATCCTGCTCAGCGGTGTTGCCATCTACGCCCTGATCAACGCTGTGAGCAGCCTGCTGGAAGGTGGACGTCATCTGGAGTTTGGTATCGCCATGGTCTATGCGGCGCTCACCGTCACCGCCTGCGTGAGCATCGCGGTGATCGAGGGCAAGGCCAACCGCAAGCTGCGGTCGGACTTCGTCGCCATGGACGTGAAGGGCTGGGTGATGTCCGCCAGCATCACGGCGGCGCTGTTGATCGCCTTCTGCTTTGGCTATGCCGTGCAGGGCACATCGCTTGAATGGGTATCGCCCTACATCGACCCGGCCGTGCTGGCACTGGTCTGCCTGGTGATCGTACCCTTGCCAATGTCGGTCGTTCGCCAGGCGTTGGCGGATATCTTTCTCGTCACGCCGGGCGATCTCAAGCAGCACGTAGACGCGGTTGCGCAGGCCTTCGTCGAACGCCATGGCCTGCAGTCCTACCGCGCCTATGTGGCCAAGGTGGGGCGCTCGCGGGAGATTGAGCTGTACTTCATCGTGCCGCCGCAGATGGCGGCCAAGACCATCGAGCAGTGGGATGCCTGGCGCAACGAGATCGGCGAGGCCATCGGCGGCGAAGGGCCCAATCGCTGGCTGACGGTCGTATTTACCGGCGACCCCGAGTGGGCCGAATGAGCATCAGGACTCAGCCACGCAGGCGTTCGATCAGCGGCAGCGCTTCGATTTCAGGGCGGGCAAAATAGTAACCTTGCATCAGCTCGATACCCAGCGCGGCCAACGCCTGGCACTCGGCTGCTGTTTCCACGCCCTCAGCGACCAACAGAATGTCCAGCCGCCGCGCCACCAGCACGATGCCTGCCACGATCGCCTGACGCACCGGGTCGGCGCCAAGGTTGCGTGTCAGCGCCATGTCCAGCTTCAGGAGGTCCGGTTGAAACTCGGCAAGCAGGTTCAGGCCCGAATAGCCTGAGCCGAAATCGTCAATGGCCGTGGTGAAGCCCTGCCGGTCGTACTCGCGGAAAATGGACTTCAGGTGTTCGGTGTCCTCGACCCGTTCGCCTTCGGTCACTTCGAAAATCAGCCTGTCGGCCGGAAAATCGAACTGCCTGGAGGCCTCGAGCGTCGCGCGGATACAGGTGGCGGGGCGGTACACGGCGTTGGGCAGGAAGTTGATGCTGAGCTTGCAATCCTGCACACGGTTGAGCCCAAGCTCGGAGGCTTTTTCGATGGCCTTGACCCGGCAAGCCTGGTCGAAGCGATACAGGTTATCGGGTGTGACCTTGGCCAGCACCTGCGCAGCCCCCTCCCCCCCGACACCTCTGACCAACGCCTCGTAGGCGTAGGGTTTACCCGAAGGCTGGTGAACGATAGGTTGAAAGGCCATTGTGATGCCGAACCCCAGGTCCGCCATCTCACGGCATTGCTTGCAACCTACAGCTTCGAAAGGCTGCGCAAAGATCAAATCGGCCATGGTGTCTCCGGCAGCTTGATGAAGAGAAAGTAGCGCTGGGATAACACGATCGTGAGAACGTCAAAACAGCGTTGTTGGCAATTTGACAGCATGGCTGGCGAGAGGTGCGGTGCGCAAGGTTGATGACCCGACAAAAAGCCCCGATAGGTTGGATTTATTGGGCTCAAGTGGGCAACTCGGTACACTGTCGCCCGATCTAACATCTGACGACATGGACAACTTCGACATGACTGTCTTCACCCACCGGGGCGGCGAGTACCTCACCGTCGATGATGCACGCCTTTACTACGAACAACTGGGTGCAGCCGACGCACCCGCGTTGATCCTGCTACATGGCGGCCTTGGCCATATTGAAAGCTTCAATGCCATCACCCCGCACTTGGCCCGCCGTTGGCGTGTGATCGGCATCGACAGCCGCGGCCAGGGCATGTCTACCCTAGGCGGCGCACCACTCACCTATGCGCGCATGCAGCACGACGTAGAGCGGGTAATCGATCACCTGGCGCTTGAACGCGTCACCCTGATCGGGCACAGCGATGGCGGAATCGTCGCGCTGCGCATGGCCGCCTCGCAGGCCGTCACGGTCGATCAACTCGTCACCATTGGGGCTCACTGGGCGCTGGGAGAGAACGACCCTGCGCGGGCCCTGTACGAAGGCATCACCGCCGCGAAGTGGCGCGGCCTGTTTGCCGACGATGTGGCTCGCTATGAGGCGATCAACCCGCAACCGGACTTTGCAAGGTTGCTGGAGGCCGTCCGAGGGTTGTGGCTAGATGACAGTGAGCACGGCTATCCCGCAGCCAGCGTCGGGGGCATTACCGCGCCATTGCTGGTGGTGCGTGGCGATCGTGATCGCCTGGTTTCACGAGCCAATGCACTGGAGTTGGTAGAGCAAGTGCCTGGGGCGCAGCTGTTGAACTTGGCACTGGCTGATCATTCACCTCATGAAACGCATCCGCAATGGCTATTGCCTGTGATGGAAGCTTTTTTAATCAATGATGAAGGGGGGCGAAATCGGTAATCGCTCAACGAGCATTCGCCCGGTGCCTGCCTCCCACTGCCGGGCTACGCCTTGGGCGCCATGTCAATGACCGCACAGCGACCATTGGCCCTGACTTTCTGCACCACGTGCGCCCTGTCGACAAAAACGTTGATCTCGCAACTGCCTGAGTGCTCGACATCCTGCCAATACTCGCGGTGCACCAATTGGCCATTTTCAGGGCCGGTATAGGTGCCCGCAGCCTCCCGGGAAATATACGTGCTGTCGCGCACGTACCTGAGCACCACCATGTCCTGATCAGGCGCCACCATGATGACCCTGGGCACGCCAAAGTAATCGATCAGCTCGCCGACCGGGCGGCCTTTCCATGCACTGGTTGCCTCCAGCGACGAGCATCCGCCAAGCAGGACAGCGCCCAGGCATAACACAAGCAGACGGATCATGGCTTCTCTCCTTGGTGGACAGTTACTTGGCAGGCATCTGAGTGAAGGCGTCATCGATCTGCCTGATGATCTCGGCCCTGAGCGCCTCGCGTGTCAGTATCTCGAATAGCTTCGGGCCAGAGCGGCTCAACTCCGAAGCTGACATTACGCCCAAGTGCTCCATCTTGAGGGCTTGGCGCTCAGCTGGCTTACAGATGAAATCACGGCTTTGCGCCAACCACGGTTGTTGATCGCCCTGCCATTGGTTGGAGAACTTGGCCTTGCGCAAGGTATTGGCCACGCTGCTGAAGTCGAGCGCTCCTGTGACACGAGCCCGCTTGTTCTTGCAGTCGACTTCGACGTCGTAGACCGTGAAATCGGGCTTGCCGGGCTGCTGGTCAAACAGATAGACGCCGACGGATTTGACGCCGCCGGGGCGCTCGTAGATGTTTCCGGGGTCGCCGTCTACAAGGTATGCCTTGCTCTTGCCCAGGCTGGCTTGATGATGAACGACCCAGTAGTCGCCCTTCGGGGCATTGTCCGCGTGGACGGGTAAGGCGCCTAACAGGAGTGCAAGCGACAGCAGGTGTTTCACTGGGGAGCGCATGACTGGCCATCTCTCTGCCATTACTTAGACAGAGAATTTTCCCATCCGCAGTATTGGGCAAAGGGCTATCTAGTACACCTGCACTAGGGAGTCGCCCGTTGAGACTTCATCAGAGGGCACTTGCATGTAGAACACTGCCTGTGAAAAAGGCAGAGTCTCTGCCAGGCAGGCCATAGGCCAAGCGCTTTGACCAGAAACGAAAAAGCCCGCCGATAAGGGCGGGCTTTTCGTACAGATTTCACACAGAAGCGAGCTGACTGCTCGATTCATACGGTTGCTAGACTTGGCGCTGACCCTGTGGTCTAGCTGAAGTATTCGCAACCGCTGCGAAGATGGTGGGTCGTGTAGGATTCGAACCTACGACCAATTGGTTAAAAGCCAACTGCTCTACCAACTGAGCTAACGACCCGTTGGATGGCGCGTATAATACTGATTTCTATAGAGAAATCAACACCCCTCGGTAAACTTTCTTAAAAATAGCGCGTCGGGTCCGCCACGGCGGCTGCCTTGAAGCCCTCAGCCCGCAGGCGGCAGCTGTCGCACTTGCCACAAGCACGCCCGTCGTCATCAGCCTGGTAGCACGATACGGTCAGGCCATAGTCGACCCCGTGCGCCACGCCGGCCTGGACGATCTGGGCTTTGCTCATGTTCTGCAAGGGTGCCTGAATGCGGAAACCCTGCCCTTCGACGCCTGCCTTGGTGGCCAGGTTGGCCATGCGCTCGAAAGCTTCGACGAACTCGGGGCGGCAGTCCGGGTAGCCGGAATAATCCACGGCGTTGACCCCGATGAAAATGTCACGGGCTTGCAGCACTTCAGCCCAGCCCAGCGCCAGCGACAGAAACACCGTGTTGCGCGCTGGCACGTAGGTCACCGGGATACCCTCGCCCGGCGTTTCCGGCACATCGATGCTGCTGTCAGTCAGGGCCGAGCCACCGATGCCATCCAGGTTCAGCCCAATCACCTTGTGCTCTACCACGCCCAGGTCCTGGGCGACCCGTGCAGCGGCGTTAAGCTCGGCGCGGTGACGCTGGCCGTAATCGAAGCTCATGGTATAGCAGGCATAGCCCTGGGCCTTGGCCATGGCCACTACCGTGGCCGAGTCCAGGCCACCGGACAGAAGAATTACTGCGCGTTTATCAGTCATGTCTCACTCTCTTGCTCAGCGCCCAGGTTCGTCGTTCCACAACAGCTTGTGCAGCTGAAGTTGGAAACGGACAGGCAAGTTGTCGGCAACGATCCAGTCAGCCAGGTCAGTGGCGCTCACCTGGTGGTGGCTCGGCGAGAACAATACTTCGCCGGCGCGCTCGGCCAGGTTGTACTGGATCAGCTTGGACACCGCCCAGTCGTAATCTTCGCGAGAGCAGATGACGAACTTGACCTGGTCGTTGGGCGTCAGCTGCTCAATGTTCTCATAGCGGTTGCGGTGCGATTCTTCCGAACCCGGGGTTTTCAGGTCGACGACGCGGCTGACACGGGTGTCGGTGCCGGCGATATCGAGCGCGCCGCTGGTTTCCAGCGAAACCTCGTAACCGGCATCGCACAAGCGCTGCAACAGGGGCAAGGCGTTAGGCTGGGCAAGGGGCTCACCGCCCGTCACGCAGACATAGCGCGGCTTGAAGCCAGCCACCTGTTCAAGGATCGAATCGAGGCTGCGCAGTGTGCCGCCACTGAAGGCATAGGCGCTGTCGCAGTATTGGCAGCGCAGGGGGCAACCGGTGAGCCGCACGAATACCGTGGGCAGCCCAGCCGTTCGTGTTTCACCCTGCAATGAGTAAAAGACTTCGGTGATGCGTAATGTATCTTGCATGATCGCCACGGGCGTGACAGCAAAACAGGCTGCCCGCCTCCGTCAGGCACTGGCACGGACTCGACATAGCGTTATCCGTGACAGCGTGTTTACGAAAAAAGGGCGGTGATTCTAACGAAAAAACCCGCGCCAGGCGCGGGTTTCTTTCGAACGGCAGGCAAGCGCCGCATCACTTCACAGCTTTTGCAGGTCTCGTTGCGCCAATTGCGCAGCCGATGTGCCCGGATATTGGGTCACCACCTGCTGGAGAATACCCTTCACCTTGTCCGTGTGACCGAGACGACGCTCGACATCGGCCAGCTTGTACAAGGAGTCTGGCACCTTGCTGTGCTTGGGGTACTTCTGGCTTACCTGAGCGAACGCCTGGCTTGCACCCTGCAGGTCACCTTTGGCCAAGTTCACTTCGCCCAGCCAATACTGTGCATTACCGGCATATTGGCTGTTGGGGTACTTGCGCAGGAAGGCGTTGAACGCCTGGCTGGCCTTGTCGAAGTCTTTTTGCTTGATCAGGTCGAAGGCGGCATCGTAGTAGAGCTTTTCCTTGGCCGGATCACCGGGCTCGCTACTGGCGGCCGGTTGTTGGGCAGCAGCACCGGCTGCAGCCCCCGCGGCGGCGCCAGAGGCACCACCGGCGGAAGAATTGTCAGGGGTCGCGGCAGGCGCGGCGCCACTGTTGATGCGACGGTCCAGGTCCTGGTATCGCTCCAGGTTTTCCTGCTTCATGCGAGACACATCGTTTTGCAACTCTTCGATGATGCCTTGCTGGCGGGAAAGCTGATCCTGCATCTGTTGCAGCTGCATGAACAGCTGGCCCTGTGCAGAGGCAGGGGCCGAAGCCCCTGACCCGGCATAGGCGCCGCTCGTGCCATAACCCGCAGGCGGATAGCTGCCTGTGTTGTCATCTACTACAGGGACTGCAGCCCACGCCGAAAGGGGCAGGCTGAGTGCGAGGACGGTTACTGCACGGCGGCACTTACGCATAGGAACTTACTTACGCAGTTCTACGCGACGGTTTTGAGCCCAGGACTGCTCGTCGTTGCCGGTAGCAACTGGACGCTCTTCGCCGTAGGAAACCACTTCCAGCTGAGCAGGGGAAACGCCCTGCAGAACCAGGTAGCGCTGAACGGCCTTGGCACGACGCTCACCCAGAGCCATGTTGTACTCGCGGGTGCCGCGCTCGTCGGTGTTGCCTTCCAGGACAACGCGGTTGCCGTTGGCTTTCAGGTCCTTGGCGTGAACGTCCAGAGCGCGCATGGCTTCTGGCTTCAGGTCCGAGCTGTCGTATTCGAAGTAGAAGGTGGTGATTGCGCGCAGAGCGGCTTCTTCGCTCAGGGAACCGTCGACTGCGCCGGTGTTGGCACCGTAGCCAGCGTTCGGATCAACGGCGCCAGCGCCTTCACCTGCGTTGTCACCGCCCTTGGAGGAGCAACCTACAGCCACAGCCATGGCCAGAGCCAGCGCAGCGAATTTA
Organism: Pseudomonas sp. UBA5666; assembly: GCF_002420785.1. NCBI lineage: Bacteria > Pseudomonadati > Pseudomonadota > Gammaproteobacteria > Pseudomonadales > Pseudomonadaceae > Pseudomonas > Pseudomonas sp. UBA5666. The sequence continues at coordinate 56,057 of NZ_DIIQ01000041.1, read as the reverse complement.
CCAAACTTCAGCATTTCCATCGTGAAACTCCTAATGAAACCCCAGTGTGTTAAGCAAAACGTATTACGCCGCAATCAGTTCAGGTAAGGGGACCAGGACGGTTCTCTGACTTCGCCTTGAGCGGTAGGAAGTGGGAGCCTCACGCGGCCATTAAGCGACACGAGCATCAAGACTCCCCGGCCCTGCTGGCGGGTGGCGTAGATTAGCATGGTGCCGTTGGGCGCAACAGTGGGAGACTCATCAAGACTTGTTTCCGAGAGAATCTTTACACTTCCGCGTTGCAAGTCCTGAGCGGCAACTTTGAAGTTGGTGAAACCCTGTTGGCGGTGAATCATCACCAGGGTCTTTTCGTCTGCCGAGAGTTTCGGGTTGGCGTTGTAGTTACCCACGAACGTTACGCGCTCGGCGCTGCCGCCACTGACCGACTGTTTGTAGATCTGCGGTTTGCCGCCACGGTCGGACGTGAAGTACAGGGTGTTGCCGTCCTTACCCCAGAATGGCTCGGTATTGATGCCAGGGCCGGCAGTCACGCGGCTGATCTGACGCGAGGCCACGTTCATCACATAGATGTCCGGGTTCCCATCCTTGGACAGCACGAAGGCCAGGCGCGAACCATCGGGCGACCAGGCAGGTGCGCCATTGAGGCCCTCGAAGTTGGTGACCTGTTCACGGCGACCGGTGTCGATGTGCTGAACGAAGATACGCGGGCGCTTCTGCTCGAACGATACATAGGCGATGCGTTTGCCATCGGGCGCGAAGCGCGGCGACAGGATCGGCTCGCGGGACTGCAGCAGGGTCACGGCGCGGGCACCGTCATAGTCCGAACGCTGCAGGGTGTAGCGCGTGTTGTTCGTAGAGAAGCGCTCGGCCGTCACGTACAGCATGCGCGTGGAGAAGGCACCCTTGATACCGGTGAGCTTCTCGAACGACTGGTCGGCGATGTAGTGCGACATGTCGCGCAACTGGTCGGTGGTGCCGGCAACGCTGCCGGTCAGGACCTGCTGCTCGGTGGCAACGTTGAACAGGGCGTATTGCACCTGCAGGCGACCACCGGAGGGCACGATGCTGCCCACCATCACGTACTGGGCACCCAGCGCCTTCCAGTCGCGGAAGATGACTTCGCTGGCCTGGGAGGGCTGGCTGATCATGTTCTGGCGCGGGATGGGCGAGTAGTAGCCGGAGTTGCGCAGGTCGTTGCCGATGATGTCGGCCATGTCTTCAGGCAGCACACTGCCACCCTGAACAGCGAACGGCACCACTGCAATTGGCGTTGCCCGGTCACTGCCACTGGTGACCAGGATGTTTTTTTCCTCTGCTACGGCCATGCCTGCCACGCAGCACAGCATGACCAGCAGTCCTCTCAGACGTTTAATCACAACGCTAGATCCTCAGGTGTAAATGTCATCTTGAACGAGCGATATTGGTTGAAATCGCTCGGCTTCATGCCCTGCATTTCAGTCAGGCGACCGATGTTCTTCACCGCTGCCACCGCCGAGCTGTCATAGGGGCCGTCACCGCTTGACCGGGCCACGCTGACGCTGGTGATGGTGCCATCGGGCAACATGTTGATCTGCAGTACCACCGTCATGCCTTTACGCGCCGATGGCGGGCGAGCCCAGCCTTCTGCCGCGCGCATACGGATCAGGTCGTCGAAGTCGCCGGCCACCTGGTCACCCTGCTCGTCGGCCAGCGCCTGCTGCCGCTCGGTGGTGTCGGACAAGAGCTCGGCCAGGGCCTGTGCCTTCTTGTCTTCAGCCGCCTTGCGAGCTGCTTCCTGTGCCTTTTTCTTCTGGGCATCCGCTGCGGCCTTTTTCTTGGCGTCCTCGGCTGCCTTCTTCTTCGCCTCTTCGGCCGCTGCCGCCTTCTTCTTGGCGTCTTCGGCCGCTTTTTTCTTCGCATCCTCGGCGGCTTTCTTCTTGGCCTCCTCGGCAGCTTGCTTCTTCGCCTCTTCAGCGGCCTGCTTCTTGGCCTCTTCTTCGGCTTTTTTCTTCGCTTCTTCTTCAGCCTTTTTCTTGGCGATGTCAGCTTGCTGTTTCTCGGCAGCCTTCTTCGCCTCATCGGCCTTCTTGGCTTCGGCCGCTTTCTTGGCTTCAGCAGCTTTGGCCGTTTCGGCAGCCTTGGCCGCGTCCTCGGCCTTTTTGGCCTCGGCAGCCTCGCGTGCCTCCTGGGCCTTTTGAGCAGCGTCGGCTTTCTTTTGTTCCGCGGCTTTCACCGCTTCCTGCTCGACCTTCTTCTGCTCAAGCTGCTCGACCTCGGTCTGACGCGAAGCGGTTTTCTTCGCTTCCCCGGCAATCTTCTGGTTGGTCTGGGTAGTCGCCTGGCTCTTGGACTTGAGCTGATAGAGCGTAGCCTGAACGATCGGCTTGGACGGTGGCAGTTCAGGCGTCATGGCAAAGCTTGCGAACAGCATGCCAAACACCAGCACATGCAGGCCGATGGCCCAGACACTGGGCCAGAAGTAGCTTTCCGAGGCAGAGGGCTCTCGCTGTTGCATCAGGGTGCCTCGGTAATCAGGCCGACGTTACCGACACCGGCTTTCTGCAGCCCGCCCATGGCACCCATGACCGCGCCGTAGTCCACCGCCTTGTCGCCACGGATGAATACCTGGGTCTGTTTGCCCTGGTCGCGACCGGCCGCGATGATCTTGGTAACGGCGTCGGTCATGGCCGGCAAGGTCATAGCCTTGTCCATTTGCTTGTCGGTATCGACTTCGCTGCCAAGGTTCCAGTAGTAGGTCTTGTCGGCCTTGATGGAAATGGTGAGGATCTGGACGTTGTTGTCCTGCGGCAAGGCTTCGCTGGAAACCTTGGGCAGATCGACCTTCACGCCCTGATTGAGCATGGGCGCCGTCACCATGAAGATGACCAGCAGCACCAGCATCACGTCGATGTAGGGCACCACGTTCATCTCGGCGACGGGCTTGCGTTTGTGGCGAACTCGGGCCATGGGCTTGTACCTGATTACTCTTCGCTGGTGTGCACTTTGCGGTGCAGGATCGCCTGGAACTCGTCGGCGAAGGTGTAGTAACGGCTGATCAGCGTTTCACTGCGGGCCGCAAAGCGGTTGTATGCGATGACCGCCGGAATGGCTGCGAACAGGCCGATGGCCGTGGCGATCAGCGCTTCGGCGATGCCGGGGGCAACGGTAGCCAGCGTGGCTTGTTGCGCACTTGCCAGGCCGCGGAAGGAGTTCATGATGCCCCACACGGTACCGAACAGGCCGATATAGGGGCTGGTCGAACCCACGGTCGCCAGGAACGGCAAACTCTGCTCGAGCTTTTCTTCTTCGCGGGAGATGGCGACGCGCATGGCACGGCCAACCCCTTCCATCACGGCGTCCGGATCAACGCCAGGTTGCTGGCGCAGACGGGAAAACTCCTTGAAGCCTGCACGGAAGACCTGCTCCACACCCGAGTCCGGGTCCGGGTTGCTGCCTGCCTGACGGTACAGCTTGGACAGGTCGATACCCGACCAGAAGCGCTCCTCGAAAGCATCGAGCGCACGACGACCGGCGCGCAGCATGGTGCTGCGCTGGAAAATCATGATCCACGAGGTGACCGAGGCGGCCACCAGGGTCAGCATCACCAGCTGCACCACAACGCTGGCGTTACTGACCAGACTCCACATGGAGGTATGGTCGACGACGTTAGCTTCCACGCTTATTCTCCTGCATTCGATTGATTACCCGAGCCGTCTGCCGCAAAGGCGTCGCGCAGCTGGGGAGGTATGGCTCGGGGTTTGAAAGTGTCGGCGCGCACGGCGGCGATCAGAAACCGCCCTTCACAAAGCAGTGCGTCGTCCTTTTCCCGCCACACTTGCTGCACGAAGCGCAAGCTGGCGCGATTGAGTTCAAGTACTTGCGCGGTCACCCGCAATTCATCGTCCAGCCGCGCCGGCACGTGGTAACGCGCTTCGCTGGAATGGACCACGAACAGCAGGTTGTCTTCAGCCAGTTGCGACTGGGAAAAGCCCAGGTGCCGCAAGCGTTCGGTGCGCGCGCGCTCCATGAATTTCAGGTAATTGACGTAATACACCACACCACCGGCATCGGTATCTTCGTAATAGACGCGACAACGGTGTGCGAACGGTTCCAGGCCTTTTTGCGCGCGCATACTCTAGTGCTTACTCCTTGGCTTGCCAATCCGCTGTGACAACTGTTTTTTCACTATCGATATCCGGGTGCCATGGCCCCCTGGGCATGCCAGCGGTAGGACCACGAAAAGCGTGTTTCGATCTGTCATTCATCACCCGGCTCGGAAAAATCCGCGCCCTCCCCCAATCGCCCGGGAACATTCAGCCCGAAGTGCAGGTAGGCGTGTCGGGTCACTACACGGCCACGGGGCGTACGCATGATGTAGCCCTGCTGGATGAGGTAAGGCTCAAGCACGTCCTCGATGGTGTGACGCTCTTCGCTGATGGCGGCGGCAAGGTTGTCGACGCCGACCGGGCCACCGTCGAACTTCTCGATCATGGTCAGCAGCAGGCGCCTGTCGGAATGGTCGAAGCCGCGCTCATCGACGTCCAGCAGGTTGAGCGCCATGTCGGCCACGGCCTTGGTGATCTGGCCCTTGCCGCGTACCTCGGCGTAATCGCGCACCCGCCGCAGCAAGCGGTTGGCAATGCGCGGTGTGCCGCGGGCACGGCGCGCGATCTCATAGGCACCGAGGTCCTCGATGACCAGGCCCAGGATGTTGGCCGAACGGCTGACGATGGTCGCCAGGTCCTTGTCGCTGTAGAACTCCAGCCGCTGCACGATGCCGAAACGGTCGCGCAGCGGGTTGGTGAGCATGCCGGCGCGCGTCGTGGCACCGACCAGCGTGAAAGGTGGTAGGTCGAGCTTGATCGAGCGGGCCGCCGGGCCTTCGCCGATCATGATGTCGAGCTGAAAGTCTTCCATGGCTGGATAGAGCACTTCTTCGACGACCGGCGACAGCCGGTGGATCTCGTCGATGAAGAGCACGTCATGAGGCTCAAGGTTGGTCAGCATGGCGGCCAGGTCGCCAGGGCGCTCGAGGATCGGCCCCGAGGTGCTTTTGACCGACACCCCCATCTCGTGGGCGATGATGTTGGCCAGGGTGGTCTTGCCCAGGCCTGGCGGGCCGAAGATCAGCGTGTGGTCGAGCGACTCGCTGCGCCCGCGCGCCGCCTGGATGAACAGTGCCATCTGCTCGCGCACCACAGGCTGGCCAATGTACTCCTCCAGCCGCAAGGGCCGGATGGCGCGATCCTGGACTTCTTCGCGGTCGCGGCCACTGGCAGCGATCAGGCGGTCGGCTTCGATCACTTGGTAATCATCCCCTTGAGGCTGCGGCGAATCAGCTCTTCACTGGAAAGCCCCGACTTGTCCTTGATCGCGCCGATGGCCTTGCTCGCTTCTTGGGGCTTGTAGCCCAGGGACACCAGGGCGCTGACCGCATCCGCCTCGGCGCTGGACTCGCTGGCGGCCGGCAATGGCCCATCGGACACCAGCGCGAACATGGCCGGGGACGTTTCCCAAGCCTTGAAGCGGTCCTTGAGCTCGACCAGCAGGCGCTCTGCCGTTTTTTTGCCTACACCGGGTACGCGTACCAATACCGAGGCGTCCTGGGCCTGCACGCAGCGCACCAGCTCATCGATCTCAAGCCCGGACATCAGTGCCAGGGCCAGCTTGGGGCCCACACCGTTGAGCCGAATGAGCTCGCGGAACAATTCGCGCTCGCGCTTTTCGGCAAAGCCATAGAGCAGGTGGGCGTCTTCACGCACCACAAGGTGCGTGTGCACCGTTACCGGCTCGCCGACCTTGGGCAGGCGATAGAGCGTCGTCATGGGGACTTCCAGTTCGTAGCCCACGCCATTGACGTCGATGATGAGGTGCGGCGGCTGCTTTTCCGCCAGGGTGCCGCGCAAACGTCCGATCACGTTTCGATCCTTTTCACGGGGAGCTGCCCGATGGCCGCTCAACCCTATCAGCAAATACGGCAGGCGGACGCTCCGCCTGCACAAAATGTGTATCAGCGCATGAAGCGCTTACAGACGCAAGCGCCCACCGCGCCGACGCGCCGTAGACAGCCCATGGGGCACCAGACTCGAACGGGTGTGGGCATGGCACAAGGCAATGGCCAGCGCGTCGGAAGCATCGATCTGGGGCTTTTGGGTCAGCTTGAGCAGGTGCATGACCATCATCATCACCTGGTCCTTGTTCGCCCCGCCCGTACCAGCCACCGCCTGCTTGACCTGGGTGGCGCTGTACTCGGCGATTTCCAGCCCTGCTTCAGCCGCTGCGACGATGGCCGCGCCTCGGGCCTGCCCCAGCTTGAGGGCCGAATCGGCGTTGCGGGCCATGAACACCCGCTCGATGCCCATGGTCACCGGGCCATGCTGGCCGATGACTTCGCTGACCCCACGAAACACGATCTGCAAACGCTCGTGCAGTTCACCACTGCCTGTGCGGATGCAGCCTGAGGCCACGTACTCGCAACCACGTGCGGTCTGGCGAACAACGCCATAACCTGTGATGCGCGAGCCGGGGTCGATACCTAGAATCAGAGTCATAGCGCCTGTCGTTGAAGTGAAGCGGTGTGCAAACAGTACAGGCCCTTTCGCAGGTCAACCCCCTGGCCAGGTCGCCAGTGCTGCCACCTGTGCCACGGGCGCCCTGCGAAAGGGCCTGTACAAACGCCCGAAGGCGTCAGTATGGTGCGCCAGAAAGCCCTCAGCCGAGGTTTTCCATGATCTCGTCGGAAATCTGCGCATTGGAGTAGACGTTCTGTACGTCGTCCAGGTCTTCGAGCATGTCGATCAGCTTGAGTACCTTCTCGGCGCCCTCCTGATCGAGTTCGGCGCTGGTGGTCGGCTGCATCACGATTTCGGCGTCGGCCGCCTTGAAGCCGGCCTCTTCCAAGGCATTGCGCACGGCGTAGAAGCTGTTGAACGAGGTGAACACGTCAAACGAGCCATCCTCGTGGGCCACCACGTCGTCGGCGTCGGCCTCCATCGCCGCCTCCATCAAGGCATCCTCCTCCACGCCCGGAGCAAAACTGATCTGCCCCTTGCGCTCGAACAGGTAGGCGACCGAACCGTCGGTGCCCAGGTTGCCCCCGCACTTGGTGAAGGCATGGCGCACTGCCGCAGCTGTGCGGTTGCGGTTATCGGTCATGGCCTCGACCATGATCGCCACACCGCCCGGCCCGTAACCTTCATAGCTGAGCTCTTCGACGTTGTCGCTTTCGTTCGTGCCGGCGCCACGGGCCACCGCGCGATCGATGATATCGCGGCTCATGTTGGCACCCAGTGCCTTGTCCAGCGCCAGGCGCAGGCGCGGGTTGGAGGCAGGGTCCGGGCCGCCTTGCTTGGCGGCGACCGTCAGCTCGCGGATCCACTTGGTGAATACCTTGCCCCTCTTGGCATCCTGGCGCTCTTTGCGGTGCTTGATGTTCGCCCACTTGGAATGACCCGCCATAACGACTCCCGATCCTTGTAACAGAAACAGGTTCCGCCCCGAAGGGCGGAACGTGGAAAGACTGCGCCGAAGCGCGTGGGCGCAACCGCCGACTGCGCCCGGGCCGATTACTCGACCTTGGTCTGCTCGCGCAGACGGATGTGCAGCTCGCGCAATGCCTTGGCGTCGACCATGCCCGGTGCCTGGGTCATGACACACGCAGCGCTCTGGGTTTTCGGGAAGGCAATCACTTCACGAATCGACTGGGCGCCGGTCATCAGCATGACCAGGCGATCCAGGCCGAAGGCCAGGCCACCGTGAGGCGGTGCACCGAACTTCAGGGCATCGAGCAGGAAGCCGAACTTCTCTTCCTGTTCCGCCGCTTCGATACCCAGCAGGCGGAACACGGCCTGCTGCATTTCCTTGCGGTGGATACGGATCGAACCGCCACCGAGTTCGGTGCCATTGAGCACCATGTCATAGGCACGGGACAGGGCCGTGGCCGGGTTGGCCTCCAGTTCCTCGGGCGTGCACTTGGGCGCGGTGAACGGGTGGTGCAGCGCGGTGAAGCTGCCGTCTTCGTTTTCTTCGAACATGGGGAAGTCAACGACCCACATCGGTGCCCACTCGCAGGTGAACAGTTCGAAGTCGTGACCCAGGCGAATACGCAGGGCGCCCAGCGCTTCGCTGACCACCTTGAACTTGTCGGCACCGAAGAACACGATGTCGCCGTCAACGGCGCCCACGCGGTCGAGGATGGTGTTGAGGTTGGCCTCGGGGATGTTCTTGACGATCGGCGACTGCAGGCCTTCAACGCCCTTGGCACGCTCGTTGACCTTGATGTAGGCAAGGCCGCGGGCACCGTAGATGCCAACGAACTTGGTGTACTCGTCGATCTTGCTGCGCGGCATGCTGGCGCCGCCTGGCAGTCGCAGCGCGGTGACGCGGCATTTAGGATCGTTGGCAGGGCCGGCGAACACCTTGAAATCCACGTCCTTGAGCTGGTCGGCGACGTCGACCAGTTCCAGCGGGATGCGCAGGTCTGGCTTGTCGGAGCCATAGCGACGCATGGCTTCCTCGAAGGTCATGTGCGGGAATTCGCCGAACTCCAGGTCCAGCACTTCCTTGAACAGCTTGCGGATCATGCTCTCGGTCAGGCCCATGATCTCGGACTCGTCCAGGAAGCTGGTCTCGATGTCGATCTGGGTGAATTCTGGCTGGCGATCGGCACGCAGGTCTTCGTCACGGAAGCACTTGGCAATCTGGTAGTAGCGGTCGAAACCGGCGACCATCAGCAACTGCTTGAACAGCTGTGGCGATTGCGGCAGGGCGAAGAAGCTGCCGGCGTGGGTGCGGCTTGGCACCAGGTAATCGCGCGCGCCTTCAGGCGTGGCGCGGGTCAGAATCGGCGTTTCCACATCGAGGAAGCCGTTTTCGTCGAGAAAGCGTCGAATGCTGCTGGTGATGCGCGAGCGCAGGCGCAGCTTGTCGGCCATCTCAGGACGACGCAGGTCGATGAAACGGTAGCGCAGACGCGTTTCCTCACCAACGTCGGAGTATTCGTTGAGCGGGAACGGCGGGGTTTCGGCTTCGTTCAGCACGTTGAGCTGATAGCCGAGGATTTCGATGGCACCGGAGGCCATGTTGCTGTTCACAGCACCTTCCGGGCGACGGCGGACCTTGCCGGTGATCTGCACGACGTACTCGCTGCGCACACGGTCGGCTGCGGCGAAGGTGTCGGCGCGATCCGGATCGAAAACGACCTGGGCCATGCCCTCGCGGTCACGGATGTCGAGGAAGATCACCCCGCCGTGGTCCCGGCGACGATGGACCCAGCCGCAAAGGGTGACTTCCTGGCCGTCCAGGCTCTCGTTCAGTTGGCCGCAATAATGGCTGCGCATCATGATGGTGGTTTCGCTTCTCGTGATTCGTGTATTCGATGGAGGCCTTGGCCGCCCGGAGGGCTAATACTGCAAGACCCGGTCATAGCATTCAACTCAGTCGGCCTTGTCGCCGCCTGCCAGATTCTTTTTCGCACCGGTCTTGAAGTCGGTTTCGTACCAGCCGTTGCCGCTCAGGCGAAAGCCGGGCACCGATAGCAGTTTCTTCATCGCCGGCGCCTGGCAGGCCGGGCAGTCGGTGAGCGGCGCGGCGCTGATTTTCTGCAGCACTTCCATGCGATGCTCGCAGGATGCACATTGATAGTCGTAAAGGGGCATGGATGTCTCTCGTCAACCATAACGCTGGCTGCCTGGGCAGCAAAAGGCGGGATTATATATGGTTAACCAGCGCTGCGCAGCCCGCCGGGCGATCAGTGCGACGTCGGCGGCTGCTGCAACCAGGCCACGCAGATCACCCGTATGAGGCCGCTGAAGTTGCGCACGCCCCCTTGGCGCAGGTGCACCTCACGGTCTACATAGGACAACACCGCACTGACCGAGCATTGGTTGGCAGCGGCAATGCGCTCGAGGATACCCCAATACACGGCCTCGAGGCGCAGGCAGGTGGAAAAACCGTTGAGCCGCACCGAGCGAGACACAGGCTGGGTCTGCAGCATGTCGAAATCTGCCGTGAATGGGTCGACGCATTGCTTGCCGGGCCAGCGCCCCTGACCTGCCGTCCGTTTCCCAGACTGAGCCATCTGCACACCTCCTGATGATTGAACCAAGGGGTGTATCAAGCGCCGAACGGGCCATTGCAGAGCAGCGGCAAACCCTTCCCGCACAGAAAGCGGCAGGCCCGCCCAGTCACCCTGGAAAGGCCTGCCGGCATGGCCCGGTTATTTCTCGTCGAGCAGTACGCGCAGCATCCATGCGGTCTTTTCGTGCACCTGCATGCGCTGGGTGAGCAGGTCGGCGGTTGGCTCATCGCTGACCTTGTCCACTGCCGGGAAGATGCTGCGGGCGGTGCGCACCACCGCTTCCTGCCCTTGCACCAGTTGCCGGATCATCTCGTCGGCTGGAGGGACGCCCTCCTCTTCCTTGATGGAAGAGTGCTTGGCGTAGAACGCGTAGGACCCAGGCGCCGGGAAACCCAGGGCGCGGATGCGCTCGGCAATGGCGTCCACCGCCAGGGCCAGCTCGTTGTACTGCTCCTCGAACATCAGGTGCAGGGTACGGAACGAGGGTCCGGTGACGTTCCAATGGAAATTGTGGGTTTTCAGATACAGCACGTAGGTATCTGAAAGCAGGCGGGAAAGCCCATCGACGATGGACTTGCGATCTTCTTCACTGATGCCTATATCGATTGCCATGATGCTCCCCTTCGGAAAACGTGAAACCCAAGCGGGTGCCGACCACTTTAGCAACACTCTGAGCGCCGTGCCTCTGCCAGGTGGCCGCAGGCAGGGCGCCGGGTGGCAGTTTGAGTACCCTGCAGGTTTACGGTTAAATAGGCAGCGTGCCATTCGTGCGGACTGTAATTGCCGAATGCATAGGCAGAAGGCCACGTGTTCGCGCCAACACTTCATGCGCACCGGGCCGTCAGCTCTTCCCGTGATCAGCTTCAATCAATGTGAGCCAATCCCATGTTCAAGATCGTCCACCTGGTGACAGGCGCGGCAGCCTTGCTGCTAGCGTTCATTCCCAGTCTTAAAACCGAGGCAACGCCTTTCCTGCAACAACCCGACGCGGTCTATCTGGCCCTGTTCGGCTTGCTCAACCTGATCCTGGCCCCTGTCGTACCGCTGTACTACCGAGGTGCCAGGCAGCAACTGCAATATCTCGCCTGTGCCCTGCTGGTGGTGGCTGTGGTACTTCAAACCCTTACCGTGCTCGCTCGACCAGAGCTTGGCAACCTGGCGGCGCTGGTGTGCGCCGCACTGGCTGTGGCCCTGCACCTGGGCGCAGGCTTTGCCCAGGGCGCGCGCAAGGTACGCAGCAGCCAACAGCCACTGACCGAGGCCGGCAACCGAGATACGGGCACGGTCAAGTGGTTCAACACGTCCAAGGGGTTCGGGTTCATTTCCCGGGACTCAGGCGATGACATCTTCGTGCACTTTCGCGCCATCCGCGGCGAAGGCCATCGCATCCTGGTAGAAGGTCAACGCGTCGAGTTCTCGGTGATGCACCGCGACAAAGGCCTGCAGGCCGAGGACGTGGTCGCCGTCACGCGCCGCTGACAGGCGAGCAGGCTTAAACACGTTCAAACCAGGCCTGTCGCTCAGCCCAAGGCTGCGACAGGCCTGACGACCCGATGATCAATAGTGAGGCGGCGGCGCCTCTTCACCCTCGCTGCCATGCTGACCCGCCATCTCCTCGTAACGCTTGATCAGCTCGGCCATCTGCAACTGCAGCCGCTCGATCACGCGCCCTTGCTCGACCACCACATCGTTGAGCGCCTGCAGGGTGTCGTCCTGGAATGCCTGGCGCGTTTCCAGCTCGACCATTCTTGGCTCAAGCGACATGGGCGGCCTCCTGGAAACCTTCAAGGTGCAGATTTCGCACGCGGGCGCGTACCGCCTGTACTTGTGCGTCGGTATAGGCCACGGCCGGGCATTTGCCCCAGACCGGTGCAGGCCAGGCCACATCATCGTGCTGGCGAACGATCACATGCATGTGCATCTGGCTGACCACATTGCCCAGCGTCGCCACGTTCATCTTGTCGGCCCCGTAGCTGCGCTTGAGTGCCTCGGCAAGCTGTGTGGTTTCCTGCCAGAGCAGGTGCTGGTCAGCCAGGCTGAGGTCAAACAATTCGCTGACCTCGGCACGCCTGGGCACCAGGATGAACCAGGGGTAGTTGGCATCTCGGCTCAGCAGCAACTGGCACAGGGCGAAATCGCCCAGCACCCAAGTGTCCTGCTGCAAGCGTGGATCAAGAACGAACACGGCGTACCTCCTTCAGGCAAAGCGACCCGCACGGTGGCGGTAGAGACGGCGGCAAGGATACCTTGCGCGATTGCGGTAACACAGCGCTACTTTTCGCACCAATAAGGTGCTTCGCCACGCTGACTGGCGCCTTGACCCACCACAATTGACACCGCCTTAACATGTTGCGGTAACACATTGACTTTGATAGCAAGCTAGCCAACTGAATGGACGCGATGAGCGGGCTGGACGCCCAGTCCGACCAACCCCCGTATTTACGGCGGTTAAAACGGTTTCCTGAAAATTTCGTGAAAAATTCATCAATGCAAGCCCAGGTTGAGCACGCTTGTTGCATTGCCTTCACGCCAAGTCGGCATGCTCTCTGCAACACCTGCACACCGGGCGTTACCACCCTCGGATGCGACGCTGAAGTGCCCGACAGCGACACGGCCAAAAAGTTCCATTCAGAGTGCTTTGCGCCATATCGCCAACGACCTTCAGCGTGCTATACATTTTCGCCGACATAACAAGAAAGAGCTGCACCCTATAACTAGAACACCTGGATGCAGCGGTACTCTTCCTAAAAAAACCAAAGGAGCAAGTCACGATGCGCGTGATGAAGTGGAGCATGATCGCCCTGGCCGTTTCGGCGGGGTCCTCGCAGATGGCACTGGCCTCTTCGCAGGATGAGTCCAAAGGTTTCATTGAAGACAGCAAGCTGAGCGTCAAAACTCGCATGCTGTATTTCAGCCGTGATTTCCGCAACAACGAAGGCGGCCAGAGCCGCCGTGAAGAAACCGGCCTCGGCTTCGTGGGCACTTACGAGTCGGGCTACACCCAGGGCACCGTCGGCGTGGGTATCGACGCCATCGGCATGCTCGGGCTGAAACTGGACAGCGGCAAGGGCCGTGCTGGCACCGGCCTGTTCCCGAACGGCTCGGACGGCCGTGCGCAGGATGACTACTCCAAGGGTGGCGGCGCGGTCAAATTCCGTATCTCCGACACCGTGCTGAAAGTCGGCGACCAGTTCACCGCCCTGCCGGTATTCGCCACCGACGATAGCCGCCTGCTGCCGGAAATCGCCCAGGGCGCATTGCTGACCAGCAACGACATCAAGGGCCTGACCCTGCACGCCGGTCGCTTCACCAGCCTGACCGGTCAGGAGCAGACCAACCGCGACAGCCTGCGCCTGAAGGAAGCCGACGTATTCGGCGGCACCTATGCCTTCACCGACAGCCTGTCCACCAGCCTGTACTACTCCAAGGTCGAAGACTACTGGCGCAAATACTACGCCAACGTCAACTGGGCGCTGCCGCTGTCGGACAAGCAAGGCCTGGTGTTCGACTTCAACTTCTATGACACCAAGAGCGACGGCCAAGGCCTGCAGCGCGCCGAAAAAGACGGCGTGACCAAGCTCGACAACCGTGCGTTCAGCCTGTCCGGTGCGTACAACATCGGCGCTCACACCTTCACCCTGGCCTACCAGAAAGTCACCGGCGACGGCGACTATGGCTACGGCGTCGACGGTGGCGGTACCGTGTTCCTGGCCAACTCCGTGGCCCGTTCCGACTTCAACGCCGAGGGCGAGAAGTCTTGGCAGGCTCGCTACGACCTGAACTTCGCCGAGTATGGCATTCCAGGCCTGAGCTTCATGACCCGCTACGTGCGTGGCAGCGGCGCCGACACCGGCACCACCAGCAACGGCAAGGAATGGGAACGCGACATCGACATCAAGTACGTGATGCAAGAAGGCCCGGCCAAGGACCTGAGCTTCCGCGTTCGTCAAGCCACCTACCGTTCCTCCGATGGCGTCTACTACGGCTCCCCATCCCTGGACGAGCTGCGCCTGATCGTGGAGTACCCGCTGAGCATCCTGTAAGCCTGGCTTGCAACGCTTCGCACCTGAAAAGCCCGGCGACCGCGCCGGGCTTTTTCTTGGCTGACAAGCAGGACGCCCTGGGGCATCCTGTACGCCTTGGCTTCACCCCCGTACAATGCGGGGCTATTTCAACGTCTTAGGCAATCGACACGGCTAACCATGCGCACCAGTCAATATTTGCTCGCCACCCAAAAAGAAACCCCTGCCGACGCAGTGGTCATCAGCCATCAGCTCATGCTGCGTGCCGGCATGATCCGCAAACTGGCTTCCGGCCTGTACACCTGGCTGCCAATGGGCCTGCGGGTAATGCGCAAGGTCGAGAACGTGGTGCGCGAGGAAATGAACGCCGCCGGCGCTCTTGAAGTGCTCATGCCCAGCATCCAGCCTGCCGAACTGTGGCAGGAGTCCGGCCGCTGGGAGCAGTACGGCCCCGAGCTGCTGCGGGTCAAGGACCGGCATCAGCGCGATTTCTGCGTGGGTCCGACCCACGAAGAGGTCATCACCGACCTGGCACGCAACGAGCTGTCGAGCTACAAGCAGCTGCCTTTGAACATGTACCAGATCCAGACCAAATTCCGCGATGAAATCCGTCCGCGCTTCGGCCTGATGCGTGGCCGCGAGTTCATCATGAAGGACGCCTACTCCTTCCATGCCGACCAGGCTTCCCTCCAGGAAACCTACGACCGCATGCACCAGGCGTACACCAATGTGTTCACCCGTCTGGGGCTGGATTTCCGCCCAGTGCAGGCCGACACCGGTTCCATTGGTGGTAGCTATTCCCATGAATTCCACGTCCTTGCCCAGTCCGGTGAAGACGATGTGATCTTCAGCGACAGCTCCGACTACGCCGCCAACATCGAAAAGGCCGAGGCCGTGCCGCGCGAAACCGTGCGCCCTGCCCCTACCGAAGAACTGCGCCTGGTCGACACGCCCGATGCCAAGACCATCGCCCAACTGGTCGAAAACTTCGGTCTGCCAATCGAAAAGACCGTCAAGACCCTGATCGTACGCGGCGCCGAGGAAGGCAAGCTGGTCGCCCTGATCGTGCGCGGCGATCACGAGCTCAACGAAATCAAGGCCGCGAAGCTGGAACAGGTGGCCGACCCCCTGGTCATGGCCACCGATGCCGAACTGCGCGAGGCCATTGGTGCTGGCGCAGGCTCTTTGGGCCCGCTGAACCTGCCGCTCGAATGCGTGATCGACCGTTCGGTCGCCTTGATGAGCGACTTCGGTATCGGTGCCAACATCGACGACAAGCACTATTTCGGCGTGAACTGGGAGCGTGACTTGCCAGTGCCACAGGTGGCCGACCTGCGCAATGTGGTCGAGGGCGACCCAAGCCCGGATGGCCAGGGCACCCTGGTGATCAAGCGTGGCATCGAAGTGGGTCACATCTTCCAGCTGGGCACCAAGTACAGCGAGGCGCTCAAGTGCCAGGTCCTGGGCGAAAACGGCAAGCCGGTCATGCTGTCCATGGGCTGCTATGGCATTGGCGTGTCCCGCGTGGTGGCCGCGGCCATCGAGCAGAACCACGATGAGAAAGGCATTATCTGGAACGACGCCCTGGCGCCCTTCCAGATCGCCCTGGTACCCCTGCGCTATGAAACCGAAGTGGTTCGCGAAGCCACCGACAAGCTGTATGCCGAGCTGACTGCGGCAGGTTACGAAGTGCTGCTCGACGACCGCGACAAGAAGACCAGCCCCGGCATCAAATTTGCCGACATGGAGCTGATCGGCATTCCGCACCGTATCGTCGTCAGCGATCGCAGCCTGGCCGATGGCAACCTGGAATACAAACACCGTACCGAGCAGGATGCCCAGGTGTTGCCACTCGAAGAAGTGCTGACCTTCCTGCAGGCCCGCGTTCGCCGCTGATAATCAATGCACGAGTGATCATGTCCAAGCGAAGTACCTATAAGCTCAAGGGCGCCGCACTGTGCGGCGTCCTGCTCGTCAGCGGCTGCGCCAACCAGATGCCCCAGCGCAGCGACCACGAGGAGCGCGTCGAGCGCAAACTGCTCGAACACACCCTGCAGATCGACGTTGGCGAGCCGAAGGTGATGGAGCTGCCGCAACGACGTGTACGCGTGCATGAGCAGAAGCGTTTCGAGGTCACCGAGTTCGAGGTGACGCGCCATTACGACCGCTACACCCCTTACCAACCCTGGCGGGAAATCTACGAGATTCCGCTGGGCGCCGTGGCGGTGGTGGCGGGCGTGGGTGCCAACGTGGTCAACGTCTTCGCCCTGGGCAACCTGCCCCAGAGCATTACCCACGATTGGCTCAGTTATGGCGTGGACGGCCTTAATCCGTTCATGAACGTGCCCTCCAATGGCCGCGCCCAGCAGAACCTCGCAGGCATCAGCGAAGTGCAGAAAGCCAAGCGCGAAGAGGCCACGAGCATGCCGTGGAGCGAGCGCCTGGTGGAGGTCAAGGCCGGCAAGAACACCTATGAGCTGACCACTGACCGCGCGGGCATTCTGCGCCTGAACCTGCTCGAAAGCCCCTTCTCGGAGCAGAACCTCAACCACGTCGGCACCTTGCACCTGCAAGTGGTCGATGAGGACAATGCCGTGCGCGGTGATGCCAGTTTGTTGATCAGCGCCACGCTGCGCAACAAGCTGCGTGAAGCTCACGAGCTGATTTTCGACGACCTCGAAGATGATGAGGTGAGCCAGTGGGTGCACCGGGTCAAGCGGCTGTCCGAGCTGGGCCTTGAAGAGGAAGCCAGTGAGTTGGAGCAGAGCCTGATCGAGCTGACGCGCAACGATCCTGAGTTGCAACAGGAGTTCTTGCAGTCCTTGACCAAAGCCACTGGCCGACTGGTTGCCGACCCCGGGCATTGATGGCCGCCTGTGGTTGACCTGCGTTGAACCCGTGGTGGGTTCAACGCCGGCAACTGCTTTTAAAAGGCCTTACGCGCTGCCTGGCCCCATAATGGAAGCCTACATGTCGGCGATAAACCTGAAGTACGCCATGACAGCGGCACTTTCGCGTCTCTCAACACCTTCCTTCAACTGCACGCTATGCCGGCGGGAAAAGCTCCAGCTGTTCATGCGCGCTGCGCAAGTCCCGTAATCTCACCCCTACACCGAGCAATCGCACAGGTTTACCACCGCGCGCGAACGCCTGCGTCACCAGCTGCCGGTAACTGTCCAAGTCCCTGCCGGCGCCTGCCTGCTCAAGGGTGGTCTGGGTGAAGTCATGGAACTTGACCTTGACGAAAGGCTTTTCCGGCCGGTAGGTGCTGTCCATTCGCTCGATGCGCTCGTTCAGGCTCTGCAGCAACTCCGGCAACCGTGCCAGGCAACTGGGCAGGTCCGGCAGGTCGGTGTCGTAGGTATTCTCCACGCTGACCGACTGCCGTCGACTGTCGTTTTGAACCACGCGCTCATCGATACCACGCGCCAGCCCCCACAACCGCTCGCCAAAGGTGCCGAACTCACGTACCAGCGCCAGGCGAGACCAGTCGCGCAACTGCGAGCAGGTCTCGATCCCCAGGCGGGTCAGCTTGTCTGCAGTGACCTTGCCCACACCGTGCAAACGGGTGACCGGCAGCGCCGCCACGAACGCTTCTATTTCATCAGGCTTGATCACGAACAGGCCATTGGGCTTGCGCCAGTCGCTGGCGATCTTGGCCAGAAACTTGTTGGGCGCCACCCCGGCCGAGACGGTGATGTGGAGGGTACGGGCCACGCGCCGACGGATGTCTTCGGCGATGCGTGTAGCGCTGCCGGCATACCATTGGCTTTCGCTGACATCCAGGTAGGCCTCGTCCAACGACAGCGGCTCGATCAGGTCGGTGTAGTCACGAAAGATGGCATGTATCTCTCGAGAAGCCTCACGGTAAGCCTCGAAGCGAGGTTTGACGATCAGCAGGTCCGGGCACAACTTGAGGGCGTGACGGGACGACATTGCAGAACGCACCCCGTAGGCACGCGCTTCATAGTTGCACGTGGCGATGACCCCACGCCTTTCGGCCGACCCGCCCACTGCCATGGGACGACCTGCAAGACGAGGGTCGTCGCGCATTTCGATGGCGGCATAAAAGCAGTCGCAGTCGACGTGGATGATCTTGCGCAGGGACATGTATGACCATAAGCACTGTAAATTCATACAGATAATAGCGCATGGTTTCAGGTTCAAACAGCATGGGCATGGTTGGGCAGCGCCGGCATTCACTGCATGAGCGCTACCCAAGCCCGCGCCTTACACACCTAAAGGATTGAACAAAAAGGGCTTTTCACACTATTTGCTTGACACTGCATGATAAATCCGTAGAATTCGATTTCACAGGCGCGGGATGGAGCAGCCTGGTAGCTCGTCGGGCTCATAACCCGAAGGTCGTCGGTTCAAATCCGGCTCCCGCAACCAGATTCGAGAAAAGGCCACTGTTCACGCAGTGGCCTTTTTCTTTGCGCGCGCGAAAAGCAATTCGTAAAAAACCTCGCTAAATCAATGAGTAGCACTTGACACCACCGGCTGAAGCTGTAGAATCCGCCCCACAGACGCGGGATGGAGCAGTCTGGTAGCTCGTCGGGCTCATAACCCGAAGGTCGTCGGTTCAAATCCGGCTCCCGCAACCAAGTTCAAGAAAAGGCCACTGTTAACGCAGTGGCCTTTTTCTTTGCCTGTCAAACGGCAACAGGGTAAGCATGGATGCGCCCTGCTCTGTTCAAGCGTTGGCCTCGCGCTTCATTAAACGCTTGACACCAATGCGCTTCGCTGTAGAATGCGCACCTCTGACGCGGGATGGAGCAGTCTGGTAGCTCGTCGGGCTCATAACCCGAAGGTCGTCGGTTCAAATCCGGCTCCCGCAACCATATTCGTCAGAACAAACCCCGTGCGTAGCGATACGCGCGGGGTTTTTCGTTTCTACCCCCCTTACTTGCAAGCGACGCTTGCATGCCTTGGCGCATACCCGATTAGCGGCGGGCGCTACCCTTGCGTGGATGAACTATCTTTAACCCCTGCCGGGCTGTTAAGCGCCCATGGCCGGAGTAATATTGGATACGTTTTCCAAAGGGACTTTCACTTGGCCGCGCCTCTTCTTCACCTCGTGCCTGACGCCCGAGGTAATCCATGACCGCTCAGAACCCTGAACCTTCGGTGCCGCTGGCCACAGCGCTGCCCGGAGCCGTGCAGCGCCTGCCTTTGCTTGAACGGATAAGCCGCTATCGTCAGCCGATTGGGCTGGCGGTGACGCTGGTGCTGTTCACCATGGCCTTGATCGCCTGCCGCCACCTGCTGAGCGAGCTGGACATCTATGCCTTGCACGATGCCATGCTCGAAGTGCCAGTGCAGTCACTGCTTGGCGCGCTGCTGGCGACCGTGATCGGTTTCGTGATCCTGCTGGGCTACGAGTGGTCGGCCAGCCGCTACGCTGGGGTCAAGCTGCCTGCGCGAACGTTGGTACTGGGTGGTTTCAGCGCCTTTGCCATCGGCAATGCTATCGGCCTGTCCATGCTATCCGGCGGTTCGGTGCGCTACCGCCTGTATGCACGCCAAGGCGTGGGCGCGGGCGAAGTCGCACGCATGACGGTCTTCGCCAGCCTTTCACTCGGTTGTGCTTTGCCACCGCTTGCGGCATTGGCCACCCTGAGCAATCTGCCTGCCGCCTCGACTGCCCTGCGGTTGCCGCAGGGCTTGCTGGCTGGCGTTGCGGTTGCCGTCCTGGCCGCTTGCGCCTTGTTGGCAGTTGGCCTGTATCGCAAGCGGTTGGCCGAGCAGCCAGTGCCTGACAACCTGTTGGTGCAACTGGGCCGGCGCACGCTGCGACTGCCCGGCGCACGGCTGACTGGCCTGCAACTGCTGATCACGGCCCTGGACGTGGCCGCCGCGGCCACCGTGCTCTACCTGCTGCTGCCCGAAGCGCCCCCCTTCGGCGCCTTCGTACTGGTCTACCTACTGGCGCTGGCCGCGGGTGTGCTCAGCCATGTGCCCGGTGGTGTTGGGGTGTTCGAGGCCATCCTGCTGGCCGCGTTCGCCAACCAATTGGGCGCTGCGCCGCTGGCAGCCGCATTGCTGTTGTACCGCATCATCTATGTGGTGCTGCCGCTTCTGCTGGCCTGCGTCCTGCTATTGGCCAACGAAGCCCGGCGTCTGCTGTTCGCGCGGCAGGCCATGAAGGCTGCCTCTGGGCTGGCAGCGCCTATCCTGGCCATCATGGTCTTCCTCTCGGGGGTGGTATTGCTGTTTTCCGGCGCCACGCCCGAGATCGATACCCGCCTTGAGCACATGGGCTTTCTGATCCCCCATCGGCTGATCGATGCCTCCCACTTCGGCGCCAGCCTGATCGGCGTGCTGTGCCTGTTGCTGGCCCAAGGCCTGCGCCGGCGCCTGTCGGCCGCGTGGCTGCTGACCACGGTGCTGCTGCTGGTGGGGGCATTGCTTTCGCTGCTCAAGGGCTTCGACTGGGAAGAGGCCTGCCTGCTGACGTTCACGGCCGCGCTCCTGGCTTTGTTCCGCCGCTCGTTCTATCGGCCCAGCCGCTTGATGGAACTGCCGTTCTCGCCGGTGTATCTGGTGGCCAGTGCCTGCGCGGTGGGCGCCTCGGTGTGGCTGCTGTTGTTCGCCTACCAGGATGTGCCCTACAGCCATCAACTGTGGTGGCAGTTCACCCTGGACGCCGATGCCCCCCGTGGCCTGCGTGCGGCGATGGGCAGTGCCTTGCTGCTGGCAGCGCTGGCGCTAACCTGGTTGCTGCGCACCGCACCGCCGGTGATCCACCTGCCCGATGAAGCCGAACTGCAACGGGCTCACCGTATTCTGCAGGCCTCCGACCAGCCTGATGGCGGCCTGGCCCTGACCGGCGACAAGGCGCTGCTGTTCCATCCCCGGGACAACGCGTTTCTGATGTATGCCCGCCGTGGTCGTAGTCTGGTTGCGCTGTACGATCCGATCGGGCCGGCCCAGGAGCGTGCCGAGATGATCTGGCAGTTCCGCGACCTGTGCGACCTGCACCATGCTCGACCAGTGTTTTACCAGGTGCGCGCAGAGAACCTGCCCTTCTACATGGACATCGGCCTGACTGCCCTGAAGCTGGGCGAGGAAGCCCGTGTCGACCTGCGCCGCTTCGACCTCGATGCCAAAGGCAAGGAAATGAAGGACCTGCGCTACACGTGGAACCGAGGCGGCCGTGACGGGCTGAGCCTGGAAATCCATGAGCCAGGCCATGCGCCGCTGGCTGAGC
Organism: Pseudomonas sp. UBA5666; assembly: GCF_002420785.1. Lineage (NCBI taxonomy): Bacteria > Pseudomonadati > Pseudomonadota > Gammaproteobacteria > Pseudomonadales > Pseudomonadaceae > Pseudomonas > Pseudomonas sp. UBA5666. The sequence goes on along the minus strand of NZ_DIIQ01000041.1, from coordinate 34,765 downwards.
TCAAGGAAATTTCCGATGCATGGCTCAGTGGCAAGAACGTTCGCGAAAAGGGCTTTTCGCTGGGCCGTTTCAGCCCGGATTACCTGCAGCACTTCCGTATCGCCCTGATTCGCTTCCAAGGCCGCCCCGTGGCCTTTGCCAACCTGCTCGAGACCCACAGCAACGAGCTGGCCAGCCTCGACCTGATGCGTGCACACCCGGAGGCCCCCAAGCTGACCATGGAGTTCATGATGATTGGCTTGATCCTGCATTACAAAAGCCATGACTACGGCCGGTTCAGCCTGGGCATGGTGCCGCTGTCGGGGCTGCAACCACGGCGCGGTGCGCCCTTGACCCAGCGTCTGGGCTCGATGGTGTTCCGCCGTGGCGAGCAACTCTACAACTTCCAGGGGCTGCGCCGGTTCAAGGACAAGTTCCAGCCTGACTGGGAACCTCGCTACATGGCCGTGCCTGCCGGGCTCGACCCGCTGGTGGCACTGGCCGACACTGCCGCCCTGATTGCCGGCGGCTTGACTGGATTGGTGAAACGCTGATGACCCGACGCTTTTGGCTTTACCCGTTGATCACCCTGCTGCTGGCCGCCCTGGCCGGCGCCACGGCGTTCTGGTTCTGGACGCGGCCGGCCCCTGAGGCACAGCTTGAGCAACTTCAAATCAACGATGCCAGCATCACCCGCGTTACCCCAGGGGTGCACCCCACCGCCTGGGTGGCGATCGGCGTGCCACAGGACCAGGCCCTGACCCACAAGCAGTTGCTGGACCTTGGCCAGGCGGCCGAAGCGCAATTGGTGCAAGTGGTGCTGCCTGCCGGTGATTGCGCCAAGCAGCAGCAAGCCATGGACACGGCCCTGGCGCAGTTGCCGAGCAAACCGACCCTGGTCGCCGGCATTGGCCCGGGTGCCACCCAAGCCTGGCGCTGGCTGGCCAGCCAGAACGACGACAAGGCCCGGGCAATTTCCGTGGGCTTTACGGTCGAGCAGCCAGGGTGTCAGGTACCGCTGCCAAAGACCGCGCCCCACGGCCACTGGAGCGTGGCGTGGAACGATAATCCGGACGATGCCAGTGCGGCCTTCGTGCGTGACCAGAACAATGCCGAAACCAGCATCAGCGACTATGACATCCACCTGCCGCAAGTGCTCAAGGCACAGCTGACCCAGGCCTTGGTGGGCCAGGATGGCAACGCACTGGCGATTCCCGTGGTTGAGGTCCCTGCCGGTCAAACCACCGATACCGTCACGCTGTTCTTGTCCGGCGACGGCGGCTGGCGCGACCTGGACCGCGACGTGGCCGGGGAGATGGCCAAGCTGGGCTATCCGGTGGTGGGCATCGATACCCTGCGCTACTACTGGCAACACAAGACACCGGAGCAAAGTGCTGCCGACCTGTCCGAACTGATGCACCACTATCGGCAGAAGTGGGGGACCAAGCGTTTCGTCCTGACGGGGTACTCGTTCGGTGCTGACGTACTGCCTGCCATCTACAACCGCCTGCCGGCTGAAGACCAGCAACGGGTGGACGCTGTCATGCTGCTGGCCTTTGCCCGCAGCGGCAGCTTCGAGATCGAAGTCGAAGGCTGGCTGGGCAAGGAAGGTCAAGAGGCGCCCACTGGACCTGAGATGGCCAAGCTGCCGGCTGCGAAAGTGGTGTGCGTATACGGGGTGGAAGAAAGCGACGAAAGCGGTTGCACCGACAAGACCGCCGTGGGCGAGCGTCTGAAACTGCCGGGCGGGCACCACTTCGATGAAAACTACCCTGCCCTGGCCAAGCGGCTGATCGATGAGATCGAGACCCGTCAGGGCAAGTCGAGTGTGGCCGAGCAGAATTGAGGGTTGGGGTAAGGACAGCAGTCACTGGGGTCAGGTCGAGCGGGTGGCTCTGATAGCGCGAATCAGGGGTTACCCTGCCCCCCTGCATGACCTCATGCCGCGATAAGCTGCGCAGCAGCCCTTAGATTTCAGCTTCGCAGCGTATATTGCCGGGGCCGCGCTGCGGCCCATCGCGGCACAAGGGCCGCTCCTACCCGGAAATCTGCTAGCTGTCAGGGGCGGTGCCAGACAGTTGCTCCTACAAAGCCCTGTGAAGCTACTGACTCAGGCGTTACGCGGTCAGTGTCAGAGCGGCCTCGCCGGGGCGCCGGACCGGCCGCGATGGGCTGCGCACCAGCCCCAGTATCTGCGCATCGCCGCAAACATCACTAGGCCCCAGGGGAATGCCCTCAGCGCCTCCCCTGCCCTTTTCAGATCTCGACCTGAGTACCCAACTCGATTACCCGATTGAGCGGCAGGTTGAAGAACCTCAAATTGCCGTTGGCATTCTTCAGCAAGAACGCGAACAGGTTGCCTCGCCAGCGCGACATGCCTTCGAGCCTGGACGCGATCACGGTTTCGCGGCTCAGGAAATAGGTGGTGCGCATGGGCGTGAAGTCCAGCTCGTCCAGGTGGCAGAGTTTCAGCGCCGCCGGCACGTCCGGCTCATCCATGAAGCCGAAATGCAGGACCACCCTGAAGAAGCCATCGCCATAGGCCTCGACCTCGAATCGCTCCTGCTCTGGCACGCGAGGTCGATCTTCGCTGAGCACCGTCAGCAACACGACCTGGCTGTGCAGCACCTGGTTGTGCAGCATGTTGTGCAGCAACGCATGGGGAACGGCGTCCGAGCGGGCGGTGAGAAACACGGCCGTGCCCTCCACCCGGTGCGGCGGCTGGATGCGGATACTGCTGATGAACAGCGGCAGTGGCAGCGCCCCTTCGTCTATACGTTCGACGAGAATTTGCTTGCCACGTTTCCAGGTGCTCATCAGCAGGAACAGCACACCGCCTGCCAGCACAGGGAAGGCCCCGCCCTGGACGATCTTCGGAACGTTGGCGGCGAAAAACAGCCCGTCAACGAACAGAAAGCCCAGCAAGAGGGGCACGGCCAGGATCGGCGGCCATTTCCACAGCAACAACATCACCGCCGCCACCAGAATGGTCGTCATCAACATTGTGCCGGTGACGGCCACGCCATAGGCTGCGGCCAAAGCGCCCGAGGACTCGAAGCCGATCACCAGCAGCACCACGCCCACCATCAACGTCCAGTTGACTGCCGCCACGTAGATTTGCCCTTGCTCGTCACTGGAGGTGTGCTGGATGTGCATACGCGGGATGTAGCCCAACTGGATGGCCTGTCGGGTGAGCGAGAAGGCGCCGGATATTACCGCTTGCGACGCAATCACGGTGGCCAGGGTGGCAAGGCCGACCAGCGGCAGCAAGGCCCAGCTGGGCGCCAGCAGGTAGAACGGGTTGCGCGCAGCCTCGGGGTTTTGCAGCAGCATGGCGCCCTGGCCAAAGTAGTTGAGCACCAGTGCCGGTAGCACCAGGGCGAACCAGGCCCGCGCGATCGGCTTGCGGCCAAAGTGCCCCATGTCGGCATAGAGCGCCTCGGCACCGGTCAACGCCAGCACCACCGCGCCGAGGATGGCCACGCCCATGCCGGGATGGACGATGAAGAAGTTGACCGCCCAACCGGGATTGAAGGCGCGGAGCACTTCGGGCGTCTGTGCGATGCCATGGACCCCCAGCGCGGCCAGCACCACGAACCATAGAACCATGACCGGGCCGAACAGCTTGCCGATTTTCTCGGTGCCGTGGCGCTGCACCAGAAACAGAGCCACCAACACCACCAGCGACACCGGCACCACCCAATGGTCGATGCCATCGAAGGCCAGGCCCAGGCCCTCGACGGCCGAAAGCACCGAGACTGCCGGGGTGATCATGCTGTCGCCATAGAACAGCGAGGCGCCGATCAAACCGCAGATCACCATCAGGGTGCGCAGGCGCGGATACGCAGCCGTGGCACGCCGCGCCAGCGCGGTCAGGGCCATGGTGCCGCCCTCCCCCTGGTTGTCGGCACGCAGGATGAACACCACGTACTTGAATGACACCACCCACAGCAGCGACCAGAGGATCAACGACAGGATTCCCAGCACACCGTCGTGGTTAACCTGCACCCCATAACCGCCCGTGAACACTTCCTTCAGGGTATACAGCGGGCTGGTGCCGATATCGCCATAAACCACCCCGACCGCCGCCACCAGTAGGCCCAGCGACCGGGTCGCCCCCTGCTTCGCTGCGTGCCCGCCCTCGGCGTGACTGCTTGCCTGAACCATCGACCACTCCCGCAAAAGGCCCTCAGGGCCACTGTTGTCAGCGTGCATGCCAGTTCGCCCATCCGGGCCTGGCGTAACGGCGCGAAGCATAGCGCAGCGTTCGTCGTATTTCTGCTGGTCAATCGATCCATCGCTCGCTAGAATTGCGCACTTTTTGATCAGAGGCGCCAAAAGCGCCCGTCAAGGTCGCCCCCGATCAACGCTGGGCGACCTGTATTCAACGCCGAGGTTAGTCATGTCCACCACGCCCGCCACCCCCAAGGTCGGTTTCGTCAGCCTGGGCTGTCCCAAAGCCCTGGTCGATTCCGAGCGCATCCTCACCCAGTTGCGCATGGAAGGCTATGAAGTCGTGCCAACGTACGAGGATGCCGACGTGGTGGTGGTCAACACCTGCGGTTTCATTGACAGCGCCAAGGCCGAATCGCTTGAAGTGATCGGTGAAGCCATCAAGGAAAACGGCAAGGTGATCGTCACCGGCTGCATGGGTGTCGAGGAAGGCAGCATTCGCGATGTGCACCCAAGCGTGCTTTCGGTGACCGGCCCGCAGCAGTACGAGCAGGTGGTCAACGCCGTGCACGAAGTGGTGCCGCCGCGTCAGGACCACAACCCGCTGATCGACCTGGTGCCGCCGCAAGGGGTCAAGCTGACGCCGCGCCACTATGCCTACCTGAAGATTTCCGAAGGCTGCAACCACAGCTGCAGCTTCTGCATCATTCCGTCGATGCGTGGCAAGCTGGTCAGCCGCCCGGTGGGCGACGTGCTGAGCGAGGCCGAGCGCCTGGTCAAGGCCGGGGTCAAGGAAATCCTGGTGATTTCCCAGGACACCAGCGCCTACGGCGTAGACGTCAAATACAAGACCGACTTCTGGAACGGCCGCCCGGTCAAGACCCGCATGCTCGAGTTGTGTGAGGCCCTGAGCAGCCTGGGTGCGTGGGTGCGCCTGCACTATGTGTATCCGTACCCCAATGTCGACGATGTGATCCCATTGATGGCTGCCGGCAAGATCCTGCCGTACCTGGACATTCCGTTCCAGCACGCCAGCCCCAAGGTGCTCAAGTCGATGAAGCGCCCGGCCTTCGAAGACCGGACCCTGGCCCGCATCAAGCAGTGGCGCGAGCAGTGCCCGGAGCTGGTCATTCGTTCGACCTTCATCGTCGGCTTCCCAGGCGAAACCGAGGAAGACTTCCAGTACCTGCTGGACTGGCTGACCGAGGCCCAACTCGACCGCGTGGGCTGCTTCCAGTACTCGCCTGTCGAAGGTGCCCCGGCCAACGACCTGGGCTTGGCCGACGTCCCGGACGACGTCAAACAGGATCGCTGGGACCGTTTCATGGCGCACCAGCAGGCCATCAGCGCCGCCCGCCTGCAGATGCGCATCGGCAAGGAAATCGACGTGCTCATTGACGAGGTCGAAGAGCAAGGCTCGGTGGGCCGCAGTTTCTTCGACGCGCCAGAAATCGACGGCAGTGTCTTCATCGATGGCAACCACGGCTTCAAGCCTGGCGACAAGGTACGTTGCCGCGTGGTGGACGCCGACGAATACGACATGTGGGCAGAGCCCATCTGACAGGGCGCCCTGCCTGCCTCCTGTCGCAGTGGCGCGGCCTGCCCCGGGTCGCGCCCTCCTCCAGCATCTATCCTTGTTTTGACGGCCACTGGAGCAAGGACCCGATGCGCACCTTCTCGACCCTGGAAACGCCTCACCTGAGCGACTACCCCAGGCTGGTCAGCGTATGGGAAGACGCGGTACGTGCGACGCACGCCTTTATGCCCGAACCCTACATCGTGCTGCTGCGCGACAAGGTGCTGCGGCGGTATCTGGACGCGGTGATGCTGGTCTGTGCCCGTGGGCCTGATCGCAGCATCCAGGGTTTCGTCGGCGTGGCAGGCGGGCGCATCGACATGTTGTTCGTGGACCCGCAGTGGCATGGCCGAGGTATCGGCAAACAATTGCTGCAGCATGCGGTGCAGGCGTTGGACGCCCTGACCCTCGACGTCAACGAGCAGAACACCCAGGCGCTGGGCTTTTATCTGCACCAGGGCTTTGAGATCGTGGGCCGTTCGCCCAAGGACGGTCTGGGCCAACCGTATCCCTTGCTGCACATGCGCAGGCACAGCGCGGCCTGATTGACACAGATTCCCGCCCCTCGCCCGGCGGGAAGGGTACAATGCAGCCTTTCTTTGCCTTTGCGAATCGTCGTCATGTCCGAACCCGTCCGTCTGTCCAAACGCCTTGTCGAGCAGCTTGGCTGTTCCCGCCGCGAGGCTGAGTTGTATATCGAAGGAGGCTGGGTGACGGTCGACGGCGTGGTGGTCGAGCAACCGCAGTTCAAGGTCGAGCAGCAGCACGTCGAGCTGCTGCCCGGCGCGCGCGCCGAGAGCCTGGAGCCGGTCACGCTGCTGCTCCACCAAGGCGCGGGCATGGACAACGAAACTGCCCGGCTTGGCCTGAACATGACCAGCCTCAGCGAGGCCCATCGCGAAGGCGTGCGCCCCTTGCACGGGCATTTCACCCGCCAGGCCTGTGTAGCACCGTTGGAACCGGGTGCCAGCGGCTTGCAGGTGTTTACCCAGGACTGGCGGGTAACCCGCAAGATCAACGCCGACCTGCGCAAGCTTGAACAGGAGTTCGTGGTCCAGGTGCGCGGTGAAGCCAGTGCCCAGATGCTCGAGCGCCTGGCACGCGGTGTGACCCGCAATGACCGCGAATTGCCCAAGGCCAAGGCCAGCTGGCAGAACGAAACCCATTTGCGCCTGGTGCTGAAAAACCCGCAACCCGGCCAGATTTCCGAACTGTGCGCCTACCTGCGCCTGGAGTTGCTGGGCATGCGCCGCATACGCCTGGGCGGTGTTTCGATGGGCAAGCTGGCGCTGGGCCAATGGCGCTACCTGATGGGCACTGAACGTTTCTAAGTGAGAGGCCGTGCGACTACGTGCGGCACGAGAACAGGATTTTGCAGCAATGAACCACAATGACGTCCTGCGCAGCCTGCGCTACATGTTGAAAGTCAATGACGCCAAGATGGCCGAGATCATCGGTTTGACCGGCCTGGACGTGAACCCTGTCGTCCTGGCGACCTATGTGAAGAAAGAAGAAGAGGAAGGCTTTGTGCGCTGCCCGGACCGGGTCATGGCGCACTTTCTCGACGGCCTGGTCATCTACCGTCGCGGCAAGGATGAAAGCCGTCCGGCACAACCTGTCGAACTGCCGGTTACCAACAACCAGATCCTGAAGAAGCTGCGAGTGGCTTTCGAACTGAAAGAGGACGACCTGCACGCCATCTTGAAATCGGTCGATTTCCCCGTCAGCAAACCTGAGCTCAGCGCACTGTTTCGCAAGGCCGGCCATGACAACTACCGCCCGTGCGGCGACCAGTTGCTGCGCAACTTCCTGAAGGGCCTGACCCAGCGCGTGCACGGCTGAATGGTCATGCAGCATACGGTGGCGCCGGTGGGGATCGTGCGCTCCTGTTTCAAGGAGAAGTTCGCCATTCCGCGCCAGCCGCAACTGGCGCCGGCCGCACGCGGTGTGCTGGAGCTACTGCCCCCGTTCGACCAAGCCGAGGCAGTCGAAGGGCTGGAACAGGTCAGCCACGTCTGGCTGCTGTTTCTGTTCCACCAGGCCCTGGAAGAAAAACCCAGGCTCAAAGTGCGCCCACCGCGCCTGGGGGGCAACAAGAGCATGGGTGTGTTCGCCACTCGCGCCACCCACCGGCCCAACGGCATCGGCCAGTCGGTGGTGCGGCTGGAGGGCGTTGAACCTGGCCGCTTGCTGTTGTCAGGCATCGACCTGCTCGACGGCACGCCGGTGCTGGACATCAAGCCCTACGTACCCTATGCCGACAGTGTCGAGGGTGCCCATAACCACATGGCCAGCGGTGCGCCAGTGGCCATTACCGTGCAGTGGGCCGACAGCGCCCTGCCCCAGGCCCGCGAGCATGCGTTGCGCCTGGGCGAGCCCCTGGTGGCATTGATCGAGCAATGCTTGGCGCAAGACCCACGGCCAGCCTATCAGGTGCCTGTGGCCGAACGGGTGTATGGGGTCAAATTCTGGGATGTGCAGGTCAGGTGGCATTATCCGCAGACGGATGTGATCCGCGTGCTGGAGGTGGTGCTGGCTTGAAGGTGCAATAGCGCTGCATCTGGGGGGTTGTGCTGTCGCCATCTGGCTCAAGTACCAACAGCCGCCCATGAAAAAGGCGACCCGCCGGGTCGCCTTTTTTCGTACCGTTACGCTGTAATCAACGTGCTGGACCTTCGGCAACGCCCAGGTCGTCGGTCGGACGGGTGTCGATCAGCGGACCGCCACCCGAAGCCAACTCCGACGCCAGCTTGTCGTTGTCCATCTCGTTGACCCACTTGGCTACGACCACGGTGGCAACGGCGTTGCCCACCAGGTTGGTCAAGGCACGCGCTTCGGACATGAAGCGGTCGATGCCCAGGATCAGCGCCAGGCCGGCAACCGGCAAGTGGCCCACGGCAGACAGCGTGGCCGCCAGCACGATGAAGCCCGAACCGGTAACGCCAGCGGCACCTTTGGAGGCGACCAGCAGCACCAGCAGCAGGGTGATCTGGTGGGTGATGTCCATCGGGGTGTCGGTAGCCTGGGCGATGAACACCGCAGCCATGGTCAGGTAGATCGAGGTGCCGTCCAGGTTGAACGAGTAACCGGTCGGAATGACCAGGCCTACCACGGACTTCTTGGCACCCAGGCGTTCCATCTTGGCCAGCATGCGTGGCAGCGCGGACTCGGACGAGGACGTGCCCAGCACGATCAGCAGCTCTTCACGGATGTAGCGGATCAGCTTGAGTACGCTGAAACCGTGGGCGCGGCAGATGCCACCAAGCACCACCAGCACGAACAGCAGGCAGGTGATGTAGAAGCACGCCATCAGGTAACCCAGCTGCACCAGCGAGCCCACGCCGTACTGGCCGATGGTGAAGGCCATGGCGCCGAAGGCACCGATCGGGGCCAGCTTCATGATCATGTTGATGATGTTGAACATGACATGGGCGAAGCGATCGATCATGTCCAGGAACGGCTTGCCGTAGCTGCCCAGGCGGTGCAGGGCGAAGCCGAACAGCACCGAGAACATCAGTACTTGCAGGATGTCGCCGTTGGCGAAGGCACCGACCACGGTGTTGGGGATGACGTTGAGCAGGAAGCCTACGGTGGTCTGCTGCGCGCCAGCGGCGGCATAGGCAGCCACGCTGCTGGCATTGAGGGTGCTGACGTCGATGTGCATGCCCGCGCCGGGCTTGACCACGTTGACGACCACCAGGCCGATGATCAGCGCGATGGTGGAGACGATTTCAAAATACAGCAACGCATAGCCGCCCGTCTTGCCGACGGATTTCATGCTCTGCATGCCGGCGATACCGCTGACCACGGTGCAGAAGATGATCGGTGCGATGACCATCTTGATCAGTTTGACGAAGCCATCACCCAAGGGTTTGAGGGCAACGCCCGTTTCCGGGTAGTAATGGCCGAGCAGAATACCGATGGTGATGGCAACCAACACCTGGACATACAGGGATTTGTAAAGCGGCTGACGTGTCGTCATGGCTGTTTTTCCTCAAGTGTGCCGCGCCACCCTGTTCCAGGGGTGCAGCACCTGAATCGCTAACCCTCCTGCACTTGGAGGGATTTGTCGTTGTGGTAGAGCTGCCTTCGCAGGCCTCTGCCAATAGCGATAGCAAGGGTGATGCCAAAATGCCCAAACCGGGTGCAGGCAGGGCTATTGCTGGCTTTCCATGCCCAACGTCGGGGCGAAACGTGAGGAAGGGTGGCGGGTTTCCGCCCGCTGGCGGAATTGGAGCGGCCCAGATGGCGGAAAACCGCCTGGGCTCATTCCAGATTGAAGGTGATACGGAAGGCGGCGCCGCCAAGCGCCGAGTCATCCAGGCTAAGTTCGGCATCGTAGCTGTCGATGATGTCCTTCACCACAGCCAGGCCGATGCCTTGCCCCGGGTGCTGACTGTCCAACCGCTCACCACGCTCCAGAATGCGCTGGCGCTGGTTGGCGGGCACGCCTGGACCGTCATCTTCGATACAGAGCGTGAGCCGTCCAGCTTCTCTGAACAGGCTGACCCTTATCTGGCCCAGGCTCAGGCGGTAGGCGTTTTCCAGGAGGTTACCCAGCAGTTCGAGCAATGCGCCCTGCTCCATGGGTACCCGCGCCTGGTCCGGCACCTGCAAGGTCACGTCCACGTGTTTATCGCGGTAGACCTTGGCCAGCGTGCTACACAGGCTGTCGAGCAAGGGGCGTAGCACCACGCTATGACGCACCAGGCCGCTCTTGCGCAGGCTGGCACGTTGCAGTTGATAGTCGATCTGCTGGCTCATGCGTTCGATCTGGCTCTGCAAGACCCTGGCCTGCTCCCGTTCACCGTTGTGCTGCTGCAGGCTTTCGCCCACCCCCTGCAACACGGCCAAGGGCGTCTTCAGGCTGTGCGCCAGGTCGTCCAGCGAATCCCGGTAGCGCTGGCGTTGCTCGCGCTCGCTTTGCAGCAGGCGGTTCAGCGAGCCGGTCAGGCGCAGCAGTTCGCGGGGGTGGTGTGTGCTCAGGCCGTCCCGCGCGCCGGATTCCAGATCGTCGAGCTCGCGGCTAAGGCGGCGTAGCGAGCGCAACCCCCAGGTCAACCCGGCCCAGAGCAGCGCCAGCAGTGCTAGCAAGGCAGCCCCGAAGCCCAGGTAGAGTTTTTCACGCAGGCCATCGAGGGTGCGCTGATAGTCGCGCACCGGCTGCAGGGCCACGATGCTGAAGGCGGCACTCTTGCCGCCCAGCAGCTTAATCTCGACGTCATAAACGAAGAACTCCTCGCCATTGGCCTGGTGGATGCGTGCGAACTCGTTTCCGCGGCCATCGTAGCGAGGCTGATAGTTGATGTTCTGCGCCGCCGTGGCCCGGGACTGCCAGACCAGTTGGCCAGCACGGTCGAAGATGTACCCCAGCAGACCGGTATAGGGCAGGTTGAAACGTTCGTCCGGCAACAACGCCGGCATCTGCAACTGCCCGTTTTCGATACGCGCCGCCGAAATCAGCGTGGTCACGTCCGAAGCCAAGCGTTGTTCGATCGACTCCTGCAAGGCAAGGCTGAAGGCTTTCTGCAAAGCTGGCAGCAGCGCCAGCATGAACAGCACCGCCAACACGGCAGCGGCCAGCATCAGGCGCACACGCAGGGATCGAATCATCGGCAGCGCTCGGTGAACAGGTAGCCAAGCCCGCGCACGGTATCGATGGGCTTGAAGCCGCACTCGCCTTCGAGCTTGCGCCGCAAGCGCCCGATGAGCACTTCGATGACGTTTGGATCACGTTCTTCATCGCCAGGGTAGAGTTGCTCCATCAGGCGATCCTTGGCCACCACCTGCTGGTGATGACGCATCAGGTACTCGAGGATGCGGTATTCGTAGGCGGTCAGGCCCAGTGGCTGCTCGTCGAGCGTCGCCTGCTTGCGATTGAGGTCAAGGACCAACGGGCCGGCGGCGATGGTTGACTGGGTGAAGCCGCTGGAGCGGCGCAGCAGCGCATTGAGGCGCGCCTCGAGTTCTTCGAACTGGAACGGCTTGACCAGGTAGTCGTCGGCGCCAGCGGCCAGCCCTTCGACCTTGTCCTGCCAGTTGCCGCGGGCCGTGAGGATGAGGATGGGGAAGGTCTTGGCCTGGTTGCGCAGGCGCGTGATCAGCTCCAGGCCACTGATGCCCGGCAGCCCCAGGTCGACCACCGCCAGGTCGAAGTGGTACTGCTCGGCCTGGTACAACGCCTCCTCGGCATTGGCGACCGCCTCGACCACGTGGCCACTTTCCCCCAGGCGGGTATAGAGGTGATGGCGAAGCAAGGCTTCGTCCTCGACCACCAGCAGTTTCATGTGCAGCTCCTTGATGGATGTGCCTGTACGGTGCCCAATGCTGACAAGCCAGCCCCACCGCGCGCGCCTACCGGCCTGATGGCCCAGCATGGCACTGGTTGGAGCTGGCTTGCCAGACCCGGGTCGCTACAGGATAACGCGACGGGCAGGTCAGAACTTGTAGGAAGCCGCCAGATAGGTCTGCGCGCTGCTGCTCAGGCGCAATGTGCCGGCCTTCGGCGCGCCGTGGGGGCTGACCTCGGTGGCGGCATTGGTGCGCAGGTAGCGGTAGCCCAGTTCGACCGAGGCCTTGTCGGTGATGTCCTGGATGAAGCCTGCCTGCAGGCCGTAGGCATAACCGTAGTCGGTGTCGCGGCTCAGGCCTGGCGATTCCTGGGACAGCTTGGTCATGCCGAGGGTACCGCCGCCGAACAGCTTGGTGGTATCGCCTACGGGCAGGAACAGGTCATAGCTGCCCAGCAGGTTTTCCTGGCGAAGTTTCAAGCCGCTGTGGTCACCGGAAACGTTGTCGTAGGTCATGTAGTAGCGACCCTGGTCATTGATGCGCCCCAGGCGCACGCCCCAGGTACCGTCCTTGGCGATGACGCCGTCGGTGTTGAGGTGGTCGGTGTTGCGTTGCAGCAGGCCTGACTTGCGAACCTTGTCGCTGGTCTGGCCGTAGGTGAGGCTGGCGAAGTTTTCATCGGCCGCCTGGGCGCTGGTCATGCCAGCGGCGCAGACGGCTACGGCGGCAAGCAGGGTATTGAATGTTTTCATGGTGAGGTTACTCCAGTCGAGTGCGCTGTTGAGGTCTGGAAGCTAGAGTAAGCAGGGCACACTGAACCTCGACTGAACCCTTGCTGAACATTGACTGAACGAACCGATTGCAATCCAGGAGTAGTCACCATGCGCGCCTTGCTGGCCTTGACCTTGATGTGTACTGCCGCCTTTGCCCAGGCGGCGGTACAGACCCGCGAGATCCCCTACCAGGATGCCGACGGCAACCGGCTGGTCGGCTATTACGCCTATGACGACGCTGTCACCGGCAAGCGGCCAGGCATCGTCGTGGTGCATGAGTGGTGGGGGCTCAATGACTACGCCAAACGACGCGCCCGGGACTTGGCAGCGCTGGGTTACAACGCCCTGGCCATCGACATGTACGGTGACGGCAAGCACACCGAGCACCCTCAGGACGCCCAGGCGTTCATGGCGGCAGCACTCAAGGACCCCAAGGCTGCTGCCAGGCGCTTCGACGCCGGGCTGGAATTGCTCAAGTTGCAGCCCAACACCAACAAGCATGACCTGGGCGCTGTGGGGTACTGCTTTGGCGGCAAGGTGGTACTCGATGCCGCCAGGCGCGGCGAGAAGCTCGACGGTGTGGTGAGTTTCCATGGCGCCCTGGCTACCACTACACCCGCAAAGCCTGGGGTGGTGAGGGCGGCAATTCTGGTGGAGCACGGCGCAGCGGACAGCATGGTGACCGCCGAACAGGTGCAGGCCTTCAAGGCGGAGATGGACGCGGCGAAGGTGAATTACCGTTTCGTCAGCCTCGACGGGGCCAAGCACGGGTTCACCAACCCTGATGCCGACCGCCTGAGCCATGGCGCTCACGGCGGGCCGGACATTGGTTATGACAAGGCGGCCGACGAACGCTCCTGGGCAGACATGCAGGCGTTTTTCAAGCAGGTGTTCAATGAGTGATCACGCGGGGCAGCCATGCTGGGACGCCAGCGATCACCGTAATAGGTAGGCAACAGCGGGCGCGTTTTCATGCTTGCGTTGAAAACTGCGCCCATGTGCCGGGCTGTATCGCCCTGCCCCTCCCGCAACCCCTGCTCAGCTGGCACAATAGCGCGCATGACGACCCTTCCTGCCTGCTGTACCTCGCTTCGGCAACACTGGCCCTTGCCCCGTCCCTTGCCTGGTGCGGTACTGGTCAGTTGCGCCTTCGACCCCACAAGCGTGACCCCGGACGACTTCGCGCGTGCTGGCATCGTGCCCAGTGCGGGCCTGCAACGTTCAGTTGCCAAGCGCCAGGCTGAATACATCGCCGGGCGGGTATGCGCGCGCGCGGCGTTGCAGCAGTTGGACGGCCGGCACTACGTGCCCACCACCCACGAAGACCGCTCCCCCATCTGGCCTGCCGGCATTCGGGGCTCGATTACCCACGGTAAAGGCTGGGCGGCGGCGGTGGTTGCTGCTCAAAGCAACTGCCGCGGGCTGGGGTTGGACCAGGAAGCGCTGCTCGATGACGAGCGCGCCGAGCGTTTGATGGGCGAGATCCTGACACCGATGGAGCTGGAGCGTCTGGACCACCGGCAGTTGGGCCTGGCCGTGACCCTGACCTTCTCGCTCAAGGAAAGCCTGTTCAAGACGCTCTACCCCCTGACTGGCCAGCGCTTTTACTTCGAACATGCCGAGCTGCTGGAATGGTCCGCTGACGGGCTGGCCACGCTGCGCCTGCTCACCGACCTGTCCGCCCAATGGCGCAAGGGCGCCCAATTACAGGGGCAATTCTGTCTGCAGGATGGCCACTTGCTGAGCCTGGTTAGCGCCTGAGGCCTACAACGGCGCCTGTTGTCGTGGCCAGGCAAGGCTGAAACAGGCGCCACCCAGGGCCGTGCCGTGGCCTACCGTGGCGCGGCCTGCGTGCCAATAGATGATACGGCGCACGATCGACAAACCCAGGCCATGGCCACCGGAGGCTCGGGTGCGGCTGTCATCCAGGCGCATGAACGGCGTGAAGATGCGGTCCCAGACCCCTTCCGGAATGCCTGGCCCGTCATCTTCCACATTGATACGGCACACGTGCGGGCCTAGCTGATAACTCACGCGCACTTCGTGCTCGGCGTGGCGCAGGGCATTGCTCACCAGGTTCTGCACGGCGCGGTGCAGGTAGCGGGGCTCTGCCTCGACCCAGGCGGTCTCGCCTTCGACGCCCTGGCAATCGCCCCGCAACAAGCGTATGTCGCGACGCAACGGGGCCAGTTCGGCAATGACCTGATCGAGCAAGGCATCCAGGTCGATACGCTGGAACGTCAGGGCCGGGGCGCCTTGCTCGAGGCGCGCGTAGGTGAGCATTTCGTCGACCAGCTTGTCCAGGTCCTGGATGTCGCCGTCCATGCCGGCAAGGTGCTTGGCGCGTGCCTGCTCGGTGGCGGCGCTTTCGACCATTTCCAGGCCAAAACGCAAGCGGGCCACGGGGGTGCGCAGCTCGTGCGACACGGCACGTACCAGCTCGCGCTGCATGGACAGCGAGCGCTGCAAGTGCTCGGCCATGCCATTGAATGCCGCTGCCAGGCGCCCGATCGAATCGGCATCGCCTGCCGGTACACGCGTGTCCAGGCTGCCTTGGGCGATGCCCGCCGCGGCCCGCGCCAGCCCGGAAACGCGCCGCTCCAATTGGCGCACCAGCAGGTAGACCACCAGGCCAATGAGGCTCAAACCAACCAGGGTGATCAACACCAGCAACTGGGGTGGGTAGGGGTTGAGCTGGTGCAAGGGGCCGATCTCCAGCACCCACGGCGAGCCGGAGAGCCCAGCGAACACGCGTATGGAATCGCCATCCATGCCCAGCGCCATCACCGTGTCACCCTCCTCCACCCGGCGCCGCTGATCGTCATCCAGGCTGGCCCGCTCGATACGCTGCAAGGCAACCCCAAACCCGAAGCCCTTGTCGTGCTTGATCTGCTCCAGGCGCTGCTGCTGTTCGGTCACCGGGTAACGCACCAGCTCGTCGGCCAGTAGATACAGGGTAGCGCGCGCCAGTTGCTCGCTGATCTGCCTGACCTGGGCGACCAGCAGCAGGTCCTGCTGCCCTACCCTGCGCAACACCCGAGCTGCATGCGGGCCGGTCTTCTCGACCACGGCGAGGCTGCGGTACAGACGTGCGCGTTGTGCGCCATCGAGGGCGAAGGCCGACATGGGCTGCAACTGCAGCGGCACCCCCAGCAGCCGCCCCCACAGCAGCAGGGAACGCTTGCGCTCGGTGTCGCTCTGCACGGCCAGGTTATCGGCCATGAGGCTGAACGTGCCTTGCGCCAGGCCCTCGCGGTGCTGGGCGGCGCGTACTTCGTTGACCAGGTGCAGGCTGAGCACCCCCAGCAGCGCCACCAGTACCAGGACCGCCAGCATGCCGCCATAGATGCGCAGGAAAATGGAATTCACGGGCATTGGCCCACGAACAGATAGCCTTTGCTGCGCAGGGTCTTGATCAGCCGGGGCTGGATAGGGTCGTCGCCGATGCGAGGGCGGATACGGGAAATGCGTATGTCGATGGAGCGGTCCTGGCCGTCATAGCCCACACCGCGCAGCGCCGTGGAGATCTGCTCGCGGGTCAGCACCTTGCCAGCGTTGCTGGCCAGCAGCCAAAGCAGGTCGAATTCGGCGCCGGTAAGCTCGATCTGCCGATCGCCAAGCCACGCCTCACGCACCCGGCTGTCGATGCGCAGCGCACCGAAGGTCAGGTCCTGGCGTTTGCCCGCAGGCGCCTCGCTGCGACGCAACAAGGCCTGGATGCGCGCCAGCAACAGCCGGGGGCGTAAGGGCTTGCACACGTAGTCGTCTGCGCCAATGTCCAGTCCTTGCACCTGATCCAGCTCGTCGGTGCGCGCCGTGAGCATCAGGATGGGCCCAGGGTACTGGCTGCGCACTCGCCGACAGATGCTCATGCCATCTTCGCCCGGCAACATCACATCCAGCATGACCAGGTCCGGCTGGGTGTCGATGATGCGTCGCGCTGCGCGAGCGCCATCGCCCTCGACACTGACCGCATACCCTTGGGCGCTCAGATACTCGGCAGTCAATTCGGCCAGACGCTGGTCGTCTTCGACGATGAGGATGCGCGGTAGCGTTGGATCCATGGCGTAGGGCCTGTTGGTGTTGTTTTTTCCTGGATAGTACGACCAGGACCCTGCCGAGCCAACCCACTTGGGTGGTTCTGTGGACAATGATCCGGGTGCGACGGCGGCCCCTGAAAAAAACTGCCCAGCGGCAAGCAGACGCAGAAAAACACTTCAAACCAGTGGGCACAAGGCCTACAGCGAATACTCACGTTTCACTCACAAAGTACCCACAAGATATCCACAGCCGCTCGCCTTGCAAACACCCCCATACCGCATTATCTTGTATCGCGATCGCGACGAACCACTAGATATAGGGGTTCGCGCAAAATCACTTAAAAAAGTCAACCCGCAAAATCATCGGATTTTTCGGCTGAACTTACGGTGGTTTCAGCAGCCAAACCGCTCCTGCGGAGGCGACCGAGGCAAGCCCTGTCAGGGCCTTGTTCGGGCATGGGTGAACCAGGCGAGCCTGGCACTCATCAGCAACGGATTCCGGCAACCCGGAACTTTTGACTTCGGCCAGGGAGCGGCAAGCCATTGCCCTTATTCCTGAGTCTGTCCCGAAGTCGGTACGCCCGCGCGGACGGATGCGCTTGCGTTGCGCATCCCCGCCAGGCAATCGAGCAAGTGGACGGAACGGTGGGCGCCCAATTGGGCGCCTGATCAATATAGAAACTGTGGAGACACCCACCCATGCAAACCGACACGACTCGCGAGAACCCGCAGGCCAAGGCCCCGCAGGTTGCCGAATCCAATCAGGATCTGGCCGCCACTGCCCCTGGCCAACTGCGCGTGATCAAGCGTAACGGTACTGTCGTCCCCTACACCGACGACAAGATCACCGTGGCCATCACCAAGGCGTTCCTCGCAGTTGAAGGCGGTACCGCCGCCGCTTCGTCGCGCATTCACGACACCGTCGCGCGCCTGACCGAGCAGGTCTCGGCCACGTTCAAGCGTCGCATGCCATCGGGTGGCACCATCCACATCGAAGAAATCCAGGACCAGGTCGAACTGGCCCTGATGCGCGCCGGCGAGCAGAAAGTCGCCCGTGACTACGTCATCTACCGTGAGCAGCGCGCCAAGGAGCGCGCCACCCGCGTCAGCACCGACGCCGTGGTCGAGCCGCACCCAAGCATTCGCATCACCCTGGCCGACGGTAGCCTGGCGCCGCTGGACATGGCGCGCCTGAACACTATCATCAGCGAAGCCTGCGAAGGCCTGGCCGAAGTCGATGGCGACCTGATCCAGCGCGAAACCCTGAAGAACCTGTACGACGGCGTGGCCATCAAGGACGTCAACACCGCCCTGGTGATGACCGCCCGTACCCTGGTCGAGCGTGAACCGAACTATTCGTTCGTCACCGCTCGCCTGCTGATGGACACCCTGCGCGCCGAAGGCCTGGCCTTCCTGAACGTCGCTGACAGCGCCACGCACCACGAAATGGCCGACCTGTATGCCAAGGCCCTGCCGGCCTACGTCGCCAAGGGCGTGGAGTTCGAGCTGCTCAACCCGGCCCTGGCAGCCTATGACCTGGAGCGCCTGGGCAAGGCCATCGATCACGAGCGTGACCAGCAGTTCACCTACCTGGGCCTGCAAACCCTGTACGACCGCTACTTCATCCACAAGGATGGCGTGCGCTTCGAGCTGCCGCAGGTCTTCTTCATGCGTGTGGCCATGGGCCTGGCACTGGAAGAAAAGGACAAGGAAGCGCGCGCGATCGAGTTCTACAACCTGTTGTCGTCCTTCGACTACATGGCCTCGACCCCGACCCTGTTCAACGCCGGCACCCTGCGCCCGCAGCTGTCGAGCTGCTACCTGACCACCGTCCC
The DNA here is from genome assembly GCF_002420785.1 of Pseudomonas sp. UBA5666. Lineage (NCBI taxonomy): Bacteria > Pseudomonadati > Pseudomonadota > Gammaproteobacteria > Pseudomonadales > Pseudomonadaceae > Pseudomonas > Pseudomonas sp. UBA5666. The sequence goes on along the minus strand of NZ_DIIQ01000041.1, from coordinate 16,098 downwards.
GGACGACCTGTCGGGCATCTACCACGCGATCCACGACAACGCCATGCTGTCCAAATTCGCAGGTGGCCTGGGCAACGACTGGACGCCGGTGCGTGCACTGGGCTCCTACATCAAGGGCACCAATGGCAAGTCCCAGGGCGTCGTGCCGTTCCTCAAAGTCGTGAACGACACCGCTGTTGCGGTCAACCAGGGTGGCAAGCGCAAGGGCGCTGTGTGTGCCTACCTGGAAACCTGGCACCTGGACATCGAAGAATTCATCGAGCTGCGCAAGAACACCGGTGATGATCGCCGTCGTACCCACGACATGAACACCGCCAACTGGATCCCTGACCTGTTCATGAAGCGCGTCTTCGACGACGGCAAGTGGACCCTGTTCTCGCCCTCGGAAGTGCCGGACCTGCACGACCTGACCGGCAAGGCCTTCGAAGAGCGCTACGAGTACTACGAAGCCCTGACCGAGTACAACAAGATCAAGGTGTTCAAGACCATCCAGGCCAAGGACCTGTGGCGCAAGATGCTCTCGATGCTGTTCGAGACCGGCCACCCATGGCTGACCTTCAAGGACCCGTGCAACCTGCGCTCGCCTCAGCAGCACGTGGGCGTGGTGCACAGCTCGAACCTGTGCACCGAGATCACCTTGAACACCAACAAGGACGAGATCGCGGTCTGCAACCTGGGCTCGATCAACCTGCCGAACCACATCGTCGATGGCAAGCTGGACACCGCCAAGCTGCAACGCACCGTCAACACGGCCGTGCGCATGCTCGACAACGTGATCGACATCAACTACTACTCGGTACCGCAGGCGCGTAACTCGAACCTCAAGCACCGTCCGGTAGGCCTGGGCATCATGGGCTTCCAGGATGCGCTGTACCTGCAGCACATCGCCTACGGTTCCGACGCTGCCGTCGAATTCGCCGACAAGTCGATGGAAGCGGTCAGCTACTTCGCCATCCAGGCCTCCTGCGACCTGGCCGACGAGCGCGGCGCCTACGAGACGTTCCAAGGCTCGCTGTGGTCCAAAGGCATCCTGCCGCTGGACTCGCAACAGATCCTGATCGAGGCCCGTGGCCAGAAGTACATCGACGTCGACCTGAACGAAACCCTGGATTGGGCGCCGGTCCGTGCCCGGGTACAGAAAGGTATTCGTAACTCGAACATCATGGCCATTGCGCCAACTGCGACCATCGCCAACATCACCGGCGTGTCGCAGTCGATCGAGCCGACCTACCAGAACCTGTACGTGAAATCGAACCTGTCGGGCGAGTTCACCGTGATCAACCCGTACCTGGTTCGCGACCTCAAGGCCCGTGGCCTGTGGGACTCGGTCATGATCAACGACCTGAAGTACTACGACGGTTCGGTGCAGCAGATCGAGCGTATTCCGCAAGAACTCAAGGACCTGTACGCCACGGCCTTCGAAGTGGAAACCAAGTGGATCGTCGACGCCGCTTCCCGTCGCCAGAAGTGGATCGACCAGGCGCAGTCGCTGAACCTGTACATCGCCGGTGCCTCGGGCAAGAAGCTGGACGTGACCTACCGCATGGCCTGGTACCGTGGTCTGAAAACCACCTACTACCTCCGTGCCCTGGCCGCCACCAGCACCGAGAAGTCGACCATCAACACCGGCAAGCTCAACGCCGTGTCCAGCGGTGGCGACAGCGCCCCGGTCCAGGCAGCCGGCCCTGCGCCAGTGCCCAAGGCCTGCGCGATCGACGAGCCGGACTGCGAAGCCTGCCAGTAAGGCCAGGCCGAGGCTTCCTGCGGGAAGCCTCTTTTTTGTAGAGCCGTATGCAAGCCTGCGGGTGTGGCGCTGCCGCCCCGCTACCCGATACAAAAGCCGCAGCCACGCCGCTGGGGCCAGCCCGCCACGGGCACCGCTGATTTGCGTGCACCGCACCGCAACCAAGATCTACCGGCCATACTTCACAGATGGCCCTCGAGCAGGAGACTCTCACCATGCTGAGCTGGGACGAATTCGATAAAGAAGATGACGGCGAAGTCGCCGCCAAAGGCAACACCCCTGCGCAGGCTCACGCCGCCGCCACCCTCGACAAACTCGACAGCGCCGGCGGTGCCGCGGCCCTGGAAGCCCGCGCTGCCACGGCGTCGGACTCCGAGGCCGTCAAGCGCGCCAAGGCGGCCCTGGACGCCCTGGACGTTGCCGAAGGCCTGGCTGAGCTGGAAGGTTCCTCGGCCCGTGTGGCGGTGGATGAAAAGCGCATGATCAACTGCCGCGCCGACCTTAACCAGCTGGTGCCGTTCAAGTACGACTGGGCCTGGCAGAAGTACCTCGACGGCTGCGCCAACCACTGGATGCCGCAGGAGGTCAACATGACCGCCGACATCGCCCTGTGGAAGAGCCAGGACGGCTTGACCGAGGACGAACGCCGCATCGTCATGCGCAACCTGGGCTTCTTCTCCACGGCCGACTCGCTGGTTGCCAACAACCTGGCCCTGGCTGTGTACCGCCTGATCACCAACCCCGAGTGCCGCCAGTACATCCTGCGCCAGGCCTTCGAAGAGGCGATCCACACCCACGCCTATCAGTACTGCATCGAGTCGCTGGGCATGGATGAAGGCGAGATCTTCAACATGTACCACGAGATCCCGTCGGTCGCTAAGAAAGCGGCTTGGGGCCTTAAGTACACCCGCGCCATCTCCGACCCCGAGTTCAACACCGGCACCGTCGAGACCGACAAGGAACTGCTGCGCAACCTGATCGCCTACTACTGCGTTCTGGAAGGCATCTTCTTCTACTGCGGCTTCACCCAGATCCTGTCCATGGGCCGTCGCAACAAGATGACTGGCGTTGCCGAGCAGTTCCAGTACATCCTGCGTGACGAGTCGATGCACCTGAACTTCGGTATCGACGTGATCAACCAGATCAAGATCGAAAACCCGCACCTGTGGGATGCGGCGATGAAGGAAGAAGCCACCCAGATGATCCTGCAGGGGACTCAGCTGGAGATCGAATACGCCCGTGACACCATGCCACGCGGCGTACTGGGCATGAACGCGGCAATGATGGAGGACTACCTCAAGTTCATCGCCAACCGTCGCCTGACGCAGATCGGTCTGAAGGAAGAGTACCCAGGCACGACCAACCCGTTCCCGTGGATGAGCGAGATCATGGACTTGAAGAAGGAGAAGAACTTCTTTGAGACGCGAGTGATCGAGTACCAGACCGGTGGGGCGTTGAGCTGGGATTGATCTTCAAGGCGTAGGTGTTCACCTCCGGCTGAATTTTTTCACCAATACTAAACGTAGTCCTGATACTACAAGCGATGCTGATTAAGTGCACAATGCCCCGATGAGCTCATTGTGCACTTAATCCCTCTGAAATTTTTCTGATTCATCATCCACGCACCCCAGTTCGACCAGGAATAAGGAACGTAAGCGCGGTCCCGACATGCACCAGGCGAAGAAAGGTAACTCATATTTCTTCGCCATGAAGGCGCCTGTTAGTGCCGATGCCGAATCGGGCCTGGTTCACCCTGTACACGGTATAGCGGCGAATGTAGCCGCTGTAGCGTCATCTGTGGCGACCCGGGTTGTACCGGCTTGGGAAGCAGCCGAAGCCTGGAAGAAAGCCGGTGATCTGGCAGATCTGCGGCTGAAATCGATTCTTTCGTCAAACGATGAGCTTTGCGAGTGGGTACTAGAGCTTGTCACCTCTCCTGTCGCGTAAGGCCCCTGTGCGCCCTGCGCCGCAGTGATCAGAATGTTTCATTAAGCATTTCAGGATGTGTCCAGCATAATCGAGGGGATTGATCGTTCAACAACGAACAGATTCATGCTGGAGAACCGTCTATGCCTGCTTCGCCTCCCGCCCGGTCCAAGGCCGCGGCGGTTCTACGTGTCACATCTGGTAACTTCCTCGAACAATTTGACTTCTTCCTGTTCGGTTTCTACGCCACCCAAATCGCCTCAGCTTTCTTCCCAGCCTCCAGCGAATTCGCCTCGCTGATGATGACCTTCGCTGTGTTCGGCGCCGGATTCCTCATGCGGCCATTGGGGGCGGTAATTCTGGGCGCTTACATCGACGATGTTGGCCGCCGCAAAGGCCTCATCGTCACGCTGTCAATCATGGCTAGCGGCACGTTGCTCATCGTCCTAGTCCCCGGCTTCGCCACGATCGGCTATTGGGCACCCGCGCTCGTACTGCTTGGCCGCTTGCTGCAAGGCTTTTCCGCCGGTGCTGAATTGGGCGGGGTGTCGGTCTACCTAGCCGAAATGGCTACACCGGGTCGCAAAGGGTTCTATACCAGCTGGCAATCCGGCAGCCAACAGGTCGCCATCGTGGTCGCCGCCGCGTTGGGTTACGGACTGAATCAAAGCCTAGCGCCGGCCGAGATCAGCGAGTGGGGCTGGCGAATTCCGTTCGCCGCTGCCTGCATGATCATCCCGTTCATCTTCTTCCTGCGCCGTAACCTGCAAGAAACCGAAGCGTTCGAGAAGCGTCAGCATCGCCCGACCATGAAGCAAGTGATCGCTACCCTAGGCCGCAACTCATCGGTAGTCATCGCGGGCATGCTGATGGTCGCCATGACCACCAGTGCCTTCTACCTGATCACTGTGTACGCTCCTACCTTTGGTAAGACTGTACTCAACCTGAGCACAAATGACGCGTTGCTGGTGACGCTTCTGGTAGGCGTGTCCAACTTTATCTGGCTACCCATCGGCGGCACGCTCAGCGACCGTTTCGGTCGTAAACCAATCCTGATCGCCATGACCGTACTCACCCTGTTCACCGCTTACCCAGCACTGTCTTACCTGGCCCATGCGGCAAGCTTCGCGCACATGCTTGAGGTACTGCTGTGGTTCTCGTTCCTCTATGCGATGTACAACGGTGCGATGATCCCGGCGCTCACGGAAATCATGCCAGTCGAAGTGAAGGTAGCGGGCTTCTCCCTAGCCTACAGCTTGGCTACGGCCCTGTTCGGCGGTTTCACACCGGTCATGTCGACCTGGTTGATCCATGAAACCGGTGACAAAGCAGCGCCTGCTTACTGGGTCGCATTCGCTGCACTGTGTGCGCTGTGCGCGACGCTTGTGTTGTATCGTCGAATAGCAAGGAAGGACCGGGTTCCAGTTTGAACCATCCTGAGTCCGCTGTTCACCTTATAGTTGCAGCGCAAGTCATTATCCACTTTTAGTGATCACCACCCGGCTCCACCCGCTGCACGGCAACCTGCTGGCGGGTGGTCATGTCGGCCAGTATCACTTCCCCTTCCTGGTGCGTCGGGGTGATCATCAGCGAGCGGACAAAGTGCTCGTTGCCGCCCTTGCGCGCCTGTACATTCTCGAACGCCACGATGATCGTATCGTTGCGCCAGTTGTTGGTATCGAAGCCGCCTGCGGCGACGAACTCGCGGATGTCGCGCACGTCGTTGAAGGTGTTGGCCGGCAGTATCAGTAAGCGACCCTTGAGGAACACCTCGTAGTACTGGTGCGGGCCGGCCGGCCAGTTGTGGGCCACCACGTGTTCGATGCGCCAGTCGTAGACCGTGTTCTGATAAACCAGCACGCGCTCGACTTTTTGGCCGTTACATGCGGCAAGCCATGGCAACAGCAGCGCGGCGAGCCAGGTGCGTGTGAAGCGTTTGTTCATCCAGCGGCTTCCTTGCGTAATCTTTTGTGAGCATTGCGCGCTGGCGGGCTGCCAGCGAACAGTTCGGTACTTTACCAGACAGACCCACCCCGCCCATGGGCTGGGTAGCAGGTCAATCCAACTGTTGGGCCCTCAGGCTTTGTGCCAGCAGGTCGATGAAGGTCCGGACCTTGGTTGAACCGTATTTGCTCTCCCGATGCAGCACATGAATCGGCCACGGGGCTTCTTCGTATTCAGCCAGGATCACTCGCAGTTGCCCGCTGGCCAGCTCGTCAGCCACCTGGTAGGACAGCAGGCGGGCGATTCCCAGCCCGCCACTGGCGGCGGCAATCGCCCCGTCGTTGCTGGTGACGGTCAACCGTGGCTTGACCCGCACCAAGGTCGATTCGTCGGTCACCCCGAAGCGCCAACCAGCGCGCGGTGACAGGTCGGTGGTGCCAATCACCGCATGGCTTGCCAAGTCGGAAGGATGTTCGGGTGTGCCATAGCGGGCCAGGTATTCAGGCGAGGCGCACAACATGCGGCGTACCTTGCCCACGCGCAATGCCTTGAGGCCCGAATCGGGCAAGGGGCCGATGCGCACGGCCACGTCCATGCCCTCCTCGACCATATTCACGATGCGGTCCAGGAAGTAGGCGCTAATGTCGACCTCCGGAAACCGTTGCAAGTACTGCACGATGCACGGCATGACGAACTTCTTGCCGAACAGGCTCGGGGCGGTGATGGCCAGATCGCCCTTGGGGGTGGCGTTGATGCCGGCAGCGGCTTCGTTGGCCTCGTGAATGCTGGCGAGGATGTGCCGGGTGTCCTCCAGGTAGCGGCCGCCGGCTTCAGTCAGGCGCACACTGCGGGTGGTGCGCAGCGCCAGCTTGACCCCGAGTTGTTCCTCGAGGGCGACGACAGCACGGGTGACGGCCGCTGGGGAGATATCCAGGCGACGCGCAGCCGCGGCGAAGCTTTCCAGTTCGCCTACGGCGACAAACACCTTCATCAGGTGGATCTGGTCCATGCGGGCTCCTTGGGGTGGGAATGCAGGCATTATGTTTGATTCAAGGCGCTTGTGCTGCCTGTTCTGGCCGATCAGATATCAAGCACCAGCGCCTGCCCTGGCTCATCCACCTTCGCGGGCACCGCACAACAGATCAGCGCGCTCCCGCTCTGCGGCATTTCGCCTGGGAGGTTAGGGTAATGCACCTGGCCACTGAGCAACCGCGTTTTGCAGGTGCCGCAGGTTCCACCCCGGCAACTGAACTCCGGCGACAGGCCATGTGCCTCGGCCAACTCCAGCAGTGTGCCGCTGGAGGGTGACCACTGCGCCTGTTTGGCTGATGCCGCAAAATGGACCGCGACTGACTCGCTGGCAGCAGGCGGTTGCTGCAGGGTCGGCTGGCCGGCGTCGAAGTGGCGGCGAAGGCTAGACGGGCCGAACGCCTCGGCATGAATCCGCGTGTCCGGCACATGCAGGCCGCGTAGCCCCTGGTAGAGGTCCTGGGTGAAGCTGCCTGGGCCGCACAGGTAGAAATCGTAGTCATCCAATGTCAGTGTGGCTTTGACGTGCTCGATACTCAGCCGGCCGGCAAACTGATAATCACGGCCTGGCCGGGCGTGATCTTCGGGTTGGCTCAGGGTGCGGTGCACGTGCAGCAGCCCTGCGGCGTGGTGTTGCAAGTGGGCCAATTCCTTGGGGAATGCCAGATCAGCCAAGCTACGGGCGCCCTGGAAAAGATGAATGACCCGCGCCGGCCCTTGCTTCAACTGCTCGCGCAACATGGCCAGCAAAGGGGTGATGCCTACGCCAGCGCCAATCAGCACCAGCGGCCGAGTGCTGTTCAGATCCAGCGTGAAGCCGCCTACCGGCGGCCGCACCTGCAGCACATCGCCTGCCACGACGCGCTCATGCAGGTAGCGCGAAGCGGGCCCCTGTGCCTTGACGCTGATGCGCACATGGCCGTCGGAAGGCGCGCTGGACAGGCTGTAGGTGCGGATCAGCGGCTTATGCGGGTCCAGCGGGATTTGCACCGGCACATGTTGCCCTGGCGCGAACGTCACTGCGCTAGCGCCAGGCGGCTCGAGGTAGAACGAGCGGATATCACGGCTTTCCTGCTCCACCCGCACCACGCGCCAGGGTTGCCATGGCGCCTGTTGCGAGCGTTGCGACAGACGGCTCCAGGTGCCGGTCGCCAACGTGGTAGGCGCGTAGTCCTTGAATGCCCAACGCAGGCCAACTGCGCCCGGACGCCATACCACATGCTCGACCTCCAGCGTCCAGAGGCGCTCGGCGCCCTCGAACAATGGGATGTCGGGGCCGTCCAGCAGCAGCTTGGCACGCCCATACAGTTGCAGCACGTTGCCATTGCTGAAGTCGACGAACAGCAGCCCAGCACGGGGGTTTGCCAGCAGGTTGCCCAGAGTATTGAAGTGCAGGTTCCCGGCGTAGTCGGGGATGGTCAGGAGACTGCCTTCAACCCTCACGAACCCAGGTCGTCCGCCGCGGTGGGAGACGTCCACCGCTCGCTGGCCGTCGGCGTGCTCGACATAACTGGCGACGAAGAAGGTATCGGCTGCCTGAATCAGACTGACGGCATCGGCATCCAGCGCTGTGGAATCGATACGCCCTTGGGGCATTTGCGCGACCCGGGTGTAGTCGCGCCGTTGGATGTATTGCGGGCAGTTGCCGAATGACTGAGCCACAGTCACCTGCAACTGCTCATGGGTGGCCTGGTGGATGCGGCCGTTGAGACGGTTGCGCCGACGGGTGTGCAGTTCGATGCCCAACAGGCCGACTGCCTGCCCGGCGGCCAGCCCTGGCGTCGCCGGATCGTCGGCTGGCGGTTGGATATCGATTGTCAGCTCACGAGGATGGGGCGAGCGGATGAAACCTTCCGGCCCCTCCAGCAAGGTCGCCCACGGACGGCCCTGCGCGTCCACGCTGGCGGCAACAATGAACGGCAGCTGGTGGTAGAAGGCGCGGTGCTGATCGGGCATGTAGTCGCGAATGACCTTATGCCCCACCGCCTCCATGCGCGCTGCTACACCCACCTTTTCCTGCAGGGTTTTCTCGCCTGGGTGCCAGGGCGATGGGCGATGGTCGTGTATGTGCTGCATGGCGACGTCCTCGGGGGCGGTACGGTGTCAGGCGTTGGTCTGCAGCCCGATCTGGGTACGTGGCATGGCCACGAAGCCGGGCAACGCTTCGATTCGCATCAGCCAGTCGCGCACATTGGCATAGGGCTCCAGCGACACATTGCCTTCAGGTGCGTGGGCGATGTACGAGTAGTTGGCGATATCGGCGATGGTTGGCGTATGGCCTACCAGGAACGGTCTTTTGGCCAGTTCGGTATCGATCACCTTGAGCAGCCCATGGGCGCGTGCAATGACCTCGTCGGTATCGAATGCCGCACCAAACACGGTCACCAGGCGCGCGGCGGCCGGACCGAAGGCCAGCGGGCCGGCAGCCACCGACAACCAGCGTTGCACGGCAGCGGCTGCCACCGGATCTTCGGGCAGCCATGCGCCGCTGTCATATTTCTTGGCCAGGTACACCAGGATGGCGTTGGAATCAGCGATCACCGTGCCGTTGTCATCGATCACCGGCACCTGGCCGAAAGGGTTGAGGGCCAGGAACTCGGGTTGCTTGTGTGCGCCTGCTGCCAGGTCAACGAAAACCAGTTGGGTTGGCAACCCAAGCAGGGAAAGCATGAGCTCGATGCGGTGCGCGTGACCGGACTTGGGGAAGTTGTAGAGCTTTATTGGGGTGGACATCGGCATGGCTCCTGATCAGCGCCGGCATAGCGCTGGTAGAGCCATACTGCATGTATCGGTGCAGGAGCAGAATCAGCGCCTGGAGCAAGCCTCAATTTCGCTGGTCGAAACAATTGGCCTGTGTAGCGCTGGCTATAAAGGGTGATGCAGTGACCGGACACACGTATGTACCAAGCTCTGTGCGGCAGTGACTGCAAGGGCTTGTGTTTCAGGAATGACGGTTGTGGAGATAGAGCCGGTGCACAGCCTCTACGACGCGGGGAACTGTGGCTTGATGTTCCTCAGAGCTCATCTTATCGAGCAATGGAAAACTCTTCTCCTCGCCATGGAGCGCGATTGCATCGAAGTGATGTCGAAGCCCAGCAGGCAAAGGCGGCCACTGACCTACTTCTACCCCTTTCATGTAGCCAAAGCACCAGTCCTTGAGAACCACGACATCGCCGTCTGGAAATTCTCGTACTTCGAATAGCAGTTCAAGTTCATCGGTTGCCTGCGCAAGCATCTGCAACACACGGTTGTGGAACTTGATGAGTAGATCAAAATAACGCTGGCTCTGCGCCTTGCTTTTGAAATGAGGCAGCTCTCCCCCACCTACCACGGGTAGCCATTCGCTTGGGGGTACAACGCGCGGTGTGCTGCACAGCGCGTTCATGAAGCCGTCCAGCTCGGACAGGGTAAGTATGGCGTTGTCGTTACCGTGCTTGAACAACAACTCTCATTGCCTTACCGCTGCTGTGAATGAAATCGGTAAAGCTGGCGAACGGCATCGATGACGTGGGGCACGCACTGCTGGATATCCTGTTCGGACATCTGGTCCAACAGTTCGACGTTATCTTCCAGCCCATGCAGCGAGATGGTCTTGAGCAGCGCATCCTGTTCTGGAGGCAGAGCAGCCCAACCCGCGACTTGGGTGCCACGCATGTAGCCAAAGCACCACTCCTCCATGACGACTTCGGTCCCCTGGTCGCCCTCGCCTTGCTCGAAAAGCGGCTGGAAACCATCGACATTGTCTTCCAGGTCTTCGGCCACCTGACTGGCGTAGCGCAGCATCAATGCCGTATAGGCCTCTTCGTCAGCCAGCTTCTTGAACTTGGGAACATGACCGCCGGCTACTGCTGGCAGCCATTCCATAGGCTGGACGGTATTGGGTGAGCTGGCCAGGGCGGTGAAGAACCCGTTGAGCTCTGCCAGATTGATGACCGAGTAATCATTGCCGTAGACGATCAACATGTCTTCGAGGCGATTGAGCTCTTTTTCGGTAAGCGTGGGGAGCATCTACAGATATCCTGGCAAGTGAGACGTAGGGGTACACTAACATAGCCCTTCGTTAGAGAGGCCCACGCAATCCTCGTGTGGGCGACTCTGGATTCACGTTAACCAGCTTTCAAGACGATGCTGGTTGTTACTTGCGCACAATAGTCATAAAAGAATCCGACATTTGCGCGGACAAAGCCGGCCTGCCATGTGGATGCCTTTTGCTTGCAGGTCGATCTCACCCCCGACAAATCCATAAGACGCCCGCGCCGTTGAACCACTTCCGGTGCGGGTGGCGACAACTACCGGCAGCATGGGTGCAATGCGTCCCAAGGCTGTTGACCAGCTCTCGGATACATGACCTGCGCCAAAGCCGGCGATGACCAATCCCTCGTATCCAAGCTCCTTAACGGCCAGCAGAAGGTCTACATCGGCACTCAGGCATGATTCAAGCAACGCAACCCTGTGATCAGTACGAAAAGGTAACGGCAATGCTTCGGTTCGCTTGATTGCATGATGGTAAAGGACTGAACCCTCAATCAACATCCCCAGCGGGCCGTATCCAGGGGATTCGAAGGCCGACGCGGATAAGCTGGCTGTCTTACGGACTTGAGACGCGGCATGGACCTGATCCCCCATTACCACCAACACACCGCGGCCGCGACTGTCTCCAGCCAGGGCAACCTGTACTGCAGCAAGAAGATTGGCAGGCCCATCATGACCGGGCTGGCTGGCAGAGCGCATAGCCCCTGTCATGACCACTGGCGCATCGAATGGCCAAATCAGGTCAAGAAAATATGCCGTCTCTTCCAGGCTATCGGTGCCTTGGGTCATTACAATCGCTACAGCGCCGGCTTCTATCTGAGCTTTAGCCCACGCAAAAACATCGAGCAAGGATAAAAAACTCAGCGATGCACTCGGCAAGAGCGCCAATGTCTCTAACACAAGCAAAGCCATGTTTCGCAACTCAGGCACTTGCGCCACCTGCATACCGCAACCAAGCGCAGGTTTGACACCACCTGCCAGTGCGTCACTTTTCATGCTGACAGTGCCGCCCAGACTGGCAATCGCGAGCGTGGGTAATTTTTTCTGCGCAGTCATATTCTACCCCCAGTAATCAACCCGACGAGTGGCACAATTGTTAGAACACCAATTGCCATGGACGCAACGTTGCCGACGTAGCCATGCACGTAGGCTGGCAGTCGCTGTGTAATTGCGACAGCCAAAGGCGGTGCAGTGAGGGCCCCCAAGACTGAACTGGCGACTACGACCTGCCAACTGCCACCGTATACGAGCACGGCCGCCGGAACGATTGAGACGATGGGGATGTAGGTGGGATACCAGCCTCGCATCCGCCACTGTCCTCGCCAGAATAAAACTCCAGTGAGCGAGGCCAGCGCTTGACCGGCAATGATAGGAATCAGAAGCATCGACCCGTATACAGGCGCACCAGGCGCGAGCACGTAAGCTGCACCGACGCCCAGCAGTAGCCCAAGGCTGGCCAGTTCGTTACCGAAAAATGGGGCTTCTGTAAAATCTGCAAGTACACGGCGCATCACCCATAGTATTCCGTAGTCAGGTTGGCGGGCTTGTGCACGGGGAGCTGAGAAGTGCACAGACCGTACGAGTGAAGGAAACCGCTTGCACAGTATGAATGCCAGGATACTCGCCACGGCCATACCACTCACATTGCCCACTACGGCCGGCAATCCCAGTGGATAGCAGATGTAATTGACCATCAACAGGCTCGCCGGCGTTACAAGCACGGCACCAAGAACGGCTCCACTGATTGCGACCTGCCAGCCGCCCCCATACAGAAGCACCATTGCTGCCGGCAGGGATACAAAAGCAACGAAGGTTGGTTGCCAGATACCGGCGGTGAGCGTCCATCCCCACAGTAGATGGCTTAACAACAATCCAAACAACGAGCTGACGAACACCCAAGGCCACAGTCCACTTCCATAGCAAATGGCAAAGCCCTGCCAGCGATAACCACGCAGACCTGCCCAGTGCGCGAGGCATGCGCCAATCAGCAAGCCAAGCGCCGGGAGCTCGTGCTTGTAAAATACGACTTCGCTGATATCACCCGCTATCCATCGCAGTCGACTCAGTGGTTGTTCGAGGGTTGCAGTCAGCTGGCCGTAATCAAGCCAGTGGTTGGCTACGAGTGCTGTAGCCAACAGTATGAAAAGGCCGGCAAGTACGCAAAGCGCCGTGCGCTGAGAATCCATGAGTTGAACAGGGTTCATGACTCCTCCTCACCGGGGCATAGCTGCATGTAAACGATAACCAAGCGTTGCGTCATACATGTCGGTCCGGCGGTCACGCGGAAGATCGTTCAAACTGTTCCAAATTGGCGCGGAGCGTGCGCTGCTCAGGTCAATGTCAGCGTACAGAATCGTCTGCTCTTCCGGGCTTGCTACCTCACCAATCGGCCAGCCATGGGTTCCGACAATCATCGAGCAACCGAGGAATCGTCCGCCGCGTTCGCTTCCTACACGATTGGCCGCCGCGATATAGACATTATTCACGTGCGCAGCTGTCATGGTCAGATAATTGGCCATACAGCGGTCTGATGCATCGAAGAGAGGTGGCGGTGTCCAGACCCAATTATTGAGGCTGCAGATAAGGTCTACCCCCTGCGCAGCCATGATGCGCGGCACTTCCGGAAACCAGATATCCCAGCAAATCAGCAAACCTATCCGTCCAAGCGGCGTCTCGAATACTGGAAACCCGAGGTCACCGGGGGTGAACCACAATTTCTCCTGATTCCACAAATGCGTTTTTCGATAATGTCCAAGTAACCCGTCAGGTCCCAATAGAACCGCGCTGTTATAGAGTTTCATTCCCTCCTTTTCGACGAAACCGGCTACCACGTACACGTTGTAGTCCCTGGCCACCTCTGCCCATGCAGCAACACTTGACCCGTCTCGCAGCGTCTCCGCATGGGCGTAGGCCTCAGCGCGGGAGTTGAAGGTGTATCCGGTATTTGCCAGCTCCGGCAGCACGATTATGTTTGCTCCGGCTCTGATCGCTTTACGAGCAAACGCTAGCGTCTTAGTCAGGTTAGCGCTGCGCTGTTCAAGACCCACCTGAGGGTCGGACTGAACCACTGCAATGCGTACAGGGCTGATGGACGTGGGGATATCTGGCATGACAGCCTCCTTCTTGTGATTATTTTTGAAGGAGGCCAGTAGAGCGGGGTTTGATCTCGAGTTTAAAGCCAGGCAGTTCCTACACGCCCGTAGGATCAAGAGGACGATCGTGTGGGATTTTTCGCGGCAATATTTGCCTCCAGCGTCAACCCTCCGCTTGATAGTGAGGGTAGTGATCGAGGGTAAATCCACCATTGAACACGGCTGATGTGCGGTCGCAAATATTGATCACTGTGTCTAGGGCTGTACGCAGACAAGGCTCTGTCCAGCCAGCATCTACAGAAAATGATTCACCCGCCAAATATAATCCAGAATGAACACTAATATCGCGATTGTATTTCATCAACCCCATCGCCTCATAGTACGTGCCGGCCCGATAGAGTTTGGCACAACCCAACGCATTGCTGTCTGTTATCCAACGCTGAACTCGAACGTTTTGATGATCAACGTAGGGCGAAATAGGCTGGGCCACATTAGAGCAGCGGAGAAGGATACGATCTAATTCGGATAAACATTTACCAACCAATTCACCGTCGGAAAACGATGCCAACTTCGTGGCATCGTCCTCCCATGTGTAGCTAAGCAGAATACAATCATCAGGATAGGATTCATTATAGCGATAGGCGTACACATCATGCACAAAACTGTCGGTGATTAGAATCTGAGGAATAGATGATTGGCTACTTAGAAAGCTTTTTTTTAAAGGGGCATAAACCTTGCAGCTCGTTTCCCAATGAGCATGTTTCCAGGCGTCTATAATCCTTTGAGGTAACATCTCCTGGGTGAAGCCGCTTAGGTTCATATTGGTTTCGATGAGCCAGGAAGGCGTAGTCAAGATGACAGTATCGAAGTCCTCGTACGCCAACGTGCTCGTTTCAGGGTCACTGTGTAGCCACTTGTATCCAACTTGAATACGACCATTTTCTAGCTTCCGTAATGAGAATACGGAGCTGTCGGTCAGTAACCCATCCGGCCGCTGAACGAGGTGTTCATATAGTGATATGCCCCGTTCAGCGATGCTCATGAACATCAGACTCTCATCTAATGCAGCCAAACCGATGTAGCAGGGAGCTTGAAAACCTACCCCCTTGCTGTCTAACACCTTCTCAACCCCAAGATACGGTGCGGCATAGGGCTCACCTTCCCCATCGACGCGGCCGTGTACTAACTGTAGATGGCTGCTGAACCCAAATAGTGCTGTACGCAGCGGGTACAAACAGCATACATCATAGAAGGCGCCCCAGCTGCCATCGCCTATACCAATGGAATAGAAAATGGCGGACTCATCTGGACCCATGCCCAACCCGCCGAAGTCACCTGGAGTCGCGGGATCCCATGTGTCTCGCTCAGGCAGCCTAACAAGATCCCTGAAAGACATCTGATGGTAGTGCTCAACGATTGCAGACCATGCCTTAGGCCACTCGTGTGTTCCGTAGATCGAAGCGATATGAGCGGCAAAGCGCTGAGCAAATCGTTGCCATTTATCGAAGACCTGCTGAAGCATGGCGCCCGGTGGAGGCGATGCGCCTTCGGAATTTTTCCAAATTAAAAGCTTAGGATCATCTTCTGCATCGAGCTGGCCATTTCGTAAGTAAATTCCGGTTGCTTTAACCCAGGGTGTCCCAGGGTTTGGAAAAGGAGAGAGACGTAACTCAAACAGACTGGCGTAGTAGGCCATAAGAGAGCGTCCTTGCTGAGGTGTCTCGCCCGTTCTATTGAAAAATGGCATGCGCATAGCGCCCATTTCAAATGGCGTATTCTGTGCCTTATGATCGTTGGCGCGATTGGCAATTGTCAGATGGCGTCCACCTATACGATTGGACTGCTCAATCAAAGTCACGCGTTCAAAACCACATCGAAGTAACTCGCGTGCTGCAGTGAGCCCGGTAACACCGCCACCAACGATACAAATACGATGGGAGGGTTGAGTGGCTTGAGCCACACCACCCTGCTGCTCAACTACGCGACGGTAGTCAAAGCAGAGGTCAGGCGGATTAGGAAAACGGACCGCCCATGGTTCAAGACTGAGCGACGGGTCTATATCCAGATCTGCAGGGTGATTATGTGTTGAGCCGATGGTCATTATTGGACGCTCTCCTTGTTGGAGAGCGAAGGATGATTGTTCTGCTCAACCGGGCGGTGTTAACTAAATACAGCATCCTGCTCATAGCGTTGCCAAGGGCGGCGTGATGCATCTATATAGTTCACAACGGCGTCTATATTCAACTGCAGTAGTCGGGTCGTCCAGATTGAGAGAGCGTTAGTCAGAGCATCGAAAATATATTAATGCAAAAAGACAAAACCCCTACCTGC